>PBOU01000090.1 GCA_002724415.1 Planctomycetaceae bacterium
TCCAAGTCGGCAGCCGCGGGCAAGAAAAAGAGGCGGGTGCGGGGGTCCCTGGTCGAGGACCGCGCCGCCAAGAAACTCGTCGAAGCCGGCGATTCACGGTTGGAATCCGGGGAACTCAAGAAGGCCGTGGAGGTGTGGCAGAGCGTGATCGAGCGGTATCCCAGGAGCCGGATTCGTTACGAGGCGCACATCCGCCTGGGCAACTTCTTCCTGGAACGTGATCGGGCATACGACAAGGCCCGGGTCCATTTCGAGGCGACCGCCGCCGAGGACAACCGGGATGAGGATCAACGAGCCGAGGCGACACTCAAGATCGGAGTGTGTTTTTACCAGGCTCGCAATTTTGGGAAATGCTTTGGCGTGATGCGGGACGTGATCGAGCATTTCCCGGTCAGTTCCCAGGTCAACCAGGCCTACTACTACATCGGCCTGGGCCACTTTCAACTGGGCCACTACAGCCGCGCGATCGCAGCCCTGGAAAAAGTCGGAACGAACATGTCCGGCGAGGATGACCAGGTGGCGAAGGTGGAGGCGGGGAAACGGGTTTTCGTACGCATAGATGACGCCGACCTCGCGGCCCTGGAACCGGGCAAGCCCGTCAAGGTCACCGTGTCTGTCACCAGCGGAGACAGTGAAACGATCGATTGCTTCACCGTGGGACGCAACGTACGGATTGCCCTGGGAAGTATCCCCACACGCCTGGGGCGACCGGTCAAGGGGAACGGGAGGCTGGAGGTCAAGGGCGACGACACGGTCAAGGTGACCTACACCGACGCACACACGGCGGACAAAAAGACCGATCAACCTGTCCTGAATTCCGTGGCCGTTGTCGGCGATGGTGTGGCTGCAATCACCGACGGCGCGTTCGAGGAAACCCTGAACGGTGCCGTGCTGGGCAAGGCGATCAATCTGCAGATCTCCGATCCCGATCGGGACCTGACCGATGGCCCGGACAAGATTGAGGCGATCATCGAGGTCTACCGGCGGAAGACCGACGAGGAGATCGAAACGGAACTGTTGAAAAAAGCGACCGAGGCGGACTCGGAGGCCACCAAGAAGGATGCGGCCACCAAGGCTGCAGCCAACGTGGGCGCGACAGGGGATGCCGGGAGTGATGGCGAGCGGGAAGAGATCGACCGGTTCAAGAAAATCGACGAGGTCAAGGTGACGCTGGTCGAAGCCAGGATCGAACGGCGGGTGCGTGGACTGGATGGGAAATTGCCCGAGGTGCAAAAAGCCGGCGATGATCCTGCGGCCAAGCCCGCCCCTGAAAAGAAGGACGTCACCGAAAAAACACCTGCTGCCGAAAAGAAGGACGCCGGGAAGAAGGACGCCGGGAAGCCTGCCCCCCAGCCGGTTGTCGACAACTCGATTCATTCTGGTGTCTTTCGCACAACCGTCGCGTTGGCCAAGGCGGACGAGATTGTCGGGGGCGACCAGGTTCTGCAGGCGTTGCCCGGCGACAAGGTCCGGCTGGTTTACCTGGACGAGCGAAACAGCAGCGACGGAATCCACCAGGTGCAGTCGGAAGCTCGTTGCATTGAAGGCAACCTGGGAGGAGTGCGGGTCACCCGGGCCGTGATTTCAGACCTGGAACTGCGACTTCAGACGGAGCTGAAAACGGCCGGAGCGTTGACCAACATCGCCAATCGTTACAAGGAATTCGGCCTCAAGACCAACGCCAATGACAAGTACAAGCAGGCCCTGGCGGTTTGCGAGAAGGTGGCCCGGTCGGCCTCGAAACTCGGTGGTCGTCTGCTCGAGGAGACCTACGTGCAGTTGTGGCGGATTTATTTCGAGATGGATCGTCTCGAGTTGGCCGCGGCGATGGCCCAGCGGTTGCAACGGGAGTTCCCCAACAGCGGGTTTGTCGACGATGCCCTGTTGCAACTTGCCGATGTGGCCCGCAAGCAGGGCAACCTGCAGCGAGCCATTGGAATCTACAACCGACTGGTCAACATGCAGACCAGCCAGTTGCGGGGGGAGGCCCAGTTTGGGATTGCCCAGTGCTACGAGCAGATGGCGTTGGCATCCACCGGAACCGGTGCCGCGCAGTTGAGCGATCGTGCGTTCCAGGAATACAAGAAGGTCTTCGACCAGTTCCCCGACAGTGGCCGGGTGGGTGAAGCTGTTTCGCGAATGGCCAACTACTACTACCAGCAACGGGATTTTTCTCGTGCCGTCGACACCTTCGAGACGGTCCTCAGCGATTATCCCGATGCAAAGTTCCTGGACGTGATCCTGTTCAACTACGGTCGCTGCCTGTACCGCATGAATCGCCGGTCGGAGGCCGGGCGACGATTTGACCAGTTGATCCAGGAGTTCCCCGAGAGCCCATTGGCCTCGGATGCCAAGAAGATCGCTGATGCTCTTTCTCGATTGAACCGACCCAAGCCGGCGGCACCCGCTCCCGGGGAGGGAGCCACCAAGGGGGCTGCTGGTGGAGCGGGGAGGTAGCATTGAAGGACTCCGTGGTCCCGTGTGGATCGCGGTGAACGTGTGGCGATCGACGAATTCAACAGCCCGAAGGGCGAAATGAACGACAAGGTGGGGCGATGACACGCAAGTCGAATGTGGAGTGGACCCGGCGAACGATGAACTGGGTTCGAGGACAGCGGCGAGCCCTGGCTGCGGCTGTCGTCGTTGCCGGACTGGCCGGTGTGATTCTCGCCCAGGACTCCAAGCCGGCGGCCAAGGCCAAAGGTGAGGTGGATGCCGTCAGCCAGCAGGCGACGAGCCTCGAAGCGGAACTTGGCAAGTTCAAGGACACTTCCAGTGAGGCGGCCGAGGTGATGGTCAAGCTGGTCGACCTGTATCACCAGCATGGTCGGTTGTTCGGCCTGATCCGTGTGGCCCAGCGTTTTGTTTCCTCGCATCCCACCGACACGCGGCATCATGACGTGTTGTTGAAACTGGTTGATGGCCTGGATGCTGCCAGCCGGCACAATGATTTCATCGCGAGTGCCCGTCAGTGGCTGGACCGGTATCCCAAGGATCCGGCTGCGGCCGGACTTGAGATTCGTCTCGCGGCGGTGCTGAACCGTGGATCCGATCGCCGGGTTTCCGGAGCGGCTCACGAGGCGGTTTACCGTCGGAGTCCCGGATCGGTGGAGGGCCGTCGTCACGCCGTGATGGCAGTCACCCAGTACGCGTCGGTCAACAACAAGGCGGTTTACACCCAGGCTGCCTCGCTGGCCGAGGAACTCCTTGACGCATTTCCCAAGGGTGTGTCAGCCGAGGAATCCGGTTGGCAGGCTGTGGCCCAGTGGCGTCGGGGCAACGAGTGGGCCAAGAGCAATGCCGCGGCAACGAAGTTGCTGGCCAAGGGGTTGCCGGCCACGCCCGATCGGAAGCGGCAGTTGCACCTGATGATGGGTGAGAATTTCGGTCGGTTGGGGCAATGGGCCAATGCCAGTGACAGCTATGGCAAGGCGCGGGCGATCCGTGACAGCCAGGACGTGCACTTCCTCGCCATCACGGCGCTCTCGAACAACCAGGCGGCCAAGGCGGCCCAGATGAAGCCGGTCGTCGACGACTACCTCCGCAAGTATCCTGCCCGCCCGGATCGTTTCGAACGGTTGGGATTGTTGGCTGGCAAGTACGAACAGGCCAAGGATCTGCCCAATGCCAACCGGATTTATGCTCAATTGCTGCCGCTCTCGGCGCGGTCGCACTCGGCGGCATCGGCCTACCTCCGCACACGCGGCAACGAGCCGGCTGACCACGTGGCCAGCGAAAAAGTCTTGCTCGACGCGATTGGCCGTAATCCCAATCTCGGCGACAAGGCGTACCTCCGGTCCGTCCTGGCTTTCGAGGTCTACCGCGACCGGATGAAACAGCTGGACAAGACCCGGGCGGTATTGCGTCAACTGGTGTCGTCGTCACCGAGCAACGACAGCTATTCCACCAACGCGGTGAGTTGGTTGCTGACCAATGCGACCACCGATGTCGAGTTCAATGCCGAGGTGGCGCGGTATCTGGCCTCGCGGCGGCAGGTCCCCCAGATGACCAGTTTTCGTGGAGTGCTTGCCGGTTGGATCGATTCGGCCCGTCGCAACAAGGACACCAGGAACCGTGCGGCTTCGGCCAAGGCGTTGCTCAAGACCGCGGATGCCGATCCGCTGCTGGTGGCCTGGACGGCCGGTGAACCCAACAACAAGAAGGGTGACACTGCTCGCGAGTCACTGGTGTCTGGAAACCTCTACAAGCAACTCTCCAGCGAGGCGGCTCGCAACCTGCTCTCTCGCCATGCCTACTACCTCCGTCACTACGCTCCGAGCAATCAACGATCCCGGTCGACCAGTGCGTACGGGATGCTGGCCAAGCGGTTTCCCAAGGAGTATCCGCTGGCGGTTGGCTGGCTGGCTGCCGCGACCGATTACGGACCGGCCGAGGCCGCCAGCGAGGCCAGTCGGCACCTGGTGACGCTCCAGCCCGAATCGAGCAACAGCGACACGTTCCGCCGGTTGTTGGTTGCCGCTGACATGAACAAGTCGGCGGAACTGGCCCGAGCTGCTCACACCTGGATTGTCGGAGTCGAGAAGGCCCACGGACCGGCTCACACCTACGCGTACCAGGTCGGTGACACGCTCAAGAAGTACAAGCTCGACGACCTGGCTGTTTCTTACTGGCGGTCCCACATCGGAGTTCAGCGAGATCACTACGACTCGTTTTACTGTGCCGGTCGGGTGTTGGGGACGCTCGAGGACGCTCAGAAACCAGCGTTTCTCAAGGAATTGCTCACCCACGAATCCAATTACCGGGGAGCCTATGCGGCCCAGTTGGCCAACTGGCACTTCCGCCAGGAGAAGCCGAACCTGGACGAGTGGGAGAAGATCGTTCGGGCCAGCCGGACTCGCCAGGACGCCCGGGCGTTTCGGGCCTGGGGATTCGATGAGACACTCGCCCAGGGCTGGGTCGACACGGTTCGAGGGAACAAGGAGGCCACCGATGATTTGAAGCGACGGGTCTACACGGTCGTGCGGGACCTGCGTTTGCATCGCCCCAGTGCTGCCGCCACGCTGGCACTGTTCGAGTTGCCCGTCGACAAGCCGTTGCCGTCGACAGCCCGGCTGCTGGCTTACCAGAAAGTGACCGCCACAGTCGGCAACAGCACCACCGACTGGGATCGGCTGATGCCGTACGTGCAAAGCGCGCTCACCCGTGAGGATTACATGGCGGCTGCCTCGCTGGCCAGCGGGATGCTTGCCAACATCACCTCGGTCGATGAGGGGCGTCGCAAGAGCGGGCGGAACGTGGTGGCTCAGAGTTACTCCCGGGTGGGGGCCGTCGGGCTGACGATCGACGAGGACAGTCCGTTGGCACCACTGCTGCAGGCCGCGTTGTCACTGCGGCTGGGTGACCAGGAATTGGCCATCGAGACCTACAACGCCAACAAGGCGTTGTTCGATCAGCATCGGGACGAGGTGCCCGCCGATCTCGTGTTGTTTGTGTGCGAGCGTTACATTGCCGCCGGCGGTGACGAGAATCATGACCGGGTTGAGGACATCCTGCGGGGCTGGGTTGTCAAGCACAGCGAGAGCAAGCAGTTTGATGACCAGACCAAGGCCAAGGTCCAATTGCTGTTGGCACGGAATTTTGCCAAGGCGCAACGGTACGACCTGGCGCGGAACGAGTTCACCACTGTCAAGAATCGGTACACCGAGACGCCCCAGGCGATCGAGGCCGAGTTTGGAATCGGCGAAACCTTCCTGGCTCAAAAAGTCTATGACCAGGCGGAACTGGTTTTCGAGAAGCTTGCCAACAGTCGTGAACTCGACGTGGTGATCCGGGCGGAGTTCCTGAGGGGCGTGTTGTCGCATCGCCGGGGTGATCGTGACGAGGCCCGGGTGATCTTCCGGGGCGTGCTGGATCGCGTGCCGTCGATCACGCTGGCCAACAAGGCGCTGTACAGCCTCTCGGAAGTCTACCGCGATGAGGAACGTTACATCGACCAGTTGAACCTGTTGCGGACGGTTGGCCGACTGGGACGAAACAGCAAGCGGACCCACCCACCGGGCTTGCCACTCTCCATCGTTGTCCAGGACAGCGATCTGGGGATCAGCCGGGGGCACAACCGGATCCCGGTGATCGTGACCACCGAGCCCGGCGGGGATCGCGAGGAGGTGTTCCTGATCAGCGGCGGGGCCGGCAAGGGGTTGTTCCGCGTGGACCTGGCGACCGAACTGGGACCCGTCACGAAGGGCGACCGGAAACTCCAGGTCACCGGGAAGGACAAGATCCGGTGCGATTATCCGGACACGTTCAAACAGGAATTCAAGAAGGTCCCGCTTTCGGACGTCGACATCATCATTGCCTCCGACGGGGAGTTCTCGATTTCCAGCAGCCTGGTCATCGATTCCAAGGAGGAGACATTCAGCGAACGCCTGGAGCGGGAGGCGCGGGAGCGCGAGCAAGCCGATCAGCGGGTGTCCCAGCAGCGACCGGCGAACCAGATCAAGCCGGGCAACCCGGTCTATCTCCGGGTCAAGGACAAGGACCGCGACTTTGGTGATGAGTTTGACCAGGTGGTGGTCAAGTTGACCGCCGAGAGCGGAGACCAGGTGCAGGTCACGCTCAAGGAAACCTCGCCACATTCTGGTGTCTTTGAAGGCACCGCCACCACGGGTGAACTGCCAGCCGGTGCCCAGGCCAGTGACACCGCGATCGAGCACAGCCCGTTGATGGCCATCGACCGCGATCCCAAGACGTTCTGGCAGAGTGAACCCGATGGAGCGACTCCCAAGCAGTTGACCGTTGACATGAAGGATTTGAGGCTCGTCTCGCAGGTCCGGCTCACATCGCCGGACCCCGAGAGTCAGGTGCCGGTTCGCGGCGTGTTGATGGGGAGCAACGATGGACGATTCTGGTTCCGACTGGCCGGCAACCCCCCGCAGACGGTTGCCGATGTGGTGTTTCCCGCTCCGACTGCTGAGAAACCGGCGAAGGCTGCTGCCAAGAAGGCTGCGAGCAAGAAGGCTGCGAGCAAGAAGGCTGCGGCTCCCCAGCCGATGGTCAATCCCGACCTGATGCAGGTGCGGCTCTACAACGGCAACCACACCGGATACTCCAACTGGGGACAGGTTGTCAGTCTCGGTCGCAACTCACAGCCGTTCCAGACATCGGTGGTCGAAGAATTGAAATGGATGCGTCCGGAGGATCCCGAAGACGACAAGGCCCAGGCCCGTCCGTTTTCAGCGATCTGGTCCGGACTTGTTGTCCAGGAACGTGAGGGGGCGGCCCGGATTGCGGTCACCGGCCAGCGAACCGCCATTGCAATTGACGGCCGGCTTGAACTTCCCGTGGGGCCTGGCAACCGGTCGGTTGACGTGTGGCTGGAACAGGGCACCCACCAGTTGACCATCTTTGCCGCCACGACCGCCGGGGCCACCGGCGTGCAGGCGACGATCGCACGAGCCGATCACAACAGTGCCGCGGTCACCATGCTGCCCTTCCGCAAGGCAGATTTTGATCTCGACCAGAAATTCGCCCAGCCGGCCCTGGCCCGGGAGGAAGTGCAGGCCGACTTCAGTGACGGCGAATGGACGATGAAGTTTGAACCCAGGGAACTCCGTTACGTCCGCTTCGACATTCTCGAGTATCGGGGCGTGGCGGTGGCCATCAGCAACATCGAGGTCACCGGCGAGGAACCCGATCAGAAGTACATCCCGACCCAGTCAGATGTGTTGGCGCTGTCGAACAACTCGACTCTGGAAATTGCCGGGGGTGACCTGGTCACGGCAACCTACACCGACGAGTTGACCGAACGGGACAACGCCACGGGACGACTGCTGACCGGAACGCTGACGGCCACCTACTACAATGGATCGGTGACCCCGATCGACTACGACCTGGTCCGTGCCAACAACGGGAGTATCAACGAGATCCGCAAGAGGGTGATGCGGGTCGATCCGGGTGACAAGGTGGTCATAGAGATCGTGGATTATGATCGGGATGCGTCCCAGAAACAGGACACGATCACCTTTGACGTGATTCTCAATGACGGCGAAGCGGTCGAATTCACTGCGACTGAAACCGAGCCGTACTCTGGAATCTTCACCAAGGAGATCTTCACCGGTGACAAGCCGGGTGAGAAGATCGACTTCGTGATCAAGCCTGGCGACCGGCTCTATGTTCGCTACATCGATGCGCAAAACACCTTCCCGGGTCACGCGGTGCCGCGAGAAACCGTGGTGCTGGTCAACCAGCCCAGCGAGGCACAGGTGACCATTATCGAGAGTCGCCTGGTGCCGCCGCCGGAAGGCAGCAAGCTTCCTCCTCGCGCGGTGTACTCGTTCCGGCCCGAGGACCGGGATGTCAGCCGGGTGGCGTTTGAAACTCCACTGACCGTTGAAGTCATCGATCCCGACCGGGCCAAGGACAGCCGCAGCAGCCTGGTGGTCAAGCTGAAGACAACCGACGGAGCCACGGTTGATGTCCGTTGTCAGATCTCAACGGCCTTTGGCAACCTGCCGCCGGGTGCTTCGGGTGCCGACGTGGCACTCGAGGAAGGGCGATTTGTTGGGCAGGTGATCCTGCAATTGGGTGGCGCGGGAAGTCCGTCGGTGGTACCGGTGACCGCCGGGATGCCCCGCGGATTGATTGGTGGACCGGTGATTTCCAAGGAGGATGGCGACGAGGAGACGCAGGCGCTGGACAGCAGCCTGGTCACACGCGTCCTGAATCTCACCGGCAAGGACCGCATCATTGCAAACTACAATGACCAGTCGCGCCCCGATGGTGCGGCCAAGGTGCTCGATTCCAGCGGTCGACTCATCTCCAATGGCAACCTGGCTGTCACGGAGCGGGACTACAAGGACCCGATCACGAGACTGCACGTCGGGGAGAGACTGTTCGTGAAGGTCGAGGATGCCGACCAGGACACCTCCGATGAACGGGACTCGATCACTGTCGAGATCACCGGCGAGTTTGGTGAGAAGGAAGTGGTGAAACTGGATGAAACACTGGCCCACAGTGGTGTGTTCACCGGATCGCTGGCATTGAAATCCAACGACAAGCCTGTCGCCGGGAACCTGGATCCCGAGATGCCCGTTGTCGAATGTTATTTCGGCGACACGCTGCTCCTGAAATACACCGATCCGGTGGCCGGTTCCGACGATGGGACATTGGTGTCCTCGATCGAAATCCCGGTGGTGATTGGAACCGATGGACTGGTGGCCGCATTCAGCAAGACATTCAACGATGAATCGCTGGCGGTCGAGACGAAGTTCCATATTGCCGAGAGTTACTTCGAGTTGTTCAAGAGCCACAAGAACCTGGGCCGCGATGACCAAAAGACCGCCGACTTGCAGAATGGGCGACGGGTGTTGCGCGAGGTGATGGAGGACTACCCCGACCCGAAGTATGTCCCGAGGATCAGTTATCTGCTGGGACAGTTCTCCCAGGAACTCGAGCAATGGGCCGAGGCGATCGAGTCCTACGAACTGATCGTCAAGCAATATGCCGATCACTCGCTCGCCCCGGATGCCCAGTACAAGCTCGCCCAGTGTTATGAACTCTCCGGCGACTTCGACCAGGCCCTGGAAGGCTATGTCACGCTGGCGGCGACCTATCCCAAGAATCCGCTGATCGCCAACGTGATGATTCGCATCTGTGACCATTTCTACAAGAAAGAGACCTACGACGTGGCTGCCCAGGTGGGTGAAAAATTCCTCGAGAAGTTCGGGGAACACGAGCACTCGGCACGGATCGCCTTCCGTATCGGCCAGAGTCACTACAAGGCCGAGAAGTATTCCGTCGCCGGAAAAGCCTTCGACCGTTTCGCCAAGAGGTTTCCGGATGATGAACTCAGTGCCGACTCGTTGTTCTGGGCCGGCGAGAGTTATCGGATGGGGAACGACAACCGGACGGCCTTCCGCCGTTACAACAATTGTCGTTGGGATTTCCCCGCCAGTGACGCTGCCAAGTACGCTCGCGGACGTTTGGCATTGCCCGAGATGTTGCAGCAGTTCGAAGCCGAGGCGGCCTCATTAGAGGACACCCCCTAGGCTTTTGGCTGATTGTGTTCGTCTCCGATCTGTCCGGATGGGAGGCGGTTTCCAGTTGTTGTCCATCTAACACGTAAGACACGCCGATGAGACTACCTGCAGTTGTGTGCCTGGCCTGGTTGTTGATCCTGGTGCAGGGGTTGGATGGCACCGCTCAGGACCCAGCCAAGACAACTGGTGTCAAGAAGGCTGCCGCCAAGACAACTGGTGCCAAGACAGCTGACGCCAAGAAAGCGGCCGTCAAGAAGGCTGATGCCAAGACAACGGACGTCAAGAAAGAGGCCGGGGAGCAGAAGGAGTCGGGAGCCGAGCCGGAGACACCACCGCCTGGGACCGAATCCTCACCCGAGGACACCTCGCGGGGCTGGTTTTCCAACATGATTCACTCGGGCGCCACCGGTCTTCTGATCGACGGGGGCTGGTTCATGGTGCCGATCCTGTTGATGGGAATCGTTGCGGCGGGAGTCATTATCGAGCGGTACCGGAGTCTGAAGATGCTCCGTTCCGACACGGGTGACGTGCGGCAGCAGGTGCTGGCATTGCTGCGTGAGAACCGTGTCGAGGAGGCGTTGAGTTACTGCAATGACCAGCAGGGGCCGGTCCCGGCGGTGCTCTCGGCCGGTATCCGCAAGTACCTGATGTTGCAGCAACTCGGTCACGATCCGGCCCGGATCGAAGAACAGGTCGTCAAGGCGATGGACGACTACGGCGTTCACATTGTTGCGGCGCTCGAACGTCATCTCCCTGTGCTGGGAACTGTCTCCAGTGCCGCTCCGATGCTCGGTTTCCTGGGCACGGTGGCCGGCATGATCACCTCGTTCAACGACATCGTGGAACAGATGGGCGAGACGAATATTGTCGAGAGTGCGTCCCAGGGAATCAGCCAGGCGTTGTTGACGACCTGTTTCGGGCTGATGGTGGGCATTCCCGCCTTCATGGCGTTCAATTACTTCACCAGCGTGATCAACTCGTACGTGCTCGATGTCGAGGAATCGGCGACCGAGTTGATCGAGACGGTCACGCAGGAAATGGCACTGAACCAGCAGGCGTAGGACGAGGTTGTTGCCGTTATGAAGATCCGCCGTCGCAGTTCGAATCTGCTGGTTGAGCCGCCATCGAGCGCGACCGGGGACATCGCGTTCAACCTGATCGTATTTTTCCTGGTCTGTGCCAGCGTCCAGCCCGACAGCGGACGGCGGCAGGTGTTGCCCCGCAGCGAGGAGACGGAACAAAAACAGGAGAAGGACAAGAACGTCGAGGTGGTGGTCAAGCGGCAGGTGGCCCTGGTCAACGGCGATGTCGTTCCCTCGGCCCAGTTCCCCGCGAGGTTGGCGGCCCTGCTGGCGGGCAAGCCTCGACCAGAGGACAAGGTGGTGGTCGTCAAGAGTGACGACGACGTGCCGTACCACTTCTGGATGACGGTGACCTCGCAGATCGAGGATGCCGGTGGCATCATCACGCTACAGATTGAAGAAGAGCGAGAGGTGCAGGTGCCCTGACCGGGGTGCCGGTGGACCGACCGGAAAAGAGCAACCCATGAAGATCAAACGCCGTGCCACCCGTGCCGACGTGCCCAGCATGGCGATGGGCGACATCGCCTTCAACCTGCTGATTTTCTTCGTGATTCTCGCTCGCGCCCAGGACGACAGCCACCTGCAGTGGACGCCTGCCGAAGCGAGCAACCTGGAGAGTGCCGGGCACTCGATCATCAGCGTCCTGATTGACTCCGACGAGAAACTGTATCTCAACGGACAACCCATCGGCGAAGCCAACCTCGAGATGAAGATCGAGGAACTGCTCGGCAACTCGCCTCCAGGTGACCGCACGGTTCTCCTGAAAGTTCACCGGGATGCGACCGCCTTGAGGTTTGAGCCGGTGATCGAATCGATCAGCAACGCCGGGGGGGAACTGGTCCACATTGTTGAAGAAGACCGTGACGGCTAACTGCCACAACAAACCGTCGGCGGGACACTGCTCGCCGATCCAACCGACGAGATCATTATGAGCCAGATCGAAAGTGATTCGGGACAACCTCGCGGCGTGTTCAAGGACGTCAAGCGGCTGCAGACTGATGGCACCGCATCGGTCGAGGAACTGCGAGAGTTTCTCGCGCAGCTCAAGGGAAAGAGCCCTCAGGAAATGTTGGGGATCGTGGCCGAGAGCGGGCTGGTGAAGGGTATGGTGACCGCGACGATCGGCATGGTGGCAGTGCTGTTTGTCTTCACGATTGGTCCCTGGGCCTACGGCGAACTGGCCGGCGAACCCGTCCAGCCCCAGGCCGCCTCTCGGCCGGCGACTGCCCAGGATTCCACTCCCCCGGCCCCGGTCGATCCGGCAACTCAAGCCGCCGCGGCCGCGGCGGCGGTTGGGGATCCGGGGACGAAGACGTCTTCAGCCGCCCCCGCTTCGCAGCCCGATCTGGGAGCCGCGACAAAAGCGCTGGGAATTGGTGAGGCCAAGTCCGGTGAACCCAATCTCGATGCACTCCTCAACAAGAAACTCGACGACTAAGTTGTCGGTCGGTCGGCTGATTCCATGAACCGTCTCCTCGAACTCCTTCAACAGGTCGTGCGACGCCCGGTCCCGGTGACCGCGGTGACAGCTGGCCTGTGGGCAATGGCCAGTGCCGACTGGTTGTGGTTCCGTCCCGGGGACACGGGGACGGTGACTTCCATCCTGAGGAACCTGGTGTTCCTGGCCGCCACCGTAGTGGCGGTGGCCTGGAGCCGCTGGACGATTCGCAACCGTGATGGCAACCCGGTTGTTCGGTCGGCTGTTCTGACGGCCGTCTACGTGATTGGTTGGCACATGGCGGTCTATGTTACCGGCCTTCTGGGCTGGAATGTGCTCACGACCCAGCTTGCCCGGGTCGGAACCGCGGTGCTGTTCCTCGTTGGCCTGATGTGGGTGGTGTACGGAGTCGAGGTGGCGTCCCAGTTTCACGAACGGCTCCGGCGTTTGTCGGCCGACGTTGGTGATGGAGCGACCGAACTGGACGGGATGTTGGCGAAATTGTTTCTTTGGACGGTGTTGTTTCCGCCGGGCTTGATTCTCTGGTCACGTCGCCAGAAATATCCGTTGCGATGGGTGGCGGTCGTGGTGCTGCCAATTTCCAGCCTGCATTTTCTCTACATCCCGAGTTGGATTGACCAGTTGATTGGCGTGACCCGGTGGTCATTTGTTGTTGGTGATGGGACGCGGGTCTATCCGGTTGCCGACTACCTCGCGGGACTCAATGGCGGCTTCTGGTTCGTTTTGATCGCGTGCTTGCTGGTTGCCCCGGCAACGTGGAAGTTCTGGCAGTGGGATTTCCGGCGACGAATTGCCGCCGACGTGTTTGATGAGCGGTGTGGCACGGACACCGATCCTGTCGACCGCTGGTGGCGGAATGACCTCGAGAGCATCTCGTATTCCTGGAATCCACTGGACCAGAACGCCTGGTACTACGGTATGCACAGCCGCAAGCTGAATCAGTCGGTCACCGCACTGGTCAGCTACAGCTTCGCCTTTGCGCTGACATTCCTGTTGCTGGGCCAGATCGGAGGGTGCAGCGAGATTTACGAGATGCCGGCTGGCGGAGGCGAGCAGCAGCAGATCGCTCAACAGGTCAAGGTGCAGAAAGTCATCAAGCGGAAGTACGTCGTCAATCCGTTCTCGGCGATCCTGTTCCAGGTTCCCCCGATCGATGACATCAAGTTGCAACTGACCGAGTTGACACATCATGCCTACAAGGTCGGTTATGGCCAGGGCAAGGGTGCCGGTTACGCCGGAGGCACCAAGTTTGGCAAGGTGCGGTTCATCCGGCTGGAATACTCCGGTGGCGACTGGGACCAGGACTTCGGCATCGGGGCCGACATGAACATGCTCATCGAATACAACGTCCGAACCCAACAGAAGGTCCACAACAAGACCGAGTCACGGACGGTGGCCCAGTTGAAAAACTTCCCGGTCGGCAAGAGTCCCCCGATGGTCTACCTGACCGGCCAGAAGAGCATCTCGTTGTCCAGGAACGAGGTGAAGACGTTACGGAACTACCTGACCGAGAAACACGGGATGATTTTCGGCGACAACGGAGGCAGTGGTCACTTTCACAACCAGTTCCTGTCGATGATGCGGCAGGTGCTGCCGACGGTGGACCCGGTGCCGGTCCCGCTGGATGACGTGATCCACCGGATCCCCTACCAGATCCCGTTTTTGCCCTATGTTGCACCGCACGGTGGGCAGGTGGCACTGGGATGGAAGGTTGATGGCCGCTGGGTGTGTTATTATCACCCCGGCGACATCGGCGATGCCTGGGCCGATGGACACGCCGGGGTCAAGCCCGAGATCTTCGAGTACTGTTTTCAGCTGGGTACCAATGTCATCAATTACTCTCACGCGGAGTATTCGAAATGGCTAGAGGCGCGCAAGGAGAGCAAGTGATGCACCGGACCGGTCGACTGCTGCTGATCGCCGCCGTGGTGTTGGGAACGACCCTGAGTTCCCAGGCCACCGCCGCGCGACTTGACGAAATGTCACTGGATCGCTGGAAGAAGCTCCGCGAGGTCGAGCGGTACCAGTTGAAGATTGCCGAGAAGTATTACGGTGAGAAGAAGTGGAAGGTGGCGCTGGCCGAGTACGAGAAGTATCTCACCTTGTATGAAGACAGCGAGGCGGCTCCCTATTCGCAGTTGAAGTGGAGTCTTTGTCAGCGCCAGCTCAGGAAACTCAACACGGCCATCAAGGAGGGTTTCCAGTCGGTCCTGGATTACTGGCCCGAGTCGCCGGAAGCGACCGCGTCGATGTATTACATCGGGCAGACCTACAAGAACATGGGCGAGATTCGCCGGGCCAAGAAGGCGTACAAGGAGGTGCTGACCACCTATCCGGATCATGTGGTCTCCGTCTACGCCATCAATGACCTGATCGCGATCGCCACGACGTTGAAGGACACAAAGACACGTGTCGAGTTGTGGAAGAAACTGGCGTTTGATATCAAGCGGACCCGTGAGACGGCAACGATTTGTCGCGACGCCTCCAAGAACCTCGCCAGCTACCACTTCTACATGGTGGCCTTCGACGATGGGGTGAAGGCCCTGGAAACAACGTGGAAAGACCAGTCGCTGGCCAACCAGGTCGTGGCCCATTTGCATTCGCCAGTCCGGGCCTTCAGCGGGGACCAGAAACAGCAGGCCAAGGGAGTCAAGCTGTCCGACCTGGGGGTGGCCTGGGTTCGCCAGAACGTGCCCGCCGAGCGACAGACCGACCAGCAGAAGGCTGCCGCCAGGCAGCACTACTACTGGATCACCGATTTGTACGAGTCGTCGGGGCGTGACAAGAGTGTCGAGGCCACCTACGCCGAGATCCAGAAGGTCTTTGGCAGCGATGACGATGTGCTGGGTCGGCTGGCCGGATTTTATCGCCGCAAGGGGCGTTACGACGAAGCGCGTGCGGTTTATGCCAGGTTCACGAATAAGATCGAGGGCAACAGCCAGGTCGCGACGACCTACCGCGATCAGAAGAAGTACGAACCGTGCGTGATGGCCTACCGCCGCAACGTTCCACTGGATGCCGAGAATCCCCATCGATGGCACGCGGCCATCGCCTACACCTATCACCATTACGCCCGGCAGTACGACAAGGCGATTGCCGTTTACCAGGAATTGCTCAAGGCTGACGCCGAGAACACGCAGACCTGGCTCTGGAATATCGCCACCGCTTACCGTGACTCGGGAAAATGCAAGGAGGCGATCGGTTTCTACCGGCAGTGCACCAATTTTCCGAGCAATTACACCGAGATGGCCATGTGCCACCGTCGATTGAAGCAGTACAAGGAAGCGGTGATTCTCTACAACCAGATCATCGGTGGGGCTCCCAATTCCGCTCCGTGGGCTTTGCTTCAGATCGGCTACACTCGCGAATCTGCCGGGCAGAAGGAGCAAGCGATCAAGACATTCCAGCAGGTCTGCAAGAGATTTCCCAAGAAGAGTGAGGCCAGTCGGGCTCACGCTCACCTGCAGAACAAGTACAAGATCTCCGTCACGCTGGGCGGATCCAAGAAGGACAACTAGCCGGTTGCCGTGATGCCTCTCTATTCCATGACCAGTCGTTGTTGGTTTCCGGTCACGGCCTGGGCAGTGCTCGGGCTGTTGACGGCATTGCCGGGTTGCGGTGGTGATGATCCGGACCCCGGCACAAAATCGTCCGGTGACCCGGTAACCACAGATCCGGTTTCCTCACAGTCTTCTCCCGGTGTCACTCAGGAAACGCCACCGGCACCGTGGGTCGAGTTGCTCGCCTCAGTCGTTGACCACCTCGATCATGCCCGTCTCGACGAGGCTGAGAAGCAGGTGGCCGCGGCCGAAGCCCTGCTGTCGAAGGCCGGGGACGGGGACGGGAAAGTCGCAGGTCTCAAGGAACTCGAATCACTCAAGTCCCAGTTGTCGTCGGCCCGGGAGGCTGAGGTCAAGCGATTGGCCCAGGAGAAGACCGAGCAGCGAGCCCGGAGGTTGACCGAGGCGAAGGAACTGCAGGAGTCCGGGAAGCTGGACGAGGCGACCGCTGCCCTGGATGGTGTGCTGTCGATGGGGCCAACTTCCGAGCAGCGTGAAACGGTTCGCGAACTCAAGGCCAGCATCGAAGCACACCGGTCCGCACGGCGACGACTGGGGTCGTGGATGAAAATGCTTGCCTCGACCCAACGCAGCGAGGTCCGGGCCGCTCAGAACCAGTTGCGCAGAGATCCTGACACGGCGATCCCGTTGTTACTGGAAGCGGTGCGGAGCAGTGACAAGCCACGTCTGGTCAAGAACACGCTGGAGATGCTCAGGAGATTGCGGCGACCCGAACTGGCCGTGCCGGCGATGGTTGGTGTCCTTTCACGGGTCGAGCAGGAGGCCAGTTGGCCGGATGCGGTGCGAGAACTGAGCCAGGTGAGAGAGTCGGGAGCTGGACCACTGTTGTTGCCTTTGCTTGGTACAGCCAAGTCATCGGCCCAAAAGGCTGCCGTGTTGACATCGCTGGCTGCCGTTCCCGATCCGCCGACTGAGACACTGTTGGTGCTGCTCGCGACCTTGCATCAGGATGGTCCCGAGTTGGAATCGGCCCTGCGGGCTGCGTTCACGGCAATGTCACGACATGGCCAGGACGACCTCGTGGCACTCCGTGGATTGCCCAGTGAGGTGGATGAGACAACGGTCGAAATGCTGGCCAAATTGCCCGGCCGATTGTCCGAGGTGGCCTTGCGGAAGGACAAGGAACAGGCTGGGGCAGCCCGGGCGGCCAAGAAACTGGCCGTGTTGATCGGGACGATTGAACCGGCACCACTGGAGGGTATCAAGGTGGCTTCCTCGGTTGGAGTTTACGAGAAGAGTTCTCATTCAGCCGTCCTGGATGGCAAGTGGGATGCAGAGGACCCGATGACCGGTTGGCAGCATCCGTTGGACAAGCCCGGCACGATCATCCTGGACCTGGGTTCGGAAAAAACTGTCACCGCCGTAAGGGTCTGGAACTACAACGGGGGCGGCCAGCGCGATCGGGGCTGGAAGGATGTTGACGTGTTCGTCGCCAACTCACGAACCGATTTGACTCCAGAGATCAGCGGCACGATTCCCCGGGCACCGGGGGCCAGTGACCAGCCGGACTTCAGCATCGTGTTGCCTGTTGACCAGGTCACCGGCCGGTACGTCATCCTCAAGGCCAAGTCACTCTGGGCCCCCAGCAGCTTTGCCGGTCTCGCCGAGATCCAGGTGATCGGCTACTAGGCNGGCCGGCCGGGCGTGGCTAGCGGACGTTGGTGGGGATGACCACCTTCAGGAGTCGCTTGTCGTCACCCGCGACGAAGACCTCGCTGCCGTCGGGGGCGTAGGCCACCGAGGTCGCGCGTTTCAGCGGCAGNTGCTGGTGAAAGCGAATGTTGCCGTTGGTTGCGTCCCAGAGAAACAGCTTGCCCGATCGGTCCAGCGTCACCGCGCGATTGCCCGAACCGTTGAACGCCACCGCATAGATCGGGCTGGCGTGACCGGCGAGATCACGTGCTGGTTTCAGGGTCGCGCGATCCAAAAGCCGCCAATGGCGATCGCGGCCGACCACCGAAATGCCGTTGCCGTTGGGAGTGATCGCCAGGCCCAGCAGGCCGCCTTCGACACCGTCACGAAAGACCTTCACCTCGGCGTCACCTTCCAACGGCCAGACCCGCAGCGTGCCGTCCAGGCTGGTGCTGGCCAGTTGTTTGACCTGGGGATTGAAGGAGACGCCGGTGACCTGGTGGGTGTGTCCCTTGAGTGTTCCGGCCGCTTCGCCGGTTTCGAGATTCCACAACCGCACCGTGCGATCGCCTCCGGCGGTGGCCAATAACTTTTCGTCGGGACTGAATGANGATGCGTAAACCGGTCCGGTGTGACCGGCCAGTTCGGCTCGTGGTGGCCCGGCGGCGGCGTACCAGTGTCGCAGTGTCCGGTCGAGACCCACGGTGACCATGCCGCGATCTCCAGTGGCCAGAGCGATCGCAGTGGCATTCTTGGTGTGGCCGTGGCCATCCTGGTGGGNAACCAGTGTTTTNTTGCCGGCAACNGTGGCGATGTCGAACTGGCGGACGACCAGGTCGGAGGTGACGGCGACNGTGGTGCCGGTTGCGTCGAGTGCGATNCCGGTGATTGGTGCCGCAAGTGTCGCCTGGGCTGTTGGCTGACCCTCGGCGACCGACCAGGTCCTGAGAACCTTGTCGTCGCCTCCGGCGGCCAGCAGTCCACCGTTGTCACTGATGGCCAGGGCCCGGACGGAGCCGTTGGCCCCCGTGTATTCGTTGACTGGCTGCCCACCAGGGACCATCCAGCGTGCGACGCGTTTGTCGTCGCCGGCGGTGATCAAGTGCTGGCCATCGGGAGAAAAGACCGCGGCCCGGACAGGCATCTTGTGNGCCTGGAAGGCGGCGACGACTGCCGGGGTGAACCGGATGACTGAGCGGTCATTCGCACCGCTGATGACCCGACGGGCGTCGGATGACATTGCGATGGTGCGCAGTGTGCTGGTGTGGCCGGGCAGGCGTTCCCGCAGGCTGCTCGTCGNCGAACTCCACAACGAGGTCACGTTGTCGTTTCCTCCGGTGGCGATGACCGTACCGTCCGCGTTGATTGCCACGTCGATGATCGGTGTCGGCGTGGTGATGGCCAGGTCGCTGGCCACCGCTGCTGCCGCGGCATCGGCCTTGAGCGGCCAGCCCAGAATCCGGTTGTCGTTGGTGGCAGCGACCAGCCGCTGGCCATTGGCTGAGGCTGCCAGTGAGACCAGCGGCTTGTTGCTGCCGGTGTAAAGGCGGGTGGCCTTTCCGGTCGTGGTGTCCCACTGCCTGAGCGTGTTGTCGGTGCCNGCGGAAAACAGCCAGCGTCCATCGGCCGACCAGGCCACGCCNGTGACCGCTCCCTGGTGNCCGAGCAACAGGTGCTCCAGTGATGAACGGATCATCCAGGCGTTGTTGTCGGCTGCAGCCACGTAAAGCCGGTGGCCATCGGGACTGGCGATCATGTCGGTGACCACGGCCGTGGTCACGGTGGACTCGAGCAGGGTGCCCGTCACGGCATCGAACCATCGCAGTGCCTTTGCCGAATCCGCTGCCGCGATCCGCGAGTTGCCTGCCATGGTCACAGCGGTGATTCCCGACGGCATCTGCACGGAGAACAACTGCTTGCCGTCGGCGACCTGGAAGGCGCGGAGTTCCTTGTTCGCGGACAATGGGTCGCCGCCGGCAGTCACGGTTTTCCCGTCGGGACTGATCGAGACGTGTCGAATAGCCGTGCCCAGCGTGGCCAGTGTTCTGACCGGCTTTCCGGTCCTTGTCCATTGTTTCAACGTGCGATCGGCTCCACCGGTGAAATAGCCATTGCCATCGGGNANCACGGCCAGGTCGCCCACGGCGGTGGTGTCGGCAATATGAACCGAGAGTGCGCTGACGACGGCCGTTCGCAACGACTTGTCGTCGCCACCACTGACAAACGTGTCGGCTGTTGTCCAGGCGATTCCGCGAACCGGTCCCTTGTGGCCCACGAACCACTCGAGGGTCGCTCCGTTGGCCAGGTCGACAACCCGGACGCTGCCATCGGACAGCGTGGCNGCGGCNCTTTGTCCGCTGGCATCAAGGGCCAGCCCGAGCACGGTGGCCGGCAGNGTCACAATCGGTCCGGCAGCTCCGTTGGAGCGAGTCCAACTGCGGACCGTCTTGTCGTCGCCGGTGGCCACGACCCGGTCGTTTGTCAGGGCGACACCACGAACCGGACTGGCGTGTCCCGGGAAACTGCGAACCGGCTGGCCGGTGAGTGCGAACAGTCGGACCTGCTTGTCGACACCACCGGTGAGAACCTGCGCACCATCGGTGGCGAGGACCAGCGAGGTGATTCCCCCGGGATGTGCGGTGACCATTGTCACCGGCTTGATGGCCTCGGCCGACTTCGTCTTGGTGGCGGGTTTCTTGGCTCCCACCGGTGCCGGCAATGGCAGCGCCCACACTTTCCAGGTGCCGTCGGCGCCGGAGGNGATCAATCGCTTCCCATCCGGGTGGAACGCGACCCCGGTGACCGCGCCGGTGTGTACCACCANTTCACCGACAGCAGTTCCGTTTGCGGTGTTCCAGATTCGCACCTTTCCCTTGTTGTTTCCGGCGACCAGCAGTGTGGCGTTTCGGGCGAAGCCGCCGGAGGTGATTGTTCCGGGCAGCCCATCGAATGTCCGGATGATCTTGCCACCGGCAGCGGCCAACAGCCGCAGCTTGCCATCGTTCGATCCGGTCAGCAATTGCTTGCCATCGGTTGACCGGGTGACAAACCNGATTGGGCCGGGGTGGGCCGGGAAGGTCTGTGCCGGTTCGGGTTTGTGGATCCACGTGCGGACCCTGCCGTCAGCTCCGGCGGTGACAGCGGTCTTTCCGTCCGGGAGTACAGCGACCGCCGTGATGGCAGCAGTGTGGGCTCCCAGCGTCCGTGGTTTCCCCTTGGCGGGAGCCAGTTCGATGTGGCCGGTCGTGTCGCCGCGAACCAGCATCGTGCCCTTGGGGCCGGCCGCGACGCTGGTGACGGTGCCGCCGATCGCCGGCAGGGACCGTCCCGGTTTCGAGTCGGCGGTGGTCCAGGTCCTGAGGGTCTTGTCGGCGCTTCCGGTGATGAGCGTGTTTCCGTCGGCCGACAAGGCAATCGATGTCAGCGACATGGCGTGTCCGGACAACGGGGCGGGAGCCGCGACGGGAGTCCAGGTCCGGACCGTGCCGTCGGTCCCGGTGGTTGCCAATCGCGGTGTGTCGGCCGGGGAGACAGCAATCGACAGGATCCCCTGTTGGTGTCCACCTCGCCCGGGCAGAGCCTTTCCCTCGGTTGTCTCCCAAGCCTGCCAGCTTCCGGTGGCATTGCCCGTGACCACCACGTTGCCGTTGCGATGGATGTCTATCGACGTGGTCTTTCCCTGTTGCCCGGCCAGGGTCCTCCCGACCTTGCCGGTGGCGCCGTCAAACACCTGCAATTGCTGGTTCTCACTGGCACTGACGATCGTCTTGCCGTCAGGGGTGATGGCGACTGCAGCGACGTTGGCTCCGTGNTGAATCAGTTTNTGGGNNGGGACCGGTGGCCAGTTGGCCATCTGGACGACGCCATCGTTTCCAGCGACCGCGACCAATCGGCCCTCGTTGTTGACCACGACCGCGTTGACCGGTGCGGTGTGGATCACGCCCTGGCTTTCGCCGTTGGTGTAGAGCCAGCCTCTCACCGTGCCATCCTGGGCGGTNGCGACCACGGTGCGGAGTTGAGGAATGAATGCCACACCACTGATCGCGCTGGTGTGGCCGGGCAGGTCGCGAGTGGCCTTTTTGGTGACCAGGTCGAAGACACGGACGATCCTGGCAGAGTCGCCGGTGACCGCCACTTTTCCATCCGGTGAAATTGCCACGCAGGTGGGGTCGCCGCTGAGTCCGGTCAACTCGGCGAGCGCGGTGCGGCGGGGCAAGTCGAATATCTTGACCGGGCCATGGATTCCACTGGCGGCGTAGTGCTTGCCACTGCGGGAGATCGAGAGACCAAGAACAGGACCGGCGACGCCCTGGAAGACACGCACGGGTTCACCAGTCTTGCGATCCCAGACACCGATCGTGCCGTCGACTCCGCCTGCCAGAACCGTGAGCGCGTCGGGGCTGATCGCCACCGCGTAGGGCCGTTGCGGGAGGCCTTCGAGATACTGGATCTGGGGAGGAGGCGTGGTGTCCTGCCAAGCCATGGCGGGAGCCGCCAACAGGACCAGCAGCAGTCCCCCACCACCGATTCGCCGCGAGTCCATGGCAGATCACTTTTTCTTCGTGGTGTTTTTTGGTGACGATTGTGTCTTGGGTTTTTTGGGCGGATGAACGTGCGCGTAGAATCCAGCCTTCTGCAAAGCAGAAATGGCTTCCTCGAGCCGAATTCCTTTTCCGATCAGCTTGACGGTCCGTTGCTTGCGATCGATCTCGATCGCCTGCAGGCCCTTGACCGCCTCGACGGCCTTCTGGGCCCCAACGACACAGGCGTCGCAACAGAGATGAACACCACGCAAGGTGTGGGCGTCTCCCCGCGCGTCCTTCTTGGCTCCGGTGAGTGGGAACTTGACCGGTTTTGTGTCGTGAGTCGCCGTGCCGTAGAAACCCGACTTGGCCAGTGACGCGATACCGGTGCTGACAGCCTTGGCGTCTGCGGCGATGAAGCTGACGATTTTCGCGTTGCGATCCACTGCCGATTTGGTCAAACCGGGGATTCCCTCGAGAGCCTTCTCGGCGCGAGCCTGGCAGGCTCCGCAACAGAGGTGCACGCCTTTGACACTGACCTGGCCGGCGGCCGCGACGGCAGAAAAACTGAAGAGCAGCAAGGTGCTGGTGAACAGGGTTGTGGACCAACGCGACATGGAGACGACCTCAACTTGGCGTGTGCGACCAACCAATCAATTGCCTTGGATTCGACCAGTCTAACAGAATTGGTTCGTTTGCGTCGTCTTTCGTGAGCCTCGCCGAAGTGCTGATTTGGCATCGACCGTGCTTTGACAGTTCCGGTACTCAGCCGAGCACGTCCTGGTAGACCTCTCGCACCAGTCGGGCCATTTCCTGGTACCGGAACGTTTCGGTCCATCGCCGGCACCCCGCGTTTCCCATTCGGTCTCGCAGTTCCTGGTCACTCGCCAGGCGTGTCACTGACTCGATCAATCCTTCGACCGATTCGGGCTGGACCAGCAACCCGGTTTCTTCGTGAAGCACCACCTCGGGTGCCCCATCGATTTCGAAACTGACGACCGGTTTCCCGGCGATCATCGATTGCGGCAAAACGCGGGCCAGTCCTTCCCAGACGCTCGCGTGGACGACCAGGTCGGTGGCGTGGAGCAATTCGGGGATCCGTCCCGGGGGCACGAGCCCGGCGAGAACAAAGTGATCAGCCAGTCCGTCTCGAGAGATCCGGGCTTCGAATTGGTCTCGCAGTGGCCCGTCGCCGACGAGCAGGAACCTGGCACGTGGGCATTTCTCGATGATCTGTGAAGCGGCCTCGAGCAAGTACCGGTGCCCCTTGAGATTGAAGAGTCGGGCCACCTTGCCGACGACGATGTCGTCGTCTTGGAATCCCAGTTCGGCCCGCACCTCCTCGCGAGATCGTGGTGGGTCCAGGAATGGTTCGACGTCCATCCCACTGTAGATCGTCGTGAACATCTCTGGCGTCGCGATTCCCGCGTTGACGTACTGGCGAGTCATGGCATCACAGACACTGATCAGTTTCTGGCAGCGTCGTGCGGCCCAGCGTTCGGCTTGTCGGAAGACCGCCTGTGACAGCCGGGATTGTCCAAAGTGGAAGGCGGCCCCGTGGATGGTGTGGACGACTGGGACCTGTTGGCAGTGGGCGGCGGCGCGGCCAAGGATTCCCGCCTTGGAACTGTGAGTGTGGACGATGTCAGGCGACAGTTCCCGGATCGCGGTGGCGATCGCCTGGTAACTTCTCCAGTCTTTCCATGGCCGGATGGCCCTGCCCATCTCGGGAATCAGTCGTACCGCGAGACCTCTCTGGAGAGCCCATTCCTCCAGGCTCCCCTCGGGACCCGCTCCCGGACCCGTGACGACGATCACATCGTCACCGTATTCCTCGACCTGTCCCGCCGCCGTCAACAGGGTGTTCTCCTGTGCCCCTCCGACGATCAATCTCGTGATGACGTGGACAATTCGCATGGGCGGTGGGTTTGCGGTGGGGCGGGCTGGGAGTGTCAGGAGTGGTCGTTGGGCATGCCGACCGGCGTGACGGATTCATCATACTCGACCTGCATCAGGTACAGGCCACACGCCGGAGCCGTTTCGCCTGCATCGTCGCGGGTGCCGCTGGCCAGCACGCCGGTCAACTCGTCGGCGGTCATCCGGCCACGGCCCACCTGGACGAGCGTTCCCGTGATGGCGCGGACCATGTTGTAGAGGAATCCGTCGGCGGTGATGTCGATCCAGACAAACGGCCCATCGCCAGCGGGGGACTCGTCACGAACCGGCCACAGCGACCAGGTGCTGAACTGGCCGTGGCGGGCCACATCCAACTGGCGAATCGTTCGCACGCTGGTGGCCCGGTTCGGGTGCTGGGTCTCGAAGGCCCGGAAGTCGTGCGTTCCGATCAGCCGTTGGGCCGCCTCTTGCATGGCGTCGATGTCCAGGTCGGCTTCATATTGCCAGGCGTAACGATCCAAAAATGGATGCCGGGGCCGGGCGTTGTGTATCACGTAGCGGTACCACTTGCCGACCGCCGCGTAGGTCGAATGGAATTCCGCGGCGACCTCGTCGGCCTCGACAACCACGATGTCGGCGGGGAGGAAGTGTTGCAGGCCCGAGAGGATATTGCTGCAGGGGATGTTCGAGTTGGTGGTGAAGTTGGCGACCTGTCCAACCGCGTGCACTCCCGAGTCGGTACGGCCGGCAGCGGTGACCCGCGTGGCTGTGCCGGTCAATTTCTCGATCGCTTCCTCAAGACACGATTGCACGCTCGGACCGTTGGGCTGCACCTGCCAGCCGACAAAAGCGGTCCCATCGTAGGCCAACCTCAGGCGGATGTTGCGCATGACGGTGTGCCCCCGGGGCTCAGTCGAGGCCCAGCGTCTGCTGCCAATGAGCCAGCGAGTGGGACACCGGGTCGGGACCACCCGAGCCCTGGCTGCTCAGAATCGCCACAGCGTTGGTTGTTCCCAGCACGTCGAATATCGACTCGTCGATCGATGCGTGGATTTCTTGGAACTGTTCCAGGGTCAGGTCGGCCAGCTTGAGACCATCGGACTCACAGCGGGCCACCAACCGGCCGACGGTTTCGTGAGCGGTTCTCATCGGAACCTGCAGCCGGATCAGGTATTCCATCAGCGCCGTGGCGTCCAGGAATCCGTCCTCCAGCCGATCGGCGATCGAGTCGATGTTCAGCCGCGCGGTGTTGACAATCGCCGGGGCCAGTTCCAGGCAGGCCACGGTGGTGTCGATCGCATCAAAGACAGCAATCTTGTCTTCCTGGAGGTCACGGTTGTAGGCCAATGGCAGGCCCTTGAGCAGGACCATCAACTGGTTGGTGGCGGCAATCACCCGGGCTGACTTTCCACGGATCAGTTCGAGCACATCGGGGTTCCGTTTCTGCGGCATGATCGAACTGCCGGTCGTGTAGGCATCCGGCAGGCTGATCATGTCGAACTCGGTCGAACACCACAGGATCCACTCCTCGGCCCAACCGCTCAGGTGGATCGCCACCAGGGCCAGTGCCGAGGTGAATTCGACGAGGAAGTCGCGGTCGCTGGAAATGTCCAGGCTGTTGCCGGCCGGTGCATCAAAACCCAGGTCGTTGGCTGTTTGTTCCCGGTCGATCGGCAGGCTGGTCCCGGCCAGGGCGGCGGCTCCGAGGGGCGAGACATTGAGCCTTTGGCGACAGTCGGCCAGCCGCCCACGATCTCGTGCGAATTTCTCACAGTAGGCCAGCCAGTACTGGATGGCCTGGACCGGTTGAGCTCTCTGCAGGTGTGTGTAGGCCGGCAGGATCACTCCCAGATCGGTCTCGCTGCGCGACACGAATGCACGTTGCAGTTCCAGCAGCAATCCGTCGATCGTGTCGAGACTGTCCCGGACGTAGAGTTTCAGGTCGGTCGAGACCTGGTCGTTTCGGCTGCGAGCGGTGTGCAACTTGCGGCCAATGTCGCCGAGGCGTTCGATCAGAGCCGACTCGATGTGCATGTGCACATCTTCCAGTTCGACGTGGAAGGCGAACTGTCCGGAGGTGATTTCCGAGAGAATCACATCGAGTTGGTCGACGATTGCATCACGTTCGTTTTCGGTGAGGAGTCCAACAGAGGCCAGCATCCGCGCGTGCGCTTGCGAACCACGGACGTCGACCGCGGCCAAGCGATGGTCAAAACTGATGGACTCGGTGAACGCCTCGACGCGAGGGTCTGTCTCGCCGTCGAACCGTCCGCCCCAGGGTTTCTCAGCCACCGGCTGATCTCTCCTCTCCAGGTTCATGTCTCCCGAGCGTTGTTTCCGTTCTGGAGTGTTGCTCGGGCCAACAATCCACTCTAGACGTCGTTCCCGGGGAGGGTCAACCAGCGGTGTTTGGTGAGCGAGGGATCTGTAAGATCGGGTGGGATTGAGAGGATTGAAAGGGGAGCGAGGGGATGTCGGAGAACCGACCGGCCGTTGTATTGCTCAGTGGTGGCCTGGATTCCGCGACCGTGTTGGCGATAGCCCGTGACCGGGGATTTCGCCCGTACGCGCTGTCGTTTGATTATGGCCAACGGCACCGGTTCGAACTCCAGGCTGCCCGGAACGTTGCGGCCGCCGGGGGGGTCGAGCAGCACGTGGTGATTCCGCTGGACCTGAGAGTCTTCGGTGGGTCAGCCCTGACCGACGACATCGATGTGCCCAAGGATCGGGGCGAGGCGGAGATGGAGGAGGGGATCCCGGTGACGTACGTGCCGGCCCGCAACACGATCTTCCTGGCCGTGGCCCTGGGTTGGGCTGAAACACTGGGAGCGACCGACCTGTTCATTGGTGTCAACGCGGTCGATTACAGCGGGTACCCCGATTGCCGCCCGGAGTTCATCAAGGCATTTTCCGAGTTGGCCAACCTGGCCACGCAGGTGGGCGTGGAAGCAACCGGACAATTCGAGATCCATTCGCCATTGATCGCGATGACAAAGGCCGAGATCATCTCGACGGGAAAGTCGCTGGGAGTCGACTACGGTTTGACACACAGTTGCTACGATCCCGATCTGCAGGGGCGTTCGTGTGGGCGATGTGATTCGTGCCGGTTGCGGCTGAAGGGGTTTGTCGAGGCTGGGACCGAGGATCCGGCGAGCTATCAATAGTGGGCGAGAGAGGTGGGCGGCATGTGGATTGCGGAGGTCTTCGCATCGATCCAGGGCGAGGGAAGATTCGCAGGAATTCCCTCGGCGTTTGTACGTACCAGCGGCTGCAATCTCAGGTGCCGGTTCTGTGACACGCCCGAGACGAGTTGGCGACCCCGTGGAGACCACCGTGACTGGGACGCGGTGGTCGAGGAGGTGTCCGAACTCGGGTGTCCTCACGTGGTGGTGACCGGTGGTGAGCCGATGTTGCAGCCCGGGGTGGTGCCGATGACGCGAGCCCTGCGAGACCGGGGATTGGTGGTGACGATCGAGACGGCCGGTACGGTTGATGCCAACGTGTCAGCCGACTTGATGTCGGTCAGCCCCAAGCTTGCCAATTCCACACCGGTTGATGATCCGGTGTGGTCGGTTCGCCACGAGGCGGCTCGAGATTCTGCCGGGGTCATCCAGCGGTGGATCGAGAACTTCGATTACCAACTGAAATTCGTTGTCGACCAGTCTCATGACGTGGCTGATGTCGAGCGTTACATCGAGCGATTTCCGGCGGTGGACCCCGGACGGGTGTGGCTGATGCCACAGGCCGTCACCAGCGAGCAGATTGCCGAGAGAGCCGGTTGGATCCGCGAGGCGGCCGAGTCACGAGGGTGGCGGGTTTCGCCACGGTTGCATATCGAGTTGTGGGGCAACCGGCCGGGGACATGACGTGTCCTCCGGCCAGTCCCCTGTCCAGGTTCAGGCAAACTCGGGTCGTCGTTGCCTGAGTTGCCCCTGTAGTCTGGCGACGATGCTGGAGTGCATCTGCGAGACGCGTGACTCGGAGAGCCCGAGCGTGGCCCCGATTTCTTTCATCGTCTGTTCTTCGTAGTAGTAGAGGATCATGATCAGACGCTCGTTGCGGTTGAGTCCCCGCGTGACGAGTTTCATCAGGTCCTCTTTCTGGATGTCCTTGGTCGGGTCCTCGCCCTTGCCATCCTCGAGGATGTCGACCTCCCGGACATCCTTGTAGCTGTCCGTTTCGTACCACTTCTTGTTGAGACTGACGGTGATGACCGGGTTGGCCTCGGTCTTCAACTTGTGGAATTCGCCCGCGTTGAGCTGCATCTCCTTGGCGATTTCCTTGTCCGTCGGCGGTCGCCCGGTCTTGGATTGGGCTCGCTTGCGTGCTGCCTCGAGCTTGCTGGCCTTGCTGCGGACCAGCCGCGGAACCCAGTCCATCATGCGGAGTTCGTCGAGCATTGCTCCACGGATCCGTGGAACGCAGTAGGTTTCGAACTTGACACCCCGGCTGAGATCAAAGGCCTCGATGGCGTCCATCAGGCCGAAGACGCCGGCCGAGATGAGGTCGTTGAGATCGACTCCCTCGGGCAGCTTGGCCCAGACGCGTTCGGCGTTGTACTTGACCAACTGGTAGTACTGCTCGATCAATCGATTCCGCAGATGCTGGTCCGTTTGGTCTTGCTTGAAATCGATCCAGAGTTGCTGGACTTTCGGATCAATGGCCTTGACCGCCATGAATTCCTCCGTGAATTGAAGTCGGTTGTGATTCCGACCGATCGCCCTGGCGGTCAAAAACATTTCGAGAACGCATCGTACACGATGACGCCCATCTCACGTGTTATCGACTTGCCGTGGCTGGAAACGTGAATTTAATTTTTTTTCTGGTGGATTTTTGAGTCGATGGTCAACTTGTGGTGACCCGGGTGTTGTCCTGGTGGTGGCAGGAACTGAAGAGTTGCTGAAAAAATGGAATGGATTCGCTGGCCTTCGGTGAGTGGTAGACGAGTCGTGTTGCCAGTTGCGAGATGGCTCGTCCGGCCGGGCTGTCCGGAGCCTGGGCCATCAGCGGTGTCCTGTTGTGGATTGCCAGTGCCATCTCGGGGTCGTCCGGAATCCACCCCGCCAGCGGCGGTTCAGCCTCCAGGAAGATCCGTGTCGTTCGGACCAGTCGCTGGTGGATTTCTTCGGCAACCCGGGCTGACTCGGCTCGATTGACCAGTGTCTGCAGGTGCCCGCTGGCACCGCGAGACATCGCCTTGAAGGTGGCGTAGGCATCGGCGAGGGCAGTCGGTTCCGGAGTGGTCATAACCAGCACCGTGTCGGAAGCGGACAGGCAATCGGTCACGAAGGGATGTTCCCGGTGACCGGTGTCGAGGACCAGGACATCGTGTCCGGTTTCGAGCGTGAGAAGTTGTTCGGAGATGTCGGGGCTGATTGGCTTGCCCCCGTCAGAAAACTCCGACAGGCGGCCGGCGCCGGGAATGACGTGAATCCCCGAGGGGCCCTCGAGCGTGATTTCGGGCAGGCGGCGAGTTCCGGCCAGGACGTGCCCGAGGTTCCAGTAGCCATTGAGGCCACACATCAGGTCGAGGTGGCCCAGGCCGAGGCTGGTGTCCAGCAACGCCACACGGACATCGAGTCGTGCCAGGGCAATGGACAGGTTCAGTGCCAGGCAGCTCTTGCCCACACCACCCTTGCCACTTGTTACTGCGATCACCGTGGCGGTCGTCGTGGTCGAGTTGTTGGCTGCGAGTCGGTGTTGCTGTCGCTGTTCCACCAGTCCCCGCAGTCGGCGGGCCTGGTCGGAATGGAGAGTTTCGGTGAGCAGTCCATCGAGTGTTGTCACGGCAGGATCTCCGTCGATCCGGCACCAGGGGCCAACAACCGATCCTGGCCCAGGACCAGTCGAGCCATCCGTTGAGTTTCGGCAGGTTCGATGTCGTCGGGCACATCCTGCCCGGTGGTCAGGTAGCTGACCGGCAGCCCGACACGTCGGGCCAGGTTCAACATCACGCCCAGTTCCTGGGCCTCGTCGAGTTTTGTCAGGACCAGGGAACTGGTGCCGACGGAGGAAAAGTGTTCAACGGTGGCGGTGAGGAATTCGAGGCCGGCAGTGAGACTGAGCACCAGGTGAACCTCGTCGACCTTGGCGTCTGCCAGCAGGCTCTTGAGTTCTCCGATTTGAAGTTCATCGCGTGGGCTGCGGCCGGCGGTGTCGATCAACACCAGGTCCATGTCACTGAACTCGTCCAGCGCCCGTCTCATCTCCATCGACGTGGTGACCACCTTCATCGGCAGATCGATGATCTCGGCGTAGGTCCTGAGCTGTTCAACCGCGGCAATGCGGTACGTGTCGACGGTGACCAGGCCCATTCGGACGCCGTCGCGCAATTTGAGATTGGCCGCGAGCTTGGCGATGGTCGTTGTTTTGCCGACACCGGTTGGTCCGATCAGTGCAACCACGCGTCGCTGGCCCGGTGTCGCGGCGATCGAGTCGGCGGCCTCGAATTCGTCCTCGACCATTTTTACCAGCCGGGCCCGGCACAGGGCCGGGTCGGAGATTTCACCAGGCATCGTCTCGCGTTTCAGGGCAAAGACGAATTCCAGCGCGAGAGCCTCCTCGAGTCCGGAACCCACCAACTCGGTGTAGAGGTCGAAGAGCTCCGACGGAATCATCGCGTTCGGTGCTGTCGAGTTGCTGTCGAGTTGGGCGAATCGTTCTTCGAGACTGGCGAGCCGGTCCGTCATGCCGGTTGTGAGTTCCTGGGGCATCCGCGTGAAAGACTCTGCCGGCCCGGCGGGGGGGACTGTCGAGAGAGACGCGGCTGTCGGAGTGTCCCGGGATGACGAGTGAAAGGACTCCTGGAACACAACCGCCGGTGGCCCGGGGCTGGTGGTCGCAGCCATCGCGGGGGCAACGGTCCAGCCGAGGCCGGCTGTGATTTCGACCTCCTCCCGTACCCTTGTCCACGGCAGCCAACCTCGTGTTTCGATCTGGCGTGTGTGCAGAATGACCGCATCGCGGCCCAGGTCGCTCTCGAGCAGCCGCAGTGCCTCATGAATCGTTGCCGCACGGTAGGTCCTGACGTCGGGATCTGTCATTTCGCGTCTTTCGGCCGGGGTGGTGTTCAGGTGGTCGGCTGGTCGTTACCCGGCGGATGTTGTGTCTGGTTGAGGGGAACTGGAATTCACGCGGCCAGGCGGCGTTGTGTGTCGGATGCGGGTTCTTCGAGCGAGATCGCCAGTGGCCCGAGCGATTCGACCTGCGTGTCACGAGACACTTCTTCGACACTCATCACGATCAAACGTGGCTGCTGGTCGCAGAGGATTCGGCTGACGGAGGCCCGGGCCAGCGGGCTGGAACAGAGGACGACGACGGGTGGAGCGTCGGATGATTGTCGTTGGCAACGTTCCGTGAGGCTGGTGGTGAGTCGTTCGGACAGCCAGGGCGCCAACCAGGTCTGTAGCCCACCGTCGGAAAACCTGCTGTGGGCTTCGATGGTTTCCTCGAGTTCGGGATCAAGCGTGACCACTTGCAGGCGTCGTTTCTCATCACGGTGGAGTCCACAGATGGAGCGGGCCAGGCGGTGCCGCACGAGCTCGGTCAGTTGGTCGGGGTCGGTTGTTGCGGGGAGCAGGTCGCCGAGAGTTTCCAGGATTGTCTCGAGGTCTCGGATCGGGACCCCATCGGCCAGGAGGTTTCCCAGCACGCGATGCAGCCGTGACGTGGGAACAACCGCGGGCACCAGTTCCTCGACAAGTCGAGGAGCCCGTTCGGCCAAGCGGTCGATCAACCGGTGGACCTGCTGGCGTGTCAGCAACTCGGTGGCATGACGTCGAACAACCCGGCCAAGGTGCTCGAGCAGTCCGAGGGCGGCGTCGGGATGCGTCGGCTGCACACGACCGTCCGCGATCTGGGCGCCTCGCAAGGTGAACTGATAACCGTCGGTGGGCAGGCCGAGGTTGTCGCGGACCAGGACTTCCGGAAGCAGAAAGCCCAGTTCACGAGCGACCTGCTCGCGAATCTCGCCGATTCGCTCGATCAGTCCTTGGCCCTGGGCCAGACCCAGCAATCCACTGCCCAGCTCGAGTGCCAACGGTTCGACGAAGGGACTGGCGACAGCCTGAGAGGTGGAGAGAGATTTGCTCCCAGTTGGTGTGGGCGGCGGCGTGTGACTCTCCGGCGTGTCCGCGGCGGAACTGCCGGTCGTGTTGAGATCGGCCCGTCGACGAAACAGTGCCACGCCGCTGATCAGGCAGATTCCGGCGAGAGTGACGAGTGGCACGGCGGGCAGGCCGGTCAGGGCCAACACGACCAGGAATCCCGCTGCCAAAAACAGCACCTCGGCCTGGCCAAAAAGCTGGTGCACGATCGCGCGGGGCAGGTGGCGATCGCTCGAGGAGCGGGTCACGATCAATCCGGCGGCCAGTGAGAGCAGCAGGGCTGGGACCTGTGTCACCAGCCCGTCTCCGATTGTCAGTCGTGTGAAGATGTCGACCGAACGAGACAGCGACAGTCCTCCCTGGACCATCCCGACATAGAGTCCCCCGGCGATGTTGGTCAGGGTGATCACGATGCCAGCGATCGCGTCACCGCGAACGAACTTTCCAGCTCCGTCCATCGCTCCGTAAAAGTCGGCCTGGCTTTCGAGTTTGTCGCGACGGATCCTGGCCTCTTCTCCGGTGATCAATCCGGCCGCAACGTCCGAGTCGATCGCCATCTGGCGACCCGGCATGGCGTCCAGTGCGAAGCGAGCAGCCACCTCGCTGATGCGACTCGAACCGCGGGTGATGACCAGGAATTGCACGACGATCAGAATCAGGAACAGGATGACTCCGACGGCGATCTGGCCGCCGGTGACGAAGTCACCGAATGCCTTGATCACGCCGCCGGCCGCCTCGATTCCGTCGGTGGGCGCCCTGGTCAAGATCAGACGGGTGGAAGCAAAGTTGAGGACCAGGCGGAGCATGGTCGCGCCGAGCAACAGCGTGGGGAAAACGCTGAAATCAAGTGGGTGTTCGACATAGAGGGTTGTCAGCAGTACCAGCACCGCGAGCGTGATGCTGGCAGCCAGCAACAGGTCCAGCAGCCCGGGAGGAACCGGGATGATGATCACCAGCAGCAGCGACACCACGCCGGCGGGTACCAACAGGCCTCGCCACCGCAACGCGGCGTCGCGCAAACCGAGAGTCGCCTCCGGCGGCATCCATGCCTCCGAGACCAGGGGAATTTGGAGAGAAAATCTGAGTGTGAGAGAGGCGGAGTGATAATGAATTGGTGGGGGGAGTGTCCAGATGGGTTTGGGTGGTCGGCGTGGACTTGACCAACTGTCTCGGCTTGGGTGAGATTGGGCCGAGCCAGTTCGCGATCGTGGTTGCTTCCTGCTCTTGCCAGAAAACTCAAGGTCTGCCAGATGAATATCACTCGAAACGTACGATGGGTATCCGCAGCGGTGTTCGTGTCGGCCCTGTTCACGCCGGCCGTTCCGGCCCAGCAACCGATGCCCCTGGAGGGGCACAGCGACCCGGTTTACGATGCGGTGTTCACGCCTGACGGGAAATGGGTGATCACAGCCAGCTTCGACAAGACGCTGCGACTGTTCGACAGCCAGAGTCGTCAGAGCGTACGAACGATGTCCGGGCACACCGCCCTGGTGCTTTCGATCGCGGTCCATCCCGACGGTGACCGGATCGCCTCTGGCGGCATGGACAACACGATCAAGATCTGGGATGTGCCGAACAACTCGCCGACGACCAGTTTCGGGGGGCACCAGGGGGCTGTCCGTTCCGTAGCCATCACCCGGGACGGCCAATGGATCATCAGTGGTGGCAGCGACAAGACCGTCCAGGTCCGGGCCACCACCGATGGCAAGACGGTGCGTACCCTCGCGGGACACGTGGCCCCGGTGGTCGGTGTTGCTCCGCGGGGCGACAACCTGCAGGTGGCGACCGCGACCGAGGCGGGGAGGCTGCGGCTGTTTGCCCTGGCCGATGGGAAGCCGGTTGGAGGAGCGGTTGGTGCCCATCCCGGGCCGATCACCGGCCTGGTGTTCGCTCCCAACAACAGCTTCATTCTCACCAGTGGCACCGACGGTGTCGTCCGCAAGTGGCCCAGCACGCTGCCGGCGACGCTGGCCGCGGTCGGGCACACCGGGGCGATCACCGCCGTTGATGTTTCGGCCAACGGCACGACAATCGCGACGGCGTCCGGGGATAAGACCGCTCGCCTGTGGCAGAGGAGTGACGGGAAACCGATTCGTCAACTCGAGCCGCATCCGGCGGGGGTCACCGCGATTGCGTTCAGTCCCAATTCCAGCCAGTTGGCCACCGGGGCCGCCGACCAGATTGCCCGGCTGTTTCAGGTGTCCACCGGAAAATTGTTGAAGGCTTTTCCGGCCCAGGCTGGACCGATCACCGCCGTGGCTCTCTCGGCCAACGGTCAGTTGCTGGCCGCCGGCGATCGGACCGGTTCGGTCGTGGTCTACAAGATCTCTGATGCCAGCGTGCAGGCGAAGGCAACCGGTCACACCGGGGCGATTAGCGGAATCGCCTTCACGCCAAACAGTGCGCAGGTCGTGACCTCCAGTCGAGACAAAACAGTTCGAGTCTTCGCGTCCTCCGACGGCAAGCCGGTGAAGACGATCAGTTCACCAGCCGAGGCCATGTCGCTGGGCCTGGCGGTCAACGGAGTCCAGGTCGCCGTCGGCGGATCGGACAAGGTGGTTCGCATCTACACGCTGGCCGATGGCAAACTGGTCAAGTCGCTGGCTGGCCACCAGGGCCCGGTGACGGCCGTTGCGTTCAGTCGAGACAATAACCGGCTCGTCAGCGGGGCAGGTGATGGTCGCCTGAGGGCCTGGGACCTGAAGACCGATCGTGTGCTGCAGTATTTCCAGACGACCGGGGCAATCACGGGGGCCCGGTTCAGCAACGACAACCGCACGATCGCTTTTGCTGGAACCGACAAGGCCGTCCATGTCGAGTCGATCTCGGTCCAGGCCGTCGTCGCCGCAGACGACATGGAAGTCATCTCGATGGGCCTTTCGGGAAACAGCGCCGTGCTGGTGACCGCTGGTCCCGGTGGGGTGAAAAGTTGGAATGCGAGCAACGGGCAACCGGTACGGACGTTTGTTGGCCTGCCCGGTGGGGGCCAGGTGGTGACGATCAATGCCGCGGGCAACCAGGTGGCTGCTGCCGATGTGAAGACCTTGTGCGTGTGGAATGCTGCCAACGGGGAATTGCAATTGAAGATCCCGACGGATTCTCCGTTCACTCGCCTGGCCTACACCGGGGATGGCAAGAAACTGNTGACTGTGGCCCGNGACAAGTCGATCCGCAGTTTCGACCCGACTCCCCCCAATCCCAAGCCACCGGCCGCCCCGTCGCGTGATGTGGCCCAGTTGCTCAGTGGTCACACCGGTGACATTCACTCGTTGGCACTTGGAGTCGACAACACGACGATGGTGACGGCCTCGGCCGACGGGACGGTCAAGACCTGGAAGGTGGCGGCCACNGGGTTCTCGCAGAATTATACCGGACATGGTGGCTACGTGGCCGGATTGGCATTCAATCCCGATGGGACCCGGTTGGTCAGTGCGTCATCGGACAAGACGGTCCGGTTGTGGGATACGACAACCAACAAGGTGATTCGCACGCTGTCGACACAGCCGTCCCAGGTGTATGCCGTGGCGTTCAGTCCNGACGGCAAGTTCGTGATCAGTGGTGGAGCCGACAAGACGGTTCGCCTGATCGATATTCAGACCGGCGTGGAGGTGCGGAAGTACACGGGACCGACCCAGTCGATTTACTCGGTGGCGTTCAGTCCCGACGGCAAGTCCATCGCGGGAGCGGGGGTGGGACTGGGCGGCAAGCGGCCGGTGTTCCTGTGGCAGATCGACAATCCGAAACCGTCCAAGCAGATCGANGGACATGCCGGCGACATCTACCGTGTCCGTTTCCACCCGACCAAGGCGAATCGGTTGTTGACAGCCGACTACACCGGTGTGATCCACATCTGGGATACCGGAAGTGCCAAGAGCCTGTTCACGACTCGTTTGGCCAATCCGCCCGTCTACTCGGCCGCCTATTCGAAGGATGGCAAGCAGATCGTCGCGGGTGCCCGTGATGACCGGGCGTACCTGATCCCAGTTCCCGCCGCGGCACAGTAGCCGGTCCCGTCGGGGCACTGTGGCGGGGATGTGTCGCGGAGCAAATTGCTCGTGGCGATGCGAGACTGGAGGTCAGGCGAGCAGTTTCTGGACGACCTCGCCCCCGACGTCGGTCAGGCGGAAGTCGCGTCCCTGGAAGCGGTAGGTCAGTTTCAGGTGGTCCAGTCCCAGGAGGTGCAGGACGGTGGCCTGCAGATCATGCACGTGGACCTTGTCCTTGACCGCGTAGTAGCCCAGGTCGTCGGTTTCTCCGATCGTTGTGCCGCCCTTGACGCCNCCTCCGGCCATCCACATCGAGTACGACTCGATGTGATGGTCACGGCCCAGCGTGTCGCGGGGTTCACCCTGCGGTGTGCGGCCGAACTCACCTCCCCAGACCACCAGGGTGTCGGCGAGCAGGCCGCGTTGCTTGAGGTCTTTGACCAGGGCGGTTGCCGCCTGGTCGATCTCGGCGCACCGCTGATCCAGTGGCTTGCCGAGGTTCGTGCCGGGGTTTCCGTGGTGGTCCCAGTCGGTGTGATACAACTGCACGAACCGGGTCCCACGCTCGACCAGGCGACGGGCCAGCAAGCAGTTGCGAGCGAACGATGATTTGGCAGGATCGACGCCGTAACTCTCCAGCGTGTGCCTGGATTCTCCCGAGAGATCCATCAGGTCGGGGGCGCTGGACTGCATCCGGTAGGCCATCTCGTAAGTGCCGATCCGGGTCGAGATTTCCGGGTCCCCCACCTGCTTGAGGCGGAGTGCATTGAGCCGGTTGACGGCACGGACGAACTGCCCCTGGCCCCGGCGATCGATACCGTCCGGGGAAGACAGGTTGAGGATCGGGTCGGCCCCGTTGAGGAAGGGCACGCCCTGGTATCGGCTGGGCAGAAATCCACTGCCCCAGAGGGGGGTTCCACCGCGGGGACCCCGGGGACCGGAATGCATCACGACGAATCCGGGAAGGTTGCGAGACGGACTTCCCAGTCCGTAGGTGACCCAGGCTCCCATGCTGGGACGGCCGAAACGGTTGAAGCCCGTGTTCATGAACAACTTGGCGGGGCCGTGGTTGAACACCTCGGTCTTGACGGTTCTCACGATGGCCACGTCGTCAGCGATGGAACCCAGGTGAGGCAGCAGCGAGGAGATTTGCTGGCCACTGTCGCCCCACTGGAGGAACTGGCGGCGGGTGCCCAGCAACTTGGCGTCCTTCTTGATGAACGCAAACCGCTTGTTCTCGACGTAGGAGGCAGGGATCACCTGGCCGTCCATTTGCTGCAGTTTCGGCTTGTAGTCAAAGAGTTCCAGTTGGCTGGGACCACCGGCCATGAACAGGTAGATCACCCGTTTGGCCGTGGCCGGGAACTGGCCAGTCCGTGGCGAGCCGGGGCCCCCGGGCCTGGTGACCGCGGCGGAGGCTGAGTTGGTCAACTGGCCATCGGAGAGCAGTCCGGCGAGCCCCAGTGAGCCGATGCTCAGCCCGGCGTTGCCAAAGAAGTGCCGCCGCGTCTGTTCGCGGACCAGCAATTGTTCGTCAACGGAAGCCGGGCGGCAATTGTTCCGGTTCATCATCGCATCATTCCCTGGTGATGAATTCGTCAAGATTGACCAGCACACGACCGACGGATGTCCACGCCGCGGCCTCTGGCGTGTCGATCCCGTCAGGGCGCCTGGTCGGGGCGACCCGTGCCGCGTCTTTTTTGGACAGCGAAAAGCGTTGTCGNTGTTCGGAAAGGAACTCGACCAGTGCTTCCATTTCCTCTTCCGCTGGCTCACGAGACAGGCAGATCCGGAAGCCGAAACGCAGTCGGTCCCGGTCAGTCGTCGGCCCGTCTGTCAAGATTCTTGCTGCGACACCCTGGGCCAATTCGAAGAAGGCCCGATCGTTGGCCAGTGTCAGGGCTTGCAGCGGCGTGTTGGATCGACTCCGCCGGGNGCATGTCGTGGTGGCATCGGGAGCGTCGAANGTCGGCAGGAATGGNTAGGGGCTGGAACGCCAGAAGTAGGTGTACATGCAGCGTCGGAAACGGTCTTCCCCCCGGGCCTCTGGCCACGACTTCTTTTGTTGGGTCAGGATGTAGATGCCCTCGGGTTGTGGTGGGTAGACGCCCGGACCACCGATCTTGTCGGAGATGAGTCCCGAGGCGGCCAGTGCCGTGTCGCGGATCGTCTCGGCTTCCATTCGCATCCGCGTTTGTCGGGCCAGCAGGCGATTCTGGGGATCGCGTTCGAGCAGTTCGGTCCGTGTTGCCGAGCTTTGCCGATAGGTGGCGCTGGTCACGATCAGGCGGTGCAGGTCTTTCACCGACCAGGCACGATGGATGAACTCTCCGGCGAGCCAATCCAACAACTCGGGATGGGAGGGGACTTCGCCCTGCAGTCCGAAGTCGTTTTCGGTCTGGACGAGTCCCAGTCCGAAGAAGCGTTGCCAGAATCGGTTGACCGTGACCCGGGCGGTCAGCGGGTGCTCGGGGTCAAACAGCCAGTGGGCCAGATCCAGTCGCGTGCCGTCGGCAGCGGCGGTCTTCATCGGTGGCAGCACCTCGGGCACACCGGGTCGCACGCGGGCGCCCTTGCGGAGGAAATCGCCACGGATGTGGATGAAGGTCTCGCGTGGCGTTTTTCGCTCGCGGAGAATCATCGTGGAGAATCATCGTGGTCGGGATCGCCTTCTGGATCGTGTCGAGTTGTTTCTTCAGCCGGATCACGGTGTCAGCCAGTGGTGGGCGGCCAACGTCAGTTTGACGGTAGGCGTCGATGAGCTGCGCCGACTGAGCCTTTGATCTTTGCTCTCGCGGCGTCCGAGCAATCGCCAGGATCGGTGACGGAATTTTCAGGTCCGCGGGATTGGCGGTGCTCACCGAAACACGAAAACGTCCGACCAGGTAGTTGGCCGACTTGCCGAGTTGGGCCATCGACAACACCAGCTTCGAGCCGCCGGGGTGTGCAATCGGCCTGTCGGGGAAAAAGATCGCCTGGCGATCGACGTTGGGAGATCCCGTCTTGGTGTTGATGGCCCAGCCGGTGTCCGGTTTGCCATCGATCGTGGCGGCGACCGGGTACCCCTCCTGCGAGTGGTCTGCCACGGCCGAGGCGATCTTGATCGGGCTGGGCTTGGCGTTGCCGTTGATCGGGGCTGCGGTGAGCGTGACTTCGCTGAGAATGAAGTTGCCATTGGAAGCTCGCCCGGGACCTTTCGATGGCAGGCTGCTGTGGGTCAATGCCTCGACGCGGACAGCGGTGATGGAATCCAAGGGGGTTTCGAGTGTCACNGTGTATGTGTCGTTGGCCGGGACACTGAAGTCGACGATCAGTGAGTTGTCGTCCAGTCGAGTCAGGACCGCTCCCTTGGCCGTGGTCCACTTGACTGGCTTGAGGGTGGTGAACGAGCCCGCGTCGAGCGAGGCGAGACGTTTTTCCCACGCCGGCAGGCCCGCGGCAAATGTCTTGTCGTGGGCGGCCAGGGGTTTTTCCGCCGCGGCGATCGCGGTCGTCAGCCGGGACTGTTCGGACGCCTGCTCGGGCGAGGGGACAGCAATCTTGGGACCTGACGCGTTGGCGTCGTTGTTGTCCTCGCAGTTGTTGAATACGGCGAACAACCGGTAGAAGTCGCGTTGTGAGATCGGATCAAACTTGTGTGCATGACATCGTGCACAACCGACCGTCAGGCCCAGGAAGACGGCACCGGTGGTGTTGATGCGGTCGACCACTGCGTCGACCCGGAACTGCTCGTCNTCGGTTCCACCCTCCTGGTTGATCAACGTGTTGCGGTGAAAGCCGGTGGCGACCAGTTGGTCCAGGCGGCTCTTTGGGATCAGGTCTCCGGCGAGTTGTTCGGTCGAAAAGCGATCGAAGGCCATGTCGGCGTTGATGGCATCGATGACCCAGTCACGGTATTTCCAGATCGAACGGGCTCCATCGATCGTGAAACCATNGGAGTCGGCGTAGCGGGCCAGGTCGAGCCAGTGCCGTCCCCAGCGTTCCCCGTAGCGGGGCGAGGCGAGTAGACGGTCGACCAGCCGGTTGTAGGCTCCCGGNCGAGTGTCGTTNCGGAAGGCATCGACCTGTTCGGGCGAGGGGGGCAGGCCGAGCAAATCGAGGCTGAGTCGGCGGACGAGGGTGACACGGTCGGCCTCGGGCGAGGGCCGCAGACGCTCCTTGTCCAGGCGAGCGAGAACAAAAGTGTCGATTGCATTGCGAACCCAGGCCGGGTTGCTGACGGCCGGCAGCCGCGATCGGAGGACCGGCTGAAATGCCCAGTGATCACTTTGACGCCGACGCGCGGTGATCTTCTCGTCGGAGGGAAAACGGGCCCCCTGGAGGATCCACGTTTTGATCAACTCGATTTCACCCGCCGCCAGTGGCGGNTTGTCGAAAGGCATGCGTTCGAGATCGTCGGTTCCGGTGAGAGCCTGGAACAGCAGGCTCTTGGCGGGTTGCCCCGGAACGATGCCAACGCCGCGATCGCCACCTCGGGTGGCCAGTTGTCCGGCGTCGGTTCTCAACCCCGACATCGTCTTCGTGGATCCGTGACACCCGTTGCAGTGCTTGGCCAGCAGCGGCTTGATCTGCTTCTGGTAATCGATCGGAGGGGCTGCCGATGACACCGGCACAGCCAGGCTCAGGCAGCACACCAGGGCCGGCAGGGTCAGGCTGGGAACAGGGTGACGGGCCATGGCGGGGATGTCCCGGGGTGGGGGGAGGGAGGTTCGATCCTCCCATGATATCACCGGCCGGGATGGACGGGCAACCGGGGTGGAATGTCGCTCGGAGGATTGGGCACTCGAACTCGTCCCCGTCTCCAGGGCTAGTTGATGCCCAACTGGTCGGCATTGTCGGCGATGAACTGATCGCCCCACCGGAAGTGATCGAGAAGTCCGTCGGTGGATCGGCCCATCAGGTGATAGGCGGCCCACACGGCCTCGATGGTGGCNAGCCCACCGTCGGGGTCCTGGAAAAGCTTCGAGGTGCGAGGGTAGGCCGTTTGCAGCACGGGCAAACTCCGGACGGGCAATTCGGTGAAATCGGGTTCCATCCGGGCAGCCAGTCGCCATGTTCCGTCCAGAACCAGCAGCCCACTTTCCGCATCGTCCGGGCCNATCAGGGGGCCACCCATTCCCAGTCGGACGTAACCATCCAGTGTTTCGGGGCCNCGATGCGGGAATTTCCAGAAGACGAAACCAGCCCGATCCCGCAGGGGTTCGATGGAGCACTTGCTGGAACGTTCCCGGGGGTGCACGACAAAAATCGTCGGAGGCGTGTGCGGTTGTGGGTCGGCTGCGGTGGTGTTCACCGCTTCTCTCCCGCTTTCTTCAATGACCGTATCAACTCGAGTGTCTGTTCGATTTCACCCTCGAGTCGTGGCACATCGGCCGGGTCGTCGGGTTGGGCCTTGGCTCCGGCGAGTTGTTGACGGAGGTTGTTGATCTTCTTGCGTGCGACGTCGAGCTGTTTCTTTTGCTTGCGATTGAGACCCATTGAATGTCTCCGACTGGTTGTGAGTCGTTGTCGGTGAGGTGCCCGGGGCTGTAGAGTGGTCGATTCGGACCTCTACCANAACATGGNCAGGAGCGCAGTCTAACAGTGTCCGAGGGTGTGAGCGAGATNGTGGAGGCGGTTGGAGCGGCGATCCTCCAATCGCAGTGTCACCGCGTGGTGCTGAGTCGACGTGACAGCAAACGGACCGAACTGCCCCGGCGGGTGGTNGTTCGACCCGTGACGTTGTCGGCCGGGCCGCGTTACCAGTTCGTCTCCGAATTCGCCGGGCAGCAAACGCACGAGAACCTCGAGCCCGCCGCTGCGGTGGTCCGCATTACCGAGTGGTTTCCCGGCGTCTACGGTGACTTGCACCTGTTCGGTCCGGTTGAGGATCTCTCGGCAAGAGTCGGNCGGGGCGGTCGTTTGACGATTCATCGCGGTCCCGCCACAACTCAGCCACCCGCCTCGACATCTCACGATCGGGCCAAGCGGNACCTGTTGCCAGACGGTGTGCCGTGTGCGTTTCTGGAAGCGATTGGCGTGATGACCTCNGANGGGCGTGTGAAGGCGTCNCGGCAGGCGAAATTTCGCCAGGTCAACCGATTCCTGGAATTGGTGGATGACTGTGTCGAATCGTTGCCCGAAGAGGGCGACTTGCAAGTGGTCGACTTCGGGTGCGGCAAGAGCTATCTGACGTTTGCGTTGCATCACCTGTTGACGCAACTGCGGGGCCGCACCGTGCGAANTGTGGGTNTCGAACGTGAGGCGGAGGTGGTGGCGGATTGNCGGAGAGTGGCCCAGCAGTTGGGGCTGGACACGATCGAGTTTCACCAGGGAGACATCTCCGGGTATTCACACGAGGGACGTGTCGACCTGGCCGTGTCGTTGCATGCCTGCGATACCGCGACCGATGACGCATTGGCCCGGGCGGTGAAGTGGCAGGCGGCGGTGATTCTGGCAGTGCCGTGTTNCCAGCACGAATTCGCCGGTGACCTGGTGATCGAAGATCTCGCGGCAGTGCACCGGCACGGGATCTTGCACGATCGGCTGGCGGCNCTGGTGACTGACGCGATCCGCGCCGAAGCCCTNGAGGTNTGCGGATACCGGACGCGGGTGGTTGAGTTCATCGACATGGAGCACACGGCCAAGAACGTGTTGTTGCGGGCGGTTCGTCGCGAGCCGGGTGAGGTGGACGCGCGTCGTCGGCGGGAGCGGTCCGGGACCTACCGCGGGCTGAGACGGATGTTGGGAATCGAGATGACTCGGCTGGAAGAACAACTGGGCAGCGAGTTGGTCGAACGCGTGGCGGACTAGCGACCACGTCGTCGNTGCGACCGCGAGGCGAGATAGCGGCCCAGGGCNGTNGCATAAGGCTGGCTCGTGGTCACTCGCTGGTAATCGATGTCCTGCCCGGCGGCTCCCTGTTCCAACCGGGTACAGAACCGATTGAAGTGATGCAGGTAGCGTTCGCGAACCCGGTGTGGATCCACCAGCACGCGACGCGAGGATTGTTCCAGGTCGTGGAACTGGGTCGGACGTGAAAACGGAAAATCGACCTCCTCGGGAGCCACGACGTGGAACAGGATCAACTCGTGACGGGCATGACGAAACCGGGCGAGTGCCGAGATCAACTCGTCGGTCTCGTCCAGGAAATCGCTGATCACCACGACCAGGCTGCGCCGAGAGAGCGTCGGCAGGACCTCGCCGAGCGATTCGGCGACGCCTCCGGCGAACGCCTGTGATGATTCGTCGGTGGGTTCGAGTTGCTCGAGCGTGTCGGTGACCTGGGTGAAAAGCGCCTGTTGGGTGGAGGGAGCCAGTCGCGTGCGGACGTGGTCATCAAAAACAGTCAGCCCCACAGCATCGCGCTGAGCCAGGAGCAGGTAGGCCAGCGAGGCGGCCAGTTGACGGGCATAGTCAAACTTGGACAGCGTGCTGTTGCCGTAGGCCATGCTGCCCGACGAGTCGACCATCAGCTGGCAACGCAGGTTCGTCTCGTCCTCGAATTCCTTGACGAAGTACTTCCCCGTCTTGCCATAAGCTCGCCAGTCGATGTGACGGATCTCGTCACCCGGGTGGTACTGGCGGTGTTCGCTGAATTCGACACTCGCCCCCTTCAACGGACTCTTGTGCTGCCCCAGTATGTCCCCCTCGACCACCAGCCTGGCGACAAGGTCAAGTCGACCGTGCTCGGCCAGCGCGGTCGGGTCGTCGGTCGCCGGTTGATCTGCTGGGTTTGGTCTCGAGGAGTTGTGTTCGGGCATCTGATGAGACCAACGAGGATTGCCGTGGTGGGGGTCAACTGCAATTGTGCTGTGCGGGCCGTAGGGTTGGTGACGATTTTTTTGGATCGTGGTAAGTCGTGTTGCTAAAGGACCCTACGACGAATTTTGAGAGTTTGTGTAAAACAAACCGAAAAACAAGATCTTGACAAAATAGAATGCCGATTTATAGTGGCGAATCTTGTCAGTTCACAAGATATAGGTGTTCTTGGACTCCTGTCCCCTATACCTTGTGGTATTTGAGCCTTCAAAACGGCTCAAATATTGTCCAATTTCCTACATCCATAGTCCACTTTCGTGACTTTTCGTCGTTCGACCGGCCCCACCAGGGGGGCGATTGACGAGATTCCCGAGTCCGACAACTGGAGAAAACGAAGCTACACAAAGAAGGGGTGCATGATGCACGAAGCTAAGGGTATTGAAGAGCAGGGACGTTCGAATGAGTTGGTTCAAGGGCGAGCCATCGTGAGCCAGGGGCTGGGTGAAATTCCGGTCGAGGGTGGAGTGGAGAACCGGGACAACGGGCACAACGGCAACGGCCGCTCGGGTCTCGAGCAGGCAACTGGTCAGGCATTGGAGTTCGCTTCGGAGTTTTGCCCGGCCGATACCGATCCCTTCTCGACAGTCGAGTGGGAATTGCGGACGGCATCGATCAAGGACGAGAACGGTGGCGTTCTGTTCGAGCAGACCGATTGCGAGATTCCGGCAGATTGGAGTCCCCTGGCGACCAACGTGGTTGTCAGCAAGTACTTCTACGGCGAGCCGGGAACCAGCGAACGCGAGACGAGCGTGCGCCAGTTGATTCACCGCGTGTCTCGCACCATCACCGACTGGGGCAAGGCGGGCGGTTATTTTGCGAGCGAGGAGGACGGCGAGCGGTTCTATCGCGAGTTGTCCTGGCTGTGCCTGCACCAGCACGGCGCTTTCAATTCCCCGGTCTGGTTCAACGTGGGCCTGTATCACCAGTACGGTGTTGGCGGATCGCGAGGCAACTACCGGTTTGATACCGAGACAAAGTCGATTCGTCGTCCCGAGACATCCTACGAGTTTCCCCAGGCGTCGGCTTGTTTCATCCAGTCGGTCGAAGACAACATGGAGGACATCATGCGTCTCGCCACGAGCGAGGCGATGTTGTTCAAGTTTGGGTCGGGCACCGGCACGGATCTTTCGACGATTCGCAGTTCCCGGGAGAAGCTTTCCGGTGGTGGCACCCCGTCGGGGCCATTGTCGTTCATGCGGGTTTACGACCAGATTGCTGCGGTGGTCAAGTCGGGTGGCAAGACGCGTCGTGCCGCGAAGATGCAGAGCCTGAAGGACTGGCATCCCGACGTGATGGATTTCATCCAGGCCAAGGCCAAGGAGGAGGAGAAAGCCCGGACGTTGATCGACAGTGGCAAGTACGAGGCCAACTTCAACGGCGAGGCTTACAGTTCGATCATGTTCCAGAATGCGAACCTCTCGGTTCGCGTCAGTGACGAGTTCATGCAGTCTGTGGAGTCGGACGGGACATGGACGACCCGGAGTGTCACGGACGACTCGCCGGCTGGGCCCAGCTACCAGGCATCCGAGATGATGCACGAGATCTCCCACGGTACCTGGTACTGTGGCGATCCGGGGTTGCAGTACGAGACGACGATCAACCGCTGGCACACGTGCCCGAAGACCGGTCCGATCAATGCGTCGAATCCGTGTTCGGAGTATATGTTCCTGGATGACACGGCCTGCAACCTGGCCAGCATCAACTTGCGGAAGTTTGTCCGCCCCGATGGGATCTTCGACGTGATCCGGTTCCGGCAGGCGGCTCGCGTCTATATCACCGCCCAGGAGATCCTGGTCGACAACGCGAGTTATCCGACTCCGGCGATCGCCGAGAACAGTCACCTGTTCCGTCCGCTGGGGCTGGGTTACGCAAATCTCGGCAGCCTGCTGATGTCGATGGGCATTCCCTACGACAGTGATACTGGCCGGGGAATTTGCGGCGCGATGACGGCTCTTCTGAACGGGGAAGCCTATCGCACGTCCAGCCACATTGCCTCCAACATTGGTCCGTTTGCCAGCTACCCGGAGAACAGCGAATCGATGCTCGGGGTGATGCAGATGCATCGTGACGCGGTCGAGGAGATCGACGATGCGTGTCCGACGTACCTGAAGGATGCGGCACGCGAGTGTTGGGAGGAGTGCCTGGCGACGGGTCGTGATCACGGGTATCGCAATGCCCAGGCCACCGTGCTGGCTCCAACCGGCACGATCGCTTTCATGATGGATTGTGATACGACGGGCATCGAGCCTGACATCGCACTGGTCAAGTACAAGCAACTGGCCGGGGGCGGGATGATGAAGATCGTCAACCGCACTGTGCCCGAGGCACTGGAGGTGCTTGGTTACGACGCGTCATCGATCGAATCGATCGTGGCGTACATCGACCAGAACGAGACCATCGAAGGGGCCGACGCGTTGAAAGCCGAGCACCTGCCAATCTTCGATTGTGCGTTCACCCCGGCCAACGGGGAACGGTCGATTTCCTGGCGGGGGCATGTCGGCATGATGGCAGCCGCTCAGCCGTTCCTTTCTGGTGCCATTTCCAAGACCGTCAACATGCCCGAGGATTCGACGGTCGAGGACATCCAGGAGGCGTACATGGAGGGGTGGCGGCAGGGTCTCAAGGCCCTGGCCATCTACCGGGACGGCTCGAAGCAGAGCCAGCCGCTGGCAACCAGCAAGGAAGGTGACCGCGACGGCGAGGCCGACGGTGCGGCGGCTCCGGCGCGACGCCGGCTGCCGGCCACGAGGCAGTCGTTGACTCACAAGTTCTCCGTCGGAGGCCACGAGGGCTATATCACCGTCGGTCTTTTTGAGGATGCGACTCCCGGCGAGTTGTTCATCACGATGGCCAAGGAGGGGAGTACGATCGGCGGGCTGATGGACACCATTGGCACGTTGACCAGCATGTCGTTGCAATACGGTGTTCCCCTGGAAGCCTTGACCAGCAAGTTCAGCCACATGCGGTTCGAACCGTCGGGCTGGACCGGCAACCAGGAGATTCCCAATGCCAAGAGCGTGGTGGATTACATCTTCCGGTGGCTGGGAATTCGTTTCCAGCCGGGTTACGGCGAGCCGAACGGAGCGGTTCCGATCGCGACCGCGTCCGTCGAATCGGAGGTGGTGACCTCGATCGCAGACATCGAGCAATCCGTGTCCGAGGTGGTTGCGGCCCATGCCCCTGGCGAAACGGTTGAGGTGCGGAATCAGCAGTTTGCCCAGTTCCAGGTCGATGCCCCCGCCTGTGACGGCTGTGGTGCGATCACGGTTCGCAATGGCAATTGTTACCTGTGCCACAACTGTGGAAACAGCATGGGATGTAGCTGAAGGACCGGCGAGTCTCTTGCAACGGGGCACCCCGATCAAAGGAACGATCGGGGTGCCTTATTCTATTGAGACAGTTCTTGCCCCGACCATTCAGTGAGAGTTTTTCCGATGACGACGCCGAAGTTGACGATTGATGGCCATGTCCAAAACCAGCTGGTGCTGACCTATTCGGAACTGGCCCAATTTGAGGAATCCGAGCGGGTTCTCGACGTGAGCCGTTTTCACCCGACTCGCAACGGCGACGGTGTGACACTCGAGTCGTTGCTTTCCCGTGTCATTCCGACCTCCGAGGCCAGTTACCTGACATTGCACGCCACTGCCGACGATTTTGCGGCCAGCGTGCCATTGGAGCCCATCCGGAGCGAGGGAATTCTCGTCTTTTCGGTCGACGGCCAGCCGATGACTCTCGAGCAGGGTGGACCGTTCCGATTCCTGATCCGGGATCCCGCTGCGTGTCACACCGACGAGTTGGACGATTGTGCGAACGTGAAGTTCGTGGACCGGATCGAGTTGACCGATGGTCGCGGTCGTGACACGCGACCGACCGACGACCAGGAGCACGAGGAACTGCATCGTCGCCAGGACGAGAAACCGACAGAGTCCTAGTTCCTCAGGCCCAGCAGCCGGCCCATTTGCGGGTTGGATGCGTTCATGGCGCCGAAGCGAGGCTCCACCGACAGCTGGAAACCTGCCGCATCACGACTGTTGTCGTAGCTGGCTCCGAAGTGGACCAGGAAGTCGCCCCCGATGCGAGTCAGTGTCAGCGATTGACCCTGGTTGCGTTCCTCCGCGAGGTCGTAGGCGGTTTGCATGGTCGAGACCCACTTGGGGCTCATGCGGTAGCTGAATCCGGCAGACAGGATCTGGCTGTCGATGGGACCCCCGTGAATCTGCTGGAGGTTGGCGAAGAGGGTTCCACGGGATGTTCGCTGGCTGAGCAGGCCCACGTTCCACATCTCCGGAGCCTGGTCAAAGAGATCCATGTAGGCGTCGACCAGCAACGTGGTGCGGTCACTGACGTGCCACCGGTAGGCAGAACCAAGTAGTCCGAAGTCCTCGCCAAAGTTGTCGCGATCGGGCCTGGGAAACCATGTGGCTTCCAGGTCGAGCGTCATCCAGTTGCGGATCCGTTCGCCTCCCGGGGCGCCCGCTTTTGTCTGCAGCCGATGCCTCCACGCCAGCCTCAGGGCCTGTTGATCGGCGACCAGTTCATGCCAGGGAGCGGTCATTCCCAGGCCGATCCCGTTGCGGACTCCAAAACTGCGGGTGTCCAGGCCACCGGGCAAGACTCCACCGAACGTGTTGGACAGCATCCTGTAGCGGAACCGTTCCTGTGCGTTGTCGTCGAGAGGATTGTACTGGGGGATCTCGCCGAGCCCCCTGGTTGTTTCGGTCCATGACAGGTCGGTTTCAAATGTCATCTTGTGGGCCAACCCGTTGAGCCCGAGGATCGGGCTCCTGATGCCCGGATCGATTCGGGACATCGAGAGGCTGCTGCGCAGGCCACCACTGAAGAGATGCCGGTCGATCTCGGTTCCCGCCATTCCCTCGCTCCAGTAGGCACTCTCGGCCATCACGTAGGGCACCACCGGGGCGGGGCCCAGCATCACCGGCAGAGTGAGTTCGTGCCGCGACATCAACACGGCTCCACCGACATTGGCGGTGTCGGCCAGCGGGGTGAAGACGTCGGAGGGATCCAGCGGGGCCTCGGCGGGTCGAAGCCGCGCGTAGCCGGCGGAGGTGTGGGTTGACCAACTGAGACTGGGCCAACCGGGAAGTCCGTGTTGCAGTGGCTGGGAGAAGACATACAGGTCACCTCGCGGGAGCCATTCGGTGGCGGTCTCGAAGTCGTTGACGCGTGGCTGGGCCAGCAGGCTCCAGGCCGTGCTGTCACTCCTTTGTTCCAGATACAGCAGCGTGTCGTGATCTTTCTCCTGGTCGAATTCCTGTTCGTAGTATTGTTCGAGCAGGTTGCGGTCCGAGAGGTAACCGATTTCGCCACGGACGGTGTAGCCCTCGGGGAAATCGTGCCTGTGGATCAAGCGGCCGCGGCCACGATGCGGCGAGTTGAGCCCGAGTTGTCGGCGGTCTCGACCGAGGTTGTCGAGTCCCCGGTCGTACAGGTAGGCCCCGTTGCTCCATCCGGTCACCTGGCCTGGAAGTCCCAGAAACCCGTTCTGACGGTAGGTCAGTCCGCTGCCGATGCGAGGACCTCGATCGGTGTAGTAGTCCGCCTGTAGCGACCAGTCGACCCCTTCGACGGGTTCGATCCCCAGAAGCGTGAACAGGCTCCAGGTTGTTTCGGTCTGGAATCCGAAGACACTGTCCTGGTTGAAGTTGATCCGTTGCAGTGGGAAATTGAAATCGGTGGCCGGTCCGCCGAGGTTGGGTGTGAAGAAAACTGGCGTCTCGCCCAGCAGCAGCAGGTTGTTCTGGGTGGTGATCCAGTCCACCTTGTCACCGTTGACCGGGGAGCCGAGCCAGCGGGGCAGTTCTCGGCGATCCAGGAAGACGTCACGGGCCTGGAGTCGATAACCGGGAACGCCGAAGGGGCTGGTCGATGCCCAGGCGTTGTGGGCGTGGAAGTTGTGGTCCCCATCCTGCCGGATTGTTTCGGCACGGATTCTCAGCGGAACCCGGCCACCGGGGATCTGGGCCAGCAGGTCGGCGTCGAGCATCAGGGCGCGGCGTTCGCGGGCGTCGTAGAGTGCCCGGTGGGCCCGCACGATGTGTCCCCCCTGTCTCAGTTCGATGTTGCCTTCCAGGTAGATCTGTATCCCCCGGTCGACAGCCTGAACAAGTTGGGAGGAGACGTCCGGTTCCGCGTTCATCTGGGCCCAGATGACAACACGGTCGGCCGACAGGTCCACGGTGCCGGAACCGAAGAGTGATTGGGTCTTGTCGGCCGCGACCTGGTCGATCACCAAGTTGACACCTCCTGTGACCACGAACACCTTTTCGCTGGGCGTGGTGCCGGGTGCGGTGTCAGTGGTCACGCTGAAAGGCCGGTTGGTCCGCGGAAACAGTTGAACTCGTCGCAGAGGCTGTTGCGGATTGTCGACGATCGGGGCCGGGGCCGGCCCGGCCTGGTGGGCTGCCAGCCGATGATCGTCGCCGGGGCGACGTTGCCGGTGGGCCGTGCCGCGTCGGTACAGTGGGTCCTCGGCCAGCGAACCGGGGTATTTCTGGCGGTGAGTGATTGTGACGATCGGGGTGGTCGAGGAGATCGCCAGGCGGTGCAACAGGTTCGGGCGGCTGTGGGTCTGGTCGGGACCTTCGAGCCGGACGTTGTTTTCCAGGTACACCGACACGCGGATGCCGGTTTCCGGTGGTCGCGCCCGGCTGATCCAGGCAATTCCCTGGCCCGCAGTGATCACGGTGTTGGCTTGTCGGATGGTGACCTGCCGTCGCAGCACGGCGATCCGTGACGATCCGTTGAAGCTGCGGGCTTCGGTCTCGTAACCAAAATCGGCTGAAATGGAAACCAGGTCCGTGTCTGCTGGTGGGTCATCGGCCAGCACGACCGTGGGCGGCGCGAACGCCAACGCGACCGCGACCGCAAACAGGCGACGGCACCACAGGGTGACGACCGTTTGCGGGCGGTGTTGGGAGGCGACGTCGGTGGGCGTCCTGCCCGACACGTGGGAATCCGGTTCCTGGGAGCAAATTGCCGGATCGCCAGCCGCCTCTGATCCGCTCGATCGTCGAGAGGCCCGGTGGTGGCTGGATGATTCCGGAGTGGTCCCGCACGATCTCGGTCGCGGGGGGCGGGATTATAGGTCCGCTTTTTCCAGGGTGTCAATAACCCTCCGGCGGCGCGTCGTCCAATGTGTCCGCCTTGACGGTTGGAGTCCAGGTTCCAACCGTGGCCAGCAGAAAGACGACCGGCATGACCGGTGCTCGCATTCGCATGGTTGACCAGAAGGCCACGTGCACCAGTGACAGCGCCAACAGGAAGAGCAGTGGAGCGTGCCAGCCACTGTTGGCTCGCCAGGGGGCACGCCAGATTCCCACGAGCATGGCCGCCAGCACGGTCGCGTACCAGGCCGCTACGCACCATTTGATCAACGCAGGCCACGCCGACCCGGGAGCGGATTCGAGCGGCCACGGTGTCCAGAATCGCAATACCCGCAACAGGCACGCGCGTGCAAATCCCGGGGGATCGTGGGTGATGTTGGCGACGGCCAGGCGATACATGAACGTGTCACGCTGCCGTTCGGCATCGATTCCACGAGGTGCGGCCGGCATGCGGGTTTCCAGGTGCTTGCGCCACTCGGTGGGCCGACGTCCGGCGTCCGAACTGGTGTCGTTCCAGGTTGTTCCCAGGGGTTGTCTTACGACTTGTTCGTAGAAGACGGGGTTGTTCCCCAGCAACAGCGTGTAGCCACCGTGGGTGGTTGTCAGCACGGGCGTCCCCGAGACGGCCAGGTTGCGGACCAGCCAGGGGCTGACCGTCAGTGCGGCCCCGGCGAGGGTGACGGCAACGACCATCCGGTCGGTGGGCCCGTGTCCAGCACCGGTTTTTCGCAGCCACCGGATCCCAAGGGCCACCACGACCAGAACGGCAAATGCCCACACCGAGGGGCGGCACAGGGCGGCGAGACCGAACAGGATCCCTGCCACCAGTCCCCTGGTGACGGACAGTCGTGAAGTGGTCAGTGCGAGCATCCAGGTTGCCAGGGCGGCAAACAGTGTCTCGGTCATGGGCAGCGTGGCACCGACGACAAGCAGGGGATCCACGGCGACGGCCACCGCGGGGAGCCACGCGCGGCGGCCCAGTCCCAGGCGAACGGCGACCAGCCAGGTTCCAGCAACCGTGGCCAGTCCCAGCGCCAGGTGCAGCGCGGCCACGCCGAGGTCGCCGGCTCCCGTTGTCCAGGCGACAGCCGCCAGCACCAGCGGGTACAGCGGTGGCCTGTAGGCCGTGGGGGTGCCGTGATCGGGATGAACCAGCCCGTTGCCCTCGATCAGGCCGTCGGCAAGCAGCCGGTAATGGTCGCGGTCGTCACCGAGTGAGTCGACCCGCCACGCGGCGACAGGGACGCGGACCATCACCGCCAGGAGCACCGCTCCCAGCAGGGGCCAGAACTTTGAACGGTCTCGGTCCACGCGAACTCCTGTTGGCCCGTCGGCCACAACGCGGCTATTCTACGGCTGCTGATGCCGATGGGCGGCGCCAGTGTAACCGATGTCCGCCGATGCGGGCGAGAAGGCCAGGGATCGATGAACTCGAACGGGATCGATCCCGAACAGTTGCTCAACGACGTGCCGTCGGGCGCGCAGGGCAGTGGCCCGATCACCAGCCTGTTGGCGATGGTCTTGAAGTACCGGGTTCTCCTGCTGGGGGCCACGTTGGCAGCAGCACTGCTGGCGATTGTCCCGGCCGGAGAGTTGAAGTTCGACCAGTCGATCGAATCGCTCTACGCGGAAGACGATCCGCACCTGGCCGCTTTCCGTGCCAGTCGCGAGTTGTTCGGCGGTGACGAATTCGTGATTGTCGCCTACGAAGACCCTCACCTGTTCAGCAAAGACGATGACGTTCCGGAGTTGTCGACGGAGTCCAGAACGCGGATCGAGCAATTTGCCGAGGAACTGGGGCAAGTGGAGGGCGTGCAGGCTGGCAGCACCCAGCATCTTGTCCAGGCGCTGGAACCGACCGGAGTTCTCGGCCGGGTTATGAAGAGGATCAAGGGACTCAGACGCCGCGTCTTGTCGTTGGTCGAAGGTGTGCTGGTGGGCGCAGATGGTCGAACGGTGGCGATTGTTCTGCGGCTTGCTCGGGCGACGGGTTCCGATGCGACCGCGGATCGGGCACAGACATTTGCCGAGATCCGCAGGCTGGCTGCGGCACACGATCCGGTGGCACAGGTTGTTGGAGAGCCGGTGCAGGTGCACGACATGTTTCGTTATGTCGAGCAAGACGGGCGGACCCTGTTCTGGTGGTCGCTTGGCCTGTTGGCGGCTGTGATCCTGATGTTGTTCCGAAGCGTCCGCTGGGTGGTCTTGCCATTGCTGGTTGTGGTCACGGCAATTCTCTGGACCGAGGCTCTGCTGGTCATCAGTGGGATGAAACTGAGCATGGTCAGCTCGATGCTCAATTCCCTGGTCACAATCATCGGTGTCGCCACCTGCACTCACGTGACCGTGCATTTCCGTGAGCATCGCAACGAGCACCCACCGCTGGAGGCATTGGCCCGAACGATCAATCAACTGGCTCCGGCGATTTTCTGGACCGGAGCCACGACCGCGGTTGGCTTCGCCGCGTTGCTCTCCAGTACCATCAGCCCGGTCCGTAGTTTCGGGATCATGATGAGCCTGGCCACGTTGCTGGTCCTGCTGGCCGCGTTGTTGTTGTTGCCCGGAGGGATCTTGCTGGGCCGGCGGCAGGTCGACCCGGGGCGGGCGCCCGGTGAGGGGCAACTGGTGCGTGGGTTGCAGTTTCTGGCCCGTGGCATTCGTCGTCACCCCCGGATGGTGTTGCTCGCTGTTGGGATCGTTGTGATCGTGGCGGGAGCGGGGCTGGCGAGGCTGGAGGTCGAGACCGATTTCAGTGAGAACTTTCGCCAGGACAGCCCGATTCGGCTGGGCCTTGAGTTTGTCGAGACCAGGCTCGGGGGGGCGGGCAACTGGGAGGTCAATTTTCCGACCTCCGATGAACTGACACAGGAAGAAATTGACCGGGTGAGACGATTGGCTGAACGGCTGAAGACCGAGGTGGCCGACCAAATGAAGACGGACGACGATCGCCGGCGGTTGACCAAGGTCGTCCCGATCAGCGATGGACTGGAAATGGTGCCCCGTGTTCCGTTTCTCCTCAACACGCTTCCGAAGCGTTTGAAGGTTCTCGATCAATCTCAGCCCGAGTACGTTTCCAGTCTCTACAACGCCGAGGCCGGACGGATGCGGATCGTGTTGCGGGCCCTGGAGCGTGAGCAGGCCGGGCAGAAGCGGGAGTTGATCGAGCGGGTCGAGGCGATAGCCCGCGAGGAATTCTCGAAATTGAAGCCGGGCGAGCGACCGGTCGAAGCGACCGGCTTGTATGTCTTGTTGACATTCCTGATCGAGAGCCTGTTGCGGGATCAGGTGGTCAGCTTTGTCCTCGCGGCGATTGGTATCGTCCTGATGGTGAGCCTGGCTTTTCGGAGTCCGTGGATCGGACTGGTCGCGTTGTTGCCGAATCTTTTCCCGATCGTGTTGGTGATCGGCGCAATGGGCTGGGTGGGCCTGCCGGTGAATATTGCCACAGCGATGATCGCCAGCGTGTCGCTGGGACTGACCGTCGATTCGAGCATCCACTACATCTCTGGATTCCGGAGAGCCCGGGAGGCCGGAGATGACGTGTCGACAGCCCTGGAACGAACCCATGCCGGTGTTGGCCGTGCCGTCGTCCTGGCCAACCTGGCACTCGTCGTGGGTTTTAGCGTGCTGACGCTCTCACATTTTATTCCGCTGGTCTATTTCGGAATTCTGGTCAGCGTGGCGATGCTCGGCGGACTGGCTGGCAACCTGGTGTTGCTGCCACTGCTGCTGGCCTGGGTCGATCGTCGTCCCTGAGCGAAGTCGACGTTGTCAGGCCACTCCGGGGCCATCGACCCGGTCCTCGATCACCTGGACCAGGTTGTCATGCCGTCCCAGGGGGGGTTTCAATTCCCAGTGGACGTCGGGGAACCGGTTGGCCAATCGGTCGCGGTGTTCGGCCAGGTGCCTGGTGGCATGCCGTCCGGGTGAGAGGAAGAAGGGGACAAGCAGCACCCGGTCGGCGCCCTGTTCGACACACTGTGTGCCTGCCGTCTGGATGTCCGGTTCGGCAATTTCCAGGTAGGCCGTTCGGACCTGGTCATCGGGTCGACGTTGTGCCAGCGATTCGGCCAACCAGTCCAGGTCGCGGTTGGCCGAGTCGAGCCGACTTCCGTGAGCGATCAGCAGGATTGCGGTGGTCATGGAGTGAACCGAAAGGAGTGGCGGGTGGTTTGTTGACCGTCGGAATTGTCGCACCATAGACTCGAATCGGCCAGCCTGTCATTTCCCGGGCAATTGAGTCACCGACGAACACGATGCCTGAACTCCCGAGCACGATTGGTCCCTATCAGATCCAGGAAGAACTGGGCGCCGGTGGTATGGGGACCGTCTATCGGGCCATTCATACCGAGTCGTCCGAATTGGTGGCTGTCAAGGTGCTCTCGGCAACCATGGCGCGTGAACCGGGTTTGGTCGAGCGGTTCCGTCGTGAGATCGAGTCATTACAGAAGTTGACCAACCCGCACATCGTCCGGTTCCTGGACAGCGGTGAACACGACGGCACCTACTACTACGCGATGGAGTTGGTCGAGGGTGAGACCCTGACCAGTCGGTTGGGACAGGTCAAGCGATTGGGATGGGAGGTGGTGATCGACATTTCGGTCCAGGTGTGCCGGGCGCTGAAATCGGCCCATGATGCCGGGATCATCCATCGCGACCTGAAGCCTGGAAACCTGATGCTGACCGATGAGGATCTCGTCAAGCTGACAGATTTCGGCGTGGCCCAGATCTTCGCGGCCGGAAAATTGACCGCGACCGGCGGGATAGTCGGGACGGCCGAGTACATGTCTCCCGAGCAGGCCCAGGGTCGCAAGGCGCACCGGACCAGCGATTTGTATTCCCTGGGTGCCGTGATGTACTGCATGCTGACCGGACGACCTCCCTTCCAGGGACGGAGCACCGTCGAACTGATCCAGAAGCAAAGGTACGGGCAATTCGATTCGCCCAGGTCGATCGTGCCAGAAATTCCCAGGTGGCTCGACGAGGTGGTCTGTCGATTGCTGTCCAAGGAACCCGAAGATCGGTATCCCGACGCCTATGTCCTGGGCCTGCGATTGCAGGAGATTCCTCGCAAGGTGGCTCTCTCCGAGAGTGAACCTTCACAGGAATCCGACAGGGACGATGACACGAGTGTCTACCGGTTGGTCGAATCTGGTGGTGATTTGATGACCGAAAGCGGTGCAGCGGCGACAATGCCGGCCACCGCGGTGACCGCCGACGCGGGGATGGTGGCGGGGGCGGGACCAGCCGGTGGATTGGGCAACGCGACCCTGGCCCGGGACCTGATGAAGTTCGAGATCGAACGGCAGGCACACCGGGGGACCTGGCGCGGTTTCTGGAACAGCACGTCTGGGCTGGTGTTGGCCCTGCTCCTGGTGGTCACGATTGCCGTTGTGATGTGGTGGCAGGGGCGGATGAGTCCTGAGGAACGGTTTGCCGAGGGAGTGCGGCTGCTGGAGTTGGCCGAACCCGACTGGAGGACCGCCCGTGACAAGTACCTGTCTCCGCTGGTGGCTGAAGACCCCGGGACATGGGACGAGCGAGTGGCACCCTACCTGCAACGGATCGAGCAATTGTCGATCGAATCGCGGTCACGGCCCACGAGGCGGTTGCAGTCGGGCGACTCGGGAGAGGTGACAAGGTTTCTGCGGCTGGCCCGTGAATACAAGCGTCTGGGAGACCGGTCGCGAGCGATAGGAATCCTCGAGTCGGTGCTGGAATTGGTCAATGGACAGCCCAAGTGGGAATCGGAAGCGGAGGTGGCTCGCGGCTTGCTGGAGGAGTGGCGAGTGGAGTTGCCCGACAAACCGGGCGAGGCGGGGTTGGCGACCGTCGCCGTCGAGCGAGCCAGGCTGGCTCAAAAGGGTGGCCGGATTGAGGAAGCACGTCGGGTTTGGCACAGTATTCTGGATTTGTATGCCGGAGACGCCCGGTTCCAGGATGCGGTCACCGAGGCCCGGCGGGGATTGGCTGAAACCGAGGATGAACGTTGATGACTGACAGCACTGAGAACCAGGACCTCAAGTCCCATATCCGCACCATCCCCGATTTTCCGGTGCCGGGCATCCGTTTCCGTGATATCACGCCATTGCTGGCGTCGCCCAGAGCCTACGGTGAGGTCATTCGGCGGCTGGCCGATGTGGCCGTTTCCTCCGGGCCGATCGACGTGGTGGCGAGTGTCGAGGCGCGGGGGTTTCTGTTTGGAGCTCCACTGGCCCTGGCACTGGATGCTCGTTTTGTGCCGGTTCGCAAGCCCGGCAAGTTGCCACACGAGACACGCTCGCATTCCTACCAGCTCGAATACGGTGAGGACACTCTCGAGGTTCACACCGATGCCGTCGGACCCGGTGACCGGGTGCTGGTCGTTGATGACTTGCTGGCCACCGGTGGCACGGTGGCCGCATGCAACCGCTTGCTGGTCGAGGCGGGTGCGGAGGTGGTCGGGTGTGCGGTCGTGATCGAACTGGAGGGGCTGGGTGGCCGTGAGGCACTGGCCGGATGCGAGGTGACCACGTTGATGACCTACAGTGAGGACGAGTGACACCGTGGAAACTGAAGATCGCTTGCCCGGACTTGTGGACGAATGCCAGGACGTGATGGCTCACGCCTGGATGGTTCGCACGTTCGTCAAGCACAGCGAGGAGGTCGAGGATTTTCCGGAGTTGATGGGTGTGGTGCGAGCTGTCTTCGACACCTCGCGGGCCCTGGAGACCCGGCTGCATGATCCGGCCGGGTACGTCAAGATGCTGGGCAAGAAAATCGGTCGCATGCGACGTGCGACCGAACAATTTCGCAAGGACGCTCCGTTGGCATCGACGCACACCAATTTTGTCCAGGCGGTTCGCTCGATCGATCTCTGTGTGACCCGTCTCGAGGAACTGCTCGTTGAGGGGCGCCAGATCGGTTCGGCCTAAGTCATCTTCGCGCGGTTGCAACCCCGCGGATATACTCCCACGGCATTGAGAATGCGAGTCGTGTGTCGAGCGAGACGAGCCGTTGCGGACCATCGCTGTGATGAATCAGAAGGGGGGCGTCGGCAAGACGACCACCAGCGTCAACCTGGCCGCGGGCCTGGCTGCCGCTGGACGGCGTGTGTGCCTGATCGACCTGGATCCCCAGGCCCACGCATCACTGCACCTCGGAGTTGAGGCGCCGCCAGGCACTCCAAGCCTCCACGATGTCATGCTTGGCCACCGGAGCTTGTCCGAAATCCGACGACAGGTGGCTCCGTCATTGTGGGTCGTTCCCGGCAACATTGACCTGGCCGGGCTCGAGCAGGAACTGGCCGGAGAAGTCGGACGTGAGACGATCTTGCGTGGGAAAATCGATGAACTCCAAGGCAGTTGCGCACCGGATTATTGCCTGATCGACTGTCCACCGTCCCTGGGTGTCCTCACGGTGAACGCCCTGGCCGGCGTCCGCGAGGTTTTCATCACCTTGCAGCCACATTTTCTTGCTCTTCAGGGACTCTCAAAATTGCTCGAGACGACGGCGCTGGTCACCCGTCGACTCAACCGTGACCTGAAGGTCAGCGGGATCGTCCTGTGCTTGTTCGAGACAGGCACGAGATTGGCAGCCGACATCAGCGACGATCTGGCGGCGTTCTTTGCTGCCAGCGACCCTCATGCCCCCTGGGCCACCGCGACTCTCTTTGAGTCGCGAATCCGCCGCAACATCCGATTGGCCGAGGCGGCTGGTTTCGGGAAATCGATTTTCGATTACGACCCGGAATGCAACGGCGCGGTTGATTACGGGCGGCTCGTCCACGAAGTGATCGCCGGCGAGTCGGTTGGGCAGCTCGGCCAGGCCGCGTGAAGTGGTTTTGCGAGGGACACGAGCGTGTCGGGAAACCGGCATAACCGTTTCAGGCCAACTCTGGCGATGTGAAACGGATCCGGAAAAATCGTGAATTCGTTGCAACATCTGGAAGGGTGTCAGCATCCTAGAGTAGATTGACAGTCGGATTTCTTTACCAGGGTTTCCCAAACCACAAAATCACTACGGGTTTCCAGTGGATTCACACGGTGTTGGCGCGAAATGGGTGGACCTTCTGCGGTACGCCACCGTG
>PBOU01000091.1 GCA_002724415.1 Planctomycetaceae bacterium
CGAAGTCGAAGTCGAAGTCGAAGTCGAAGTCGAAGTCGAAGTCGAAGTCGAAGTCGAAGTCGAAGTCGAAGCCTGCCGAAGGTCGTTGAGTCGTCAACGGGAGGGACGCCGTTTTATTTGGGCGTCACCACGGGCAGTTCGCCAGCTGTTGCCGGAGCGGTGGTCGGTTGTTTGGCGACGGGTCCGGCCTGGGGCGTAGGCTTCTGGGGCGCGGGGAGAACTTGTGGCGTGGGCTGCTGGGGCGCGGGGAGAACTTGTGGCGTGATCAGCGGTGTGGGTTGTGCAACGGTACTGTAGACGGGTGCGGCGAAGTTCGGGTTGGCGGCCAGGGAGGTTGACTGGGTCGCACCACGATCCTGGAGGGAGGCCAATCTTGAGCGAACTTCCGGCTGATACCAGTCACTGAAGAGTGATCGTTGGTACATCGCGGTGGCTCGATCGGACTGTCCGGTGTCCTGGTAGAGTTGTCCAAGGTGGGCGGTGACAACCGGATGAGACGGGCTGGTTCTCAGTGCATTGAGCAAGTGCCGCTCGGCCCCCGGTACGTCTCCAGATTCCCTGGAGAGCCATGCCATTTCGATATGGGGCTCGGGTCGCCAGTTCTCGGCCGTGGCCCAGACACCAAGCAGTTCGGCTGCCTCGACTCCCCGGCCACTGTCGACCATCAGTCGGGCGAGTCCGTGATAGGTTGGTTGATGTCCCGGGTCCAGTGCCAGGGCCTGGCGATAGAGTTGTTCGGCCTGGGCCAGTTGTCCTTGTTTGCGGACGGCACTGGCGAGGTTGTAGATGTAGTCGGGGTTGTTGGGATGATCCGCGACAGCACGTTGGAATTCTTTGCTGGCGGCGGTGTAATCCCCCGATTCGTAATAGGCCAGTCCCGTGCGGTTCATCAGAAACGCGCTCATGGGGTTACACCCCGCGATGAGGCCAATGGCCAGGAGCAGTCCGAGAGTGCGTGGTTGTCGGGAGTCGAAACGCATCGGAATCCGCCCTCCGTGAGCGTTGCCGGGAATCTGGCTGGGAGTGAGTTGTGGAGTGAGAGTGAGGCGCCTTGGCACACCGCGGATGAAACCGTCGGGGCTGTCGAGGCGGCGGAAGTTAGTTTCTGGCCGAATTTGTCGCAAGGCCATATTTGGTCCATTGCAGTTGGTTTCTCGGTCAGTCGGCTTTTCGGCCCCACGGGGCCGCTTGTTCTGTTCGATCACGTCGAGTAGTCTGCGGGACTTCCGGATTCATACTCCGGCCAATTCGCCTGATTGTCTCATCGCCGGAGTTCCGCCGGCACCGACGAGATTTCTCTCCGTCTTTTGTTCGTCCCGGATCTGCCTGGCATGTCGTCGTACGTTGACGAGCGAATCGTAATTACCGGTATCGGGTTGGCGTCACCCAATGGGAATTCCCTGGAGGAGTTCCGGGAGAGCCTGCTGAGCGGACGCTCCGGAGTGGTGCCCTACGAGACCCGTCACATGGGCGAGGTGTTGGCCGGTGTCTGCAATTTCGATGCGTTGGCTTACCAGGACCGTCGAGAGGTCCGTCGGGGCACTCGCAGTGGTTCCATCGCGATCTACTGCGCGCACGAGGCAGTTTCGGATGCCGGGCTGGATTTGTCCCTGCGGGATCGGTCTCGTGTCGGGGTGTACCTGGGGATCACCGAGCACGGGAACGTCGAGACTGAAAACGAGATCCATGAGATTTCTCAGTACGATTACGACACCAGTGTTTGGTCTCACCATCACAACCCGAGGACCGTGGCGAACAATCCGGCTGGTGAGGTGACGTTGAACCTGGGCATCACGGGTCCCCACCTGACGCTGGGAGCTGCCTGTGCGGCCGGAAACGCCGGGTTCATCCAGGGCTTGCAGATGTTGCGTTTGAACGAGGTCGATTTGGCCGTGTGTGGGGGTGTCTCGGAGAGTATTCACACGTTTGGGATTTTTGCGAGTTTCAAGAGCCAGGGGGCTTTGGCGTCACACTCGGACCCGACCAAGGCGAGCCGTCCGTTTGATGTTGACCGCAACGGGATCGTGGTGGCCGAGGGAGGAGCCATCTGTACGCTTGAACGGCTCCCCGACGCGTTGGCTCGGGGTGCGACGATCTACGGAGAAATCGTCGGCCATGCGATGAATTCTGACGCAACCGATTTCGTTTTGCCCGACTCGACTCGACAGGCAGAGTGCATCAGGTTGGCACTGGATCGGGCGAAAATTTCTCCCGAAGAAATCGATATTCTCAGCAGTCACGCCACCGCGACCGACCAGGGCGATATTGAAGAATGTCGTGCGATTCGCGAGGTTTTTGGTGATCGTGAGTCACTGGCAGTCAATAATGCCAAGAGTTTCATTGGTCATGCGATGGGGGCGGCTGGAGCTTTGGAGTTGGTTGGCAACCTGCCTGCCTTCAAAGACCAAATCGCACACGCTACAATCAACCTCGATCGACTGGATCCCGAGTGCGGTCTTTCTCAGATTGTCGCCAACTCGCCCCGGTCGTTGGATCGAGTTGATTACATTTTGAATAACTCTTTTGGGATGCTCGGAATCAACTCTGTTGTGATTGTGCGGAGATTCGACGCAGACGAATAACGTCGCGAGCGGATGGGAGCGAAGCGGAATGGTCGCGGATGAAATCCGAAGGGTGATCCTGGATATCCTGTCCCGAATCCAGCCTGATGAAGATCTTTCGGGCCTGGTCGATGATGTTCCGTTCCGTGATCAATTGGAACTGGACAGCATGGACTTTCTCGATATCGTGATGGAGTTGAGAAAGCAGTACCGGGTGCAGATTCCAGAAGATGATTATGAGCACTTGGCATCGATGGCCGGGACGGTCAGTTATCTCGAGCCGTTGTTGAAGGATGTCCAGAGCCCCGCGTGATCGGGGAGTCCACTGACCGGAGCGGAGCATGCGCTACGACACGGTCATCATCGGTGCTGGCCTCTCAGGTTTGGCTGCCGGGATCCGTTTGGCTTATTTTGACCGCTCGGTTTGTGTGCTGGAGCGGCACACGACCGTCGGCGGGCTGAACTCGTTTTATCGGCTCCGGGACCGCAACCACGATGTTGGTCTCCATGCGGTGACCAATTACGCCGCTCCCGGGACACTCACCGGCCCCCTCTCGAAGCTGCTCCGGCAACTCCGGCTCCGCTGGGAGGACTTCGCCCTGGTGCCGCAAACCCAGTCGTCGATTGTTTTTCCCGGCTGCACCCTGCGTTTCACGAACGACTTTGAGTTCTTCGAACAGCAGGTGGTTGAGCGGTTTCCGGCCGAGAAAGACAACTTTGCCCGCCTGGTGCAGCGGATTGCTGAGTACGATCCGATGGCACTGGATCAACCCGAGATTTCGACTCGAGAGGTGCTGGCCGAAGAACTCAATGATCCGCTGCTGATCGAGATGCTGTTGTGTCCGACGATGTTCTATTCGAGTGCGACACCCGATGATCTGGAGTGGCCCCAGTTTGTGATCATGTTCCGCAGCATCTTCCACGAGGGTTTCGGGCGTCCGTTGGAGGGCGTGCGATTGATCATCAAGAAACTGGTCCGCAAGTTTCGTGGGCTGGGTGGTGAACTGCGGTTGAGGTCGGGAGTGCAGAAGATCGTCAGTGACAGCGACCACGCCACCGGCGTGTTGCTCGACGACGGCCAGTTCATCGAGGCCAAAAACGTGCTCTCTTCAGCGGGAAATTTCGAGACAATGCGGATGTGTGATCAGGCTGTCGATCTGTCGCCTCCGGGCGAGATTTCCTTTGTCGAGTCGATCTACTCGCTCGACCGGCAACCGGCTGACCTGGGGCATGACCAGACGATTGTCTTTTTCAACGACAGTGCCACTTTCAGTTACCGTCGTCCCGACGTCCCCGTGGATGTCACCAGTGGGATTGTTTGTTCTCCGAACAATTTCCACTACGGGGAACCGTCTGGAGAGGGGCGGATGAGGATCACGGCGTTGGCCGACCCCGGACACTGGATGCAGTTGCCGCCCGATGAGTACACGCAGCAGAAACAGGAGTGGGCCGAGCGCGTGTTGACGAGCACGTTGCGGCATGTGCCGGACTTTCGCGACCACATTGTCGACACCGACATTTTTACTCCGCGAACGATCCGCAAGTTCACCGGCCATGAAAATGGCTGCGTCTACGGGGCTCCCCGAAAGATTCGCGACGGCTGCACTCATCTTAGAAACCTCTTCCTCTGTGGGACCGATCAGGGCTTTCTCGGTATCATCGGGTCCATGCTTTCGGGCATTACGATCGCGAATTTGCACCTGTTGAGACCGTCGAAGAGCCACTGACGATGCCCCGGGATTTTCTCAAGGACGCTCAGGATCACTACGACGTGGTAGTGATCGGATCAGGACTTGCCGGTCTCACCTCCGCCAATGTCCTGGCCCGGGCCGGGTACTCGGTGTTGCTGCTGGAACACCATTACCAGCTCGGTGGCATGGCCACGTGGTTCAAGCGCAAGGGGGGCCACATCTTCGACATCTCGCTTCACGGTTTTCCGATCGGGATGAAAAAGAGTTGCCGCAAGTACTGGACTCCAGAAATTGCCGAGCGAATCGTGCAACTGGATGGCATCCGGTTCGAGAATCCCCAGTTCTCGCTGGAGACGACTTTCGACAGGGACAGTTTCACCAACATCCTGGTCGAGCAGTTTGGGATTTCTCTCGAGGTGGTTTCGGAGTTCTTCGACACCGCGCGCGGGATGAATTTTTTTGACGACCAGGAGATGACGACCGGAGAATTGTTCGAGCGGTTCTTTCCGGGACGGGATGACGTGGTGCGGCTGTTGATGGAACCGATCACCTACGCCAACGGTTCGACCCTGGAAGACCCGGCCCTGACTTACGGCATCGTCTTCTCCAACTTCATGAGCAAGGGGGTGTTCACGTTTGAGGGCGGCACCGACGCGCTGGTTGGAGCGATGAAGGACGAGATGGTTTCCAACGGGGTCGACGTGCGGATCCGGTGCCTGGTCGAATCGATCGAGGTGACCCCGGATCGCAAGGTGGCCGCGGTTGTTGTCAACGGACGCCGGATCACCTGCGGCGCCGTCGTCTCAAACGCCAACATCAAGCAGACGGTGTTTGAGCTTGTGGGCGAGGATTCGTTTGATCCGGAGTTTGTCGAGGACGCCCGCGCGGTGCGACTGAACAACAGCAGTTGCCAGGTCTACATCGCGATGAAGCCCGGGGCGAGTTTTGAACCGTGTGGTGACCTGTTGTTCCACTCCGAGCACCACGGTTTCGATATCGACGCGATGCTCAGTCGGGAGATTTCGAGTCGCACCTTCAGCTTCTACTATCCTCGAACCCGCCCCGGCAGCGATCGTCACCTGGTGGTCAGTTCCACCAATGCCAACTTCAGCGACTGGGCGGATCTCTCTGAAGCTGATTACGAGGAATCCAAAAAGGACCTGTGTGAAACGACCCTGGACTGCCTGGAGCAGTATGTTCCCGAGTTGCGGGAGATCGTTGAACACGTGGAGGCGTCGACGCCCCGGACGTTCCAGCATTACACGCGCCACCTGCAGGGAGCGAGTTTCGGAACGAAGTTTGAGGGTTTGAAGGTCAGCCAGAAATTGCCCGAGCAGGTCCAGGGCTTGTTCCATGCCGGCAGCGTGGGCATCATCATGTCTGGCTGGTTGGGGGCGGTCAATTACGGTGTGATCGTGGCCAACGAGGTCGACAAGCTGATGACTCCTCCAGCCTCGGCGAGTGCATGATGAGTGGCCAGCGACCCGAGTCCGTGGTGTTGGACCGTGCGGCGATCGAGTCATTGATCCCTCATCGTGAGCCATTCCTGTGGCTTGACGAGGTGATTGAACTGACCGACACGCTGGTTCGGGCTCGCAGGCGGGTGCCCGAAGATCTGCCGGTGTTTTCCGGTCACTATCCCGAGTTTCCGGTGCTGCCCGGTGTGCTGCTGTGTGAAGCGGCGTTTCAGGCCGGGGCGGTGTTGATTGCTGCGGGAGGTGATATTCCCGACGGACTGGTTCCGGTGGTGACTCGCCAGCAGGAAACCCGGTTCCGGCGGATGGTGAGGCCCGGCGAGGTGCTGGACATCGAAGCCCGGCTGGATGAGACGCTCGGGGCCGCCTGGTTCTTGACCGGCAAGGTGTCGGTCGACGGGCAGGTGGCGGTTCGCCTGCAGTTTGCCTGCACGGCGGCCGAGGCCCGTTGACGTCCCGCTGCGTGTCCCCGGTTCACGCGCCGTATATGAACGGTGCAAACGGTGTCCCGGCGAACCAGACAAGCACGAAGACCAGCACCAGCACCAGGATGATCGGTGTCAGCCACCAGGCCTTGTTGTGGACCAGGAAATCCCAGAACTCGGCGAAGAACCCCATTTCGGGAGCCTCGGCGGCCGTCGCGAAATCATTCGACGAACTCGCCCCTGTGGTCTCCGTGGCTGCTGGACTGTCGTCCTGGGGTGAAGTGTCGTCTTGGGCCGTGGTGTCGTCGATCATGAGACGTTCCGAGGAGGGGGGTGGTCGGGGGAGTCCGCATGTCCCGGTGGCGTCTAGAACTGGCGGAAATACCGTGCGGCGTTTGTGGTTGCCTGCCGTGATTTCCAGTAACTGGTGGTGTCCGGGTCGAGCCGCCGCTGGCACGGATCGTGTCCGCAGAGACGCATGATAAGGCCAATCGGGCTGACCACCAAGTAGAAGATTGTCGAGAGAATCACCATCGAGACTGTCCAGCCCAGCGGAAAGAACAGTGCCATCCAGGTCACATAGACGTACCGCATGAAACGGGGCCAGATCAGGCCGACCAGCCCCAGCGGTGCGATGGTCCACAGCACAGACGCCATGGCGAGATCATCCCTGTAGAAGAACCGGAACGCCCCGATCGCGGCGAAGAAGATGACGAACAGGGCGGCGAATTGTCGCAGGAACCGGTGTGTGGGATTCCAGTCGATGGTGATCATCGGGATGTCTTTCGCTGGTTCGGCAACGGGTGTCAGTCGAGTTCAAAACGGGCGAGATACTCATCGGTTTCGTGTTCGGTGGCCCCGGGCTGTTGGTCCTTGAGCATCACGAAGTCCTCGATCACCAGCACGTCCATGTTGGTGGCCATGAAGCATCGCCAGGCCTCCTCGGGCGTGCAGACAATGGGCTCGCCCCGGACATTGAAGCTGGTGTTGATCAGCACCGGTGAACCTGTCTGCTCGTCAAAGGCCTTGAGCAGTCGGTAGTACCGGCCGTGTCGTTGCGGATCGACGGTCTGGACACGGGCCGAGTTGTCGACGTGGGTGATGGCCGGAACATGTGACCGTTGCACTTTCAGTTTGTCGAGTCCGCGGGTGGCCTGGTCGGACTCGGCCAGCGGGAGACGTTTCTCGGGTTTGACATCTGCCACCAGGAGCATGTACGGGCTTTGCTCTCCCGGTCGCATCTCGAAAAACTCGTCGACTCGTTCCTGGAGCACGCTGGGGGCAAACGGTCGAAACGACTCGCGGAACTTGATCTTGAGATTCATCACCGACTGCATCCTGGTGCTGCGGGCATCGCCGAGGATGCTTCGGCCGCCCAGGGCGCGTGGTCCAAATTCCATCCTCCCCTGCATCCAGCCGATCACCTTTTCATCGGCGATCAGTTCGGCCACGTGGTGACAGAGTTCTTCGGCGTCATCGAATTGTCGATAGACGGCGCCGGCGGAGTCGAGAAATTCCCGGACCTGGTCGTTGGAGAACTCCGGTCCGAGGTAGCTGCCGCCCTGGCAATCGAGTTGATCGTGGGTTCGTGGGTTGTCGAGCAACTGGTGCCAGATCAGCAACGCGACTCCCAGCGCCCCGCCGGCGTCTCCGGCAGCCGGTTGGATCCAGACCTCGTCGAATGGGCCCTCGCGGAGAACACGGCCGTTGGCGACACAGTTGAGCGCCACGCCGCCGGCCAGGCACAGGTGCCGCATCCCGGTGGTTTCGTGAACGTGTCGGGCCATCCGCAGCATCGCTTCCTCGGTGACGGCCTGGACACTGGCGGCGATGTCCATGTGCCGCTCGGTCAAGGGTGACTCGGGTGCTCGCGGCGGTCCGTCAAAGAGCGCGTGGAACTTCGACGAGGTCATCGTCAAGCCCTGGCAGTAGTTGAAGTGTTCCAGGTGCATTGCCAATGAGCCGTCGGGGCGGAGGTCGACGAGGTGTTCAAGAATGCGGTCGGCGTATTTTGGTTCGCCGTAGGGGGCCAGGCCCATCAGCTTGTATTCTCCCGAATTGATCCGGAAGCCGCAGTAGTAGGTGAAGGCGGTGTAGAGCAGTCCCAGCGAGTGGGGGTAATGCATCTCGTGGGTCAACTCGATGTGGTTGTCTCGCCCGGTGCCGTAACTGGCGGTGGCCCATTCGCCCACGCCATCGACGGTCAGGATGGCCGCCTCAGCGAAGGGGCTGGGAAAGAATGCGCTGGCCGCATGCGATTCGTGGTGCTCGGGAAAGACGATTCGCCGTCGGTACTTTCCATCGAGTCCCTTCTTGATGACCCGGGGGAGATGCAACCGGGTCTTGAGCCAGTTGGGCAGCAGCGTCAGCCAACTCTTGAGCCCCGCCGGAGAAAACGCCAGGTAGGTTTCCAGCAGCCGTTCGAATTTCACCAGTGGCTTGTCATAGAAGCCCACGTAATCGAGGTCCTCGGGCGCGAGCCCGGCCTCGGAGAGACAGTAGGCGATGGCGTTCTCGGGAAAGCTGGCGTCGTGTTTTTTGCGGGTGAACCGTTCTTCCTGGGCGGCGGCGACGATCCGACCGTCGACAATCAACGCAGCGGCCGAGTCGTGGTAAAAGGCAGAGATGCCCAGGATCGAGGTCATCACGAGAGTCCCGGTCTTTCAGGCGGTCGGCGCGCAGTGGTCCTCGTGATCTCATCGTCGTCCGACCGTTCCCGCGCTGACCGTGATCGCCGTGTTGGTCGGTCCAATCCGAGACGGGGCGTGCTGGCGTGCTACAATCGCTCCGACTGTTGTCGACGGGGATCGGATTAGAGCGGTTGTGTCGCCCGTAGCCGAATTGGTGAGAATTCAGACGTGTCGGGCTGACTGCCGAAATTCACGCCGGTCCAGCTACTCCCACTCGATTGTGCTCGGTGGTTTCGAGCTGATGTCGTACACGACCCGGTTGACGCCCGGGACGCCATTGGTGATCCGGGTCGAGATGCGCTCCATCACCTCGTAGGGCAATCGGAACCAGTCGGCGGTCATGAAGTCATCGGTCGAGACGGCCCGGACGACGATCGTGTCCTGGTAGGTTCGGTCGTCGCCCATCACCCCGACACTCTGGACTGGCAACAGCACGGCGAAAGCCTGCTGGATCTCGCGGTACAGCCCCGCCTCTCGCAATTCCTCGATCACAATCGCGTCGGCGGCTCTCAAGGTGATCAGGCGATCTTCGCTCACGGCTCCCAGGCAGCGAACCGCCAGGCCGGGGCCGGGAAATGGGTGGCGCCAGACCAGGTGCTCGGGCAAGCCCAACGCCTCGCCCATCCGCCGCACCTCATCCTTGAAGAGATCTCGCAGGGGTTCGATCAGTTCGAATCCCAGTTCTTCGGGCAATCCACCGACGTTGTGGTGTGCCTTGATCGTGGCGGCCGGTCCATCGGGGTTGGCCCCCGATTCGATCACGTCGGGGTACAGCGTTCCCTGGGCCAGGAATTCCGCATCAGGAATCGACTCGGCTTCCTTGCGAAACACCTCGATGAACACCCGCCCGATGATTTTTCGTTTTTGTTGTGGGTCCGATACGCCGGCCAGTTCATCCAGGAACTCGCGTTGAGCGTTGGAGACATGCAGGTCGGTCCGAAAATGTTCGGTGAACCGTTCCTCGACCTCACTCGCCTCTCCGGATCGCAACAGGCCATTGTTGACGAAGATGCACGAGAGCTGGTCACCGATGGCGCGAGAGAGCAACGCCGCAACGACGGAGGAATCCACGCCACCGGAGAGACCACAGATGACTCGCTTGGAGCCAACCCGGGTCCGGATTTTTTCGACTTGTTCGTCGATGAGCGAGCTGATGTCCCAGGTGCCATCACACCCGCAAATGTCCTGCACGAAATTTTTCAGCAGTTGGCCACCGAAGTCGGTGTGAGTCACCTCGGGGTGAAACTGCAGACCGTAGATGGGTCGCTCGGCATGCCGGACAGCGGCCAGTGGGCAGGTGTCGGTGGTTGCCAGTGACACGAACATGCCGTCAGGATCTTCCACCTGGTCTCCGTGGCTCATCCAAACGATCAACTCGTCGGGGAGCCCGGCGAACAGGCCGCCGGGATCGACAATCCGACAGGGTGATCGGCCGAATTCCCGGGTGTCGGCCGAGTTGACATTGGCACCCAGCGACCGGCAGATCACCTGCATTCCGTAGCAGATGCCCAGCACGGGGATGCCCAGTTCGAACAACTCGGGATCGGGCAAGGGGGCCCCTTCGGCGTAAACGCTGGCGGGACCTCCCGAGAGGATCAGGCCACGCGGATTGATCTCACGGATTCGGTCGACCGAGAGATCGTGGCGGACCATGCGGCAGAACACATTCTGTTCCCGGACGCGTCGGGCAATCAGTTGTGCGGTTTGCGATCCGAAGTCGAGAATCAAGACCTCGTCGTGATCGACCGGTTGCGCGTCGCCGCGGTACCGACCTGTGTCGGCCGGTGCAGTGGTGGGTTCATCGGCATGCATCGATGACACTCTCGTTCCGCGGCGGCTGAGGGGATGACAGGGAAGGAGGCATTGTAAGTCAGCTTCGGCTGCTAGAGAAAGTCACCGGCACGGTTGGGATGATGGCGTGTCAGTTCCATCCCCGGGTGCTTGCCAGTCCCAGGGCGACGGCTGTCAGCCCAACGATGACATTCAGGGCGATATTTCCTGCCGCGGGGCCCAGGGCGTCCTGTCGGAGAAGTTCGACAGTATCGTGACCAAAGGTCGAAAACGTGGTCAACGAACCGAGAATTCCGGTGACCAGGAAAAGTTCCGCGGTGCGGGAACTGGCTTCTCGTGTGCTCATCCATCCCAGGATCGCTCCGATCAGCAGGCAACCGAGAACGTTGACCGTCAAGGTTCCCCACGGGAACCTGGCGTTGAGCCGGGAATCGACAAATCCACCCAGCGTGTAGCGGGCGATAGCGCCCACGAAACCGCCCAGTCCGACAGCCAGCAGGTTCTGCATCGCGGACGGTTCCCGGCAATTCTAACGGCTGATTTTCCACAGGTGTCCGTCGCTGCGGACAAACACCGAATTGGCGGCAATGGCCGGGGTACACAGGATCGTCGCCCCGAGTTGATTCTCGGAAACGATTTTTCCTTTCGCCCCGGAGATGTCGATCACGTAGGTGATCCCGTTTTCACTGCAGTAGTACAGGTGCCCGTCAGCAGCGACTGGTGAGGAGGTGAATGCTCCTTTGAGTCTGAGTTGCCAGAGCAGTTTGCCGTTGCTGGCATCACCACACTTGACGATCGGGCCGTTCATCGTGAACACCTTGCCACGGTACACCACCGGACTGGGCGTTCCGGAACTGAAGCGGTTGTTTTTCCAGGCGATCTCGGGCGGCTTGTTGGCATCCGTTGCTGGACGAACGACGGTCAGGCCGTTGGAAGGGATATAGACGGTTCCGTTGGCGACGACAGACGAGGGGGTCCGGGAGGCCGGCTGGTCATAGTGCCAGGCTTCCTTGCCGGTCCGGGCGTCAAGGGCCGTAAGCCCCACCATGTTCTGCAGCAACACGAGGTTGCGGGCGGGATTGGTGTTGATCAACCCGATGGGTGACGACCAATTGTCGAACCGGTGTTGTTTGCGGTGCCAGCGGGTGGTGCCGGTGGTGACATCCAGCCCGGTTGCAAAGCTCTCCGACTGGCTCTCGACCTGCACGATCACCGTGTCGCCGATGACCACCGGCGAGGAGGCCATGCCGAGGCTGTTGCTGGCATTTGGGTAGTCGTGGGTCAGGCCGCGGTACCACAGCAGGTTGCCGTCGAGATCGAGGCAGACCAGGTCATTGCTCGAGAAAAACGCGAAGATCCGCTTGCCGTCACTGGCTGGTGTCGGCGTGGCGTTGGCCATCTTGGGGTGGCACTGGGTCCGACCGGTGGCCTGAAAAGACCGTCGCCAGCGCCGGACACCGGTCTTGACGTCAAAACACTCGACCAGCAGCCGGTCCTGGTTGAACCCGTCCGAGGAGGTCAGGTAAACGCGGTCACCGACAATGATCGGTCCGGAGAGTCCGCGGCCGCTCAGGGGGATCTTCCAGGCGATGTTCTCGGTTTCACCCCATGCCACCGGCGGCTTTTCTCCCGGTGCGACCGATGAACTGTCGTTGCCGCGGAATTGTCGCCAATCGGCACCGGTCAGGCCGGTGACCAGTAACGTGGCCACAACGATCGCCGTGATGGGTCGGGGGACAACTTGGAAGGCGGATCGGGTCACGGTCGCGACTCCTTTGTCTGGGACAGGCTGGCTGCACTGTCGGCAGGATGAACGGCGATTCCAGACACGTTGCAGGTCCGGAGTTGGAACTGGTACCGCTGGGCCCAGTCCTGTTCCTGTTCGTTCTGGCAGATCTTCAGCAGGATCGTGTTCGACCCGGCCCGCAGGGTGACGGGCACCGAGTACTGATCCAGTTTCATTCCACGGTGGTACTCTTCGTTGGCGAAGACCAGGCGGCCGTTGACCCAGAGCTTCCAGGCGTTGGGTGTGCCGAGCCGGAACTGGATCGATTTTGCGGCCTTGGCCTCAAACTCCGTCGTGCAGTACATCACCGCCCCCTTGTAGGGGCTGATCTGCTTGGCGATGTCGAGGATGCCGAAATCGTTGGTCGTCTTGTATGGCTTCCAACTGGCCGGACCGAGTTTGCCCTTGATCGTCGCCTTGAGATCGATTTTCTCCTCGGGTGGGTAGGCCACGTTGAAGCCCTTGCCCTTTGTGTTGTCAAAGGGACCAACGATGTGCCATTGGGTGAGAAATCCGAAGTGATGTTGCAGGTCGAGGTTTTCGCCGAGCTTGCGCAGCGGCTTGGCGATGGCACGGACCTGGTCGTCGTCTGTGGCACCCTGCAGGGCCCGCTTGTACAGGGTTCCGGCGAGATCCGGTTGGCCCTCCTTGTGGAGGCGGTCCGCAAGGTCCAGCAATCGTGCGACGGCGTCGCGACGGAACAGGGGGCTGGGGTCCGTCAGCATGCCGGGAATCAGTCGGTCGACGACAGTGGCATCGACTCGCTGGAGGATCTCGAAAGCCAGTCGCCGGGCCTGTGGATCGTTCTTGAGGTCGGTGATGAACGATTCGAGCAACTTCCGGGGCAGCGTCTTCTTGGCGGCGATGGCCCGGTCCACGATCGTCTCGGCTGCCGATCTCAGGTAATTGGCCGCCAGCGGGTTGGCGTCGTGGAAGGCGGCGAGCACCGGCAACAGCACCGCGGGCTCGGCCCGAGCCAGTTCGGTGACCGCACGACCGGCTGCGGAATTGCCCTTCGCCTTCTTGTCGACCGACTTGATGGTCGAGATCAATTCGGCGGGTTCGGCGGAGTGAGCCAGAGGCGGGGCAGCCAAAAGCAGGGCGATCGAGACAGTTCCCAGCAGGCCTGCCAATTCAATTCGGGTCATGGTCATGATTGTTCCTGTCATCCAAACCGGTCGCTTGTTGCGGAGCGATTCTAACAATCGACTCGGTGGGGACGAAAGCGAGCCCGGTGTCTGAGACGTTGCTCTCACTAGACACCCAGTTGTTCGGCAAGCGTGCCGAAGTCGGGCACCTCGAGATCGGGTTGGTACGAGGAATCCTCGTACGGCAGTTGTCCGCGGTTGACGAACGCACCACGGAAACCGCACATGCGGGCGCCCATGACATCGAATGAATTGGCCGAGACCATCAGGCAGGCCGAGGGTTCCAGGCCCAGTCGACCGGCGGCGTGGTGGTAGACCCCCGGGTGCGGCTTGAATGCGCCGACTTCCTGAACGGAGATCAGTGTCTCGAACTCGAAACCGATCCGTTGGGCGGCCAGGTGAGCCAGGAATTCCGGTTCCCCGTTGGAGAGTCCAACGAGTCGAAAGCCGGAGGCGAGCCGTGGCAGGGCGGCAGCCACATCCGCATAGGGGGAGAGCGATTGCCAGTCGATCATCATCTCGTCCACCTCCTGTTCGCCGGCGGGCACATTGCAGAACGCCAGCGTGTACACCAGTGCCCTCCTCGCTGTCGTCAGGTAACCTCCGTGCCCCCGGCCGACGATGTTGTCCTGGTACTGTTCGATTCGCTGGCGGCCTCGCCACAGTTCCCAGAAGCGTTCCGGGGCAACATCCGAGCGGTGCCGTTGTAGGCAAGTGGTGATGGCCCCTTTCAGGCTGGTGCCCAAATCGAGCACGGTGCCGAAGAAGTCGAAGGTCAGGGCNTGNACATTGTTCAACGGTGNGNTGCGGGTTGTTGTCATGGGAGTGGAGAACGTGACCAGGAGACCATTGTGGCGGAGGGGGGNGGGGCGGATAATCGAAGCAACATTGGAGTCGGCCATGGCCGGTTTCGCAACACCTCGCACNGCGGTCAATTGGCCGCCACAGCAAAATGTGCTGCCAATGACAACCCAGCCCCGGACACCACCTGATTCACTCGACGCGGGGTCGTCGTCCGGACGCGTGTACCTGGTTGGTGCCGGTCCGGGAGACCCCGGCTTGTTGACCCTGAGGGGTCTCGAGTGTCTCCAGCAGGCCGACCTGGTGCTCTACGACGGGCTGGTCAATCCCCTGTTGCTGGAACACACCCGGGCCACGGCCGAGCGGACCAGGCGGGAAGGTGACGACGGTCGCAAGGTGNTGGACCAGGATGCGATCAATCGTCGGCTGGTCGAGGAGGCCCGCGCGGGTCGGACCGTGGTGAGGCTCAAGGGAGGCGATCCCCTGGTCTTTGGTCGCGGGGCCGAGGAAGCTCGGGTGTTGGCCGAGTCGGGGGTGCCGTTCGAGATTGTGCCGGGAATCACCGCGGCCACCGCCGCGGCCGCCTATGCCGGGATCCCGATGACCCATCGCCAGAAGGCCTCAGCAGTGGTCCTGGTGACCGGGCACGAGGATCCGTCCAAGGCGAACCCGGCGGTTGACTACGCGGCCCTGGCGGGATTTGACGGGACACTGGTTTTTTATATGGGCCTGGATCGTCTGCCGGAAATCGTCAACAGGCTGCTGGAGGCTGGACGGGATCCACGGACGCCGACAGCTGTCATCAGCCACGGGACGTTGCCGACCCAGAAAACCGTGATGGGGGAATTGGCCCAATTGCCCGGGGCGGTGGCGGCGGCCGGGTTGTCGGCTCCGTCGTTGATCGTTGTTGGCGAGTGCGTGACCGAGCGTGAATCGATTGCGTGGTTCGAAGCGAGGCCACTGCTGGGGAAATCGGTGGGAATCACTCGCCCGGTGAACCAGGTGGCCAGGGTTGTTGGCCAACTGGCGCAACTGGGGGCCGAGCCGGTGCTGATGCCAACCATCGAGATCCTGCCTCCGGATTCTTTCGATGAGGTCGATGCCGTCCTGGATCGGTTGGAGGAATTCGACTGGATTGTTTTCACCAGCGTCAACGGCGTTGCCGGCTTGCTGGGACGGTTGTGGGATCGAGGTGATGACCTGCGGCGTTTGACCGGCTGTCGCTTGGCTGCAATTGGTCCGGCCACGGCCGAGGCGCTGGCCGGGTACCGGCTCCGGGCTGACGTGGTGCCGGAGTCTTTTCGAGCCGAGGCTCTGGGTGAGGCGCTAAGTGCCCGGGTCGAAGGGGCTCGTGTGCTCTGGGCGCGAGCCAGCCGAGGCCGCGAGGTGCTCGGAGAATTGCTCGTCGAAGCCGGAGCCAGCTTCGAGCAGGTGGTCACCTATCGAAACGAGGATGTCATCGCCTGGCCGAGTGAAACACTCGAGCGGCTGGCAAGCGGGATGATTGACTGGATCGGCCTTTCGAGTCCCTCGATCGCCCGTGGAGTGGCTCGACTGGCAGCCGATTCCGGGGCATCNTTGGATTCGACGCGATTGGCCAGCATCAGCCCGGTGACCAGCCAGGCGGCCAGAGACGCGGGTTTGCAGGTGTCTGCGGAGGCGGTCAATTACACCTGGGATGGGTTGCTCGAGGCGATCGTGGCAGCCGAATCCTGATTCGTTCCGGGTTTGCAGATCCGAGGAATTGCCATGTTCAGGCTCGCCTTGACGTCGATTCGTCAGGAGACGATAGTCTGCCAGCGGCAACCGGATGTTTGAGCCAGGCGGAGCCCAAGGATGGGTGCAAACGAAGCAGAAGGCACTGCGTACGCTCCCGGTACCAGGAGCTGGCCGGGAGCCATCAAGCGATGGGCCATCTCCCTGGTCATCGTGTCCTACCTCGGGTCTCTCGGCTATGGAATCGTCTGCCACACGTTGAATTTCAACACCTCGTCCCACCCGGCGATGTACTTCGTCGTGTGGGACATGTTCTGTGGCTGGTCGGCCTACGCGACTCGACTGCACATTGTCGGCGAGGGCGAGGACAACAAGTACTATCAACTGGCGCCGGCACCGTGGACGGAATTCACACCCTACGGTGACCTGTCCCGCCACCATTACGATCCCTTCCTGAATCACTCGAGTCACATTGTCCGGAATTGTCTCGCCCACACCCGGTCGAAGCCGATGCGGCGGATCCTGGTGATCGAGGAGTACTGGGCCAAGAAATACAACTTGCCCGAGTCTGTCTGGGCACGGTTTTTTGACGAGCCGCAGCAGAAGTACAGCTACTTCCAACTCCGGCAGGTGCTGGCTCCCAACGGGACAACCGTCCGGAGATTTCCGTCGTGGCTGAGTCGTCAGAGTCAACTGGCGGTGTCGGCCCAGGCGTTGGCGCCTCACCCCAATTCAGGGGCGGCTGGCCTGTCGTCGGAGTTGCGAGCGACCATGCGGCCGTTTGACGATTCGTCGTCAGGGCGCACGCCGAGATTGGACCGGGGGAGTTCGCCGTCACTGTTTCCGGCAGCCGATCCTGAACGCGCCCCCCTGGCCCAGTGATCACCGTGTTGAACTGTCCCTTGTGATCCTCTTTCGAAACACCCCATGACTGATTCAACGGCCATNACGAACCAGGTAGAACCAGGGAACGGAATGGCATCTCGTCAGGGACTGAGAACTTCAATCCGGGAATTCTTCTTTGCCCGGGAAGTGCCCTATGGACTGGCACTTTGCCGGATGGTGTTGCCGGTGATCCTGCTCTACGTCGTGCTGCGGCGATGGAGCCACGCGCGTGAGTTCTTTTCGACCGACGGTGCNGCTGCNCCGCTGGCAGACAATTACGGTTACTTCAACATGCTGCCGGTTCCCTCGGGGACGGTGGCGGTGATCCTGATGACCCTGCTGGTCGTGTTCCTGGTGACCATGTCGATCGGATGGCGGACGAGGGTTTCGGTCATTGGTTGCCTGGTGATTTACACCTACCTCAACATGCTCGATTGCCTGAGCACTTTCACCAAGTACTCGGTCATCGCGTCTCACGTGTTGTTGTTGTTGAGTTTTTCCCGGTGTGGTGCGGTGTGGAGTGTTGATGCCTGGTTGGAGCGGCGAAAACGGGCCGACTGGAACGGGCCCCCCAGTTTCCCCGCCTGGCCGCGGCGGCTGATGCAATTGCTGATTGGGTTGGTNTACCTGGGCGCTGCGATCACAAAAATTCATACGCCGACGTTCTTCAGCGGTGATCAACTCAGGTTCTGGTTGATGACCGACGTGAACCATTCCAATCCGATGGGCGAACAGTTGACGCTTTATCCGGTGCTGGTGGTCACGATGGCCTACACCAGTGTCGTCTGGGAGATCCTGTTCATCTTCACCTGCTGGCGTGGCCACGGACGCTGGATCATGTTGCTACTGGGCGCGGGGTTCCATCTGGGCACGCGTCAGACACTGGGCCTCCACATTTTTCCGTGGGTGTCGATGGTCACTTACCTGGCATTNATCAATACCAGGGACGTGGTTCGTTGGCAGGGTTGGTGGGCGCGTGTCCGGCCCGAGAAAAAGGACTTCGCGGAGGTTCGGCGGAGAACCGACTGGTATGGCAAGCTGGCGTTGGCTTTTCCGGCCACCCTGCTCGTTGCTGTGGTCCTCGGTGTCGAANTGGAACACTGGATTGATCCCTACGGAATTCGGCGTCAGGAGGGGCCACATCAACTGGTCGAACTGGACCGGGCGACGGTGGAAGCCATGCTGGAAAGCAATCCGGTCATGCGTCCCGAGGANCTCGTGCATTCGCTCGAAATGGGCGAGATGCTGGTTGGTGGCTATGTGATTGGCCACAAGTCGACCTTTCGCCAGGGNGAACAACTGTTTGCCCAGTGCACTTTGAATCCGCCTCACCCNGATCTGATGATCGAATGCAACCTGCACGACAAGGAGAACCGGTTACTGGACCGCGTCCAGCAGGTGGTNCCGCGCGAGACCTTCCGGGCCAATTTCCTCTACGTGTTGCACGACGCCCTCGTNCCAGGAGAGTACTCNTTGGTCGTTCGNTGTGGTGGGCAGGAAGTGGCTCGACGGCAGATTGTCCTGAAGCCGTCCAAGACCGTTGCCGACCGGGCGCCTGTTGCCAACTGATACTTGCCGGTCGTAGACTTTTGGGGAAGAGACTGNCGGGTCACGTGTCCTCTTAGCCGGTTCGAGCGATGTGGTTGGTGACAGAAAATCCNTGGCCGGTGATGGTCGCGTTGTCGATCATTGCCGTGGCATTGGTGGTCCTGTGGAGATCCCGCCAGGACAACCGGTTGTTGGTCGCCGCCGGAGTGTCCGTTCTTTTGGTGATCGGTGCCTGGGAACTCGATCGCCGGATCGTGACCGAACGGGAACGGCTGGCAGCCCGCGTGCTGGATCTTCGGGATGCGGTGCAGGCCAAGGATCTCGCCCAGGTTTTCGGGTTCTTTTCCAACTCGGAACTGACACTCANGGCCATGGCCACCAGCGGTCTGGCCCTGGTCACTTTCGAAGACCAGATCCGCGTGACGGCACTCGAAACCACCCTGGCTGCTGAGGACACCCGGGGTGAAACCAGGTTCCGTGCCAATGCCTCGATGAGTGTTGCCGGTTACGGGTCGGTCGGTCACCAGCCGACGTTGTGGTCATTGAGTTGGCAAAAGGAAGCCGACGAATGGCGAATCATCAAGATCCGNNGGTTTCATCCGCTGAGCCACAAGGAACTGCCGCCCCTGTCGCGGACCAACTGATCGCGATTTGACGATGCCGGGCGGCCCCGCAGCTTTTGATCTATTGGGACTTTTTGGACTTGAGCTTCTGCTCGTACTTCTTGTCCCCGGCCTCAATCGGAATGCCAGCCTGACGGTANAACTGGATCTTGAACTGCTTGTTCTCGATCACCAACAACCCACCGGTTGACTCGTCATAAGCATAGGCCTGGTAACGAGGCAACTTGGCCAATTCGATTTTCAGTTGTTTCTGCAAGCGTTGGAATTCGGCGAACGTGGGGGCCCGGCCCTTGGATGCCTTGATGATGTCCAACTGCCGCTTGAAGTTCAGCGCACTGGCACGAGACGTTGCGGCGACATAGGCGGTGGCGGCGATCGTCAGCGGGTCGCTGCCCTGGACCTTGTTGTCGACGACAATGATGAACGGATTGGTTCGNTACAGCTTGTAATCAATNACCTGGGCGGTCGTTCGACCAACAAACGTTTTACGGGGTGCTGGCTTTGTGTCGGCTGCAGGAGGTTGGGCAGGAGGTTGGGCAGGAGGTGACGTGGGCGAATTTCCCCCGGCAGTTGTTTGAACATCCTGGATGTCGTCTGTCGAAGCGATGCCCGGAACCGCGGCCACGCGTCTTTTGGGTTCTGTATTGAGTGCCTCATCGAGGTCACTGCAGCCGTTGAGTCCGGCGCCCATCAGAACCAGCGAGAGAGTGATCCGGGAGGTGATGAACTTGTCCATTGTCATGGGGCTGTCCATTTGGAGTTCGNGAGCCNCNGAGAGTTCCATTGTTCGTCTGACCTGAGCAGCAAGGCAAGTGGAAACTTGATCAGTTGAGAAGACGATTGCCAGAGCGTAGTGTCGAGATTGGATGAGCGAGCCGCAAAGCAGATTGGTAGTGATCGTTCCGGCCGCCGGGCACAGCCGCCGGATGGGTCGGCCGAAGTTATTGCTACCGTTGGGCGATCGCACGGTGATCGCCCGATTGGTTGACGCTTTTGATCATCCGTCGGTGGTCGGTGTCCTGGTGGTAATCCGTCCCGACGACAGCGCTTTGGCTGAGGCAGTGGAATCGACCGGTGCGACGTTGGTACGGCCTCCGCAGTCGCCAGTGGATATGAAGGCCAGCGTGGGCTATGGGCTCGACGAGATGCGTCGTCGATGGCCTGGGGACGCGGTTGATGGTTGGATGCTGGTGCCTGGTGATCACCCGGTGCTGGATGCCCGGCTGGTTGGCCAGGTGGTGGAGGCCTGGTCGGAGAGTCGTCCTCCGGTGATGGTGCCCACGTGTGACGGACGCCGTGGTCATCCGACGGTTTTCGCCGATCGACTGGCCGACGAGGTGGCCTCGATTCCTCCCGATGACGGTCTCAATCGGCTGGTGGCCAATTACGGCAACCAGGTGGAAGAGATCGAACTGGGACGCCCCGAGGTGCTCTGGGATCTGGACACGCCGGAGCAGTACGAGGCGTTGTGTCGTCGGTTGAACGGGGACGATTCCTAGTCCGAGTGGGTGACCTGGAACTCGGCGATGATTTCTTCATCGAGTTCGATTCCCAGTCCCGGTGCGTCGGGCACCGGCACGCGACCGTCAACCAGTGGCGGAAGATTGGAAACCAGTTTCCGCATCAATGGAGATGGCCTGAGGCAGTATTCGACCAGGTCACCGTTTTCCATCGAAGCGGCCCAGTGAAGGCTGGCCGCGAGATTGATGCCGGTGCTGAAGCAGTGTGGCACAGCACGTCTTTGCTGGGTGGCACACAATTCCCCGATGTCCCGACAGACGGTCAAGCCACCACAGAAGGCCACATCGGGCTGGACGACGTGAAGTCCTCTTTCGACCAGGTCCTCGAAGTCGTAGAGCGTCACATCTCCTTCTCCAGCGGCGATTGGGACCGGTGATTCGGCGCACAACTCGGCGTAGCCCCGGCGATCGTCTTGTGAGAGAGGTTCTTCCATCCATGTCAGCCGATAAGGTTCCAGGAGGCGTGCTCTCTCCAGCGCGGTTCCGGCGTTCCACTTGCAGCCGACGTCGATCATCAGGTCGCGTTCGGGACCGAGTGCCTCGCGAGCCGCCCGGGTGTGCGCCTCGTCCGTCTCGGGATCCTTGCCGAAGACCTCCCAACCGAACTTGGCAGCCGTCAGTCCCTGGTCGACCGCCTCGGAGGCCAACCGGGCGGTTTGTTCGGGCGTCTCCCCAAACAGCAGGCTGGCGTAGGCACGGACGGTTGATCGCCTGGCACCTCCGAGCAATTCACTGACCGGTACACCCCGTGCCTGGCCCAGCAGATCCCAGAGGGCAATGTCGGCCCCACTGATGGCGTGGATTGCCGCACCACGTCGTCCGTAGCGATTCGTGTTGTAGTACATCAACTGCCAGAGCCGATCGACGTCATCGACTTCCTGGCCAACCAGGATCTCGGCCAGTCCGTGTCGCCGTTCGGCGGATCGGGGGGCCTCGAAGATGGCCTGGCAGACGTACGACTGGCTGGTGACCTCACCGACCCCGGTGTGACCCGTGTCGGTGTGGATTCGAACGACCAGTACGTCCTGGGTGCCGTCGGCGATCTCGGCCACGTCCGGGAGTCTCAGGTGCAAGGTTTCAACGTTGGTGATTTTCATGGCGTGCTGGGTGTCACTTTGTGGGATGAATTGTTGCCCCGATGATTGTCGTTGATCAGATCCTGTCAATCTACTATTCAGTAAGGAACGAGGCCGACTCCTGCTCTCGTGCTCGATCGAGAGTCAGGTGAGATAAGCGAGCCGTGTGGCATGGAAATCCGGATTCTCCCATCGTGCTTTGGGGACCCACAGCTACAGATGGCGACCACGTATGTCGTCAACGATCGGCTGGCGATTGACGCTGGTTGCCTGGGCTTTTCTGGACTGGACGTGCAAAACCGGGTCACCGATGTCGTGTTGACTCACGCGCATCTTGACCATGTGGCCACGTTGCCACTGTACACGGTCAACCGGCTGCAGTCGGATGTCGCTCCGGCCCGGATTCATGCGCCGGCCGATGTTCTTGACGTGGTCCGCAACGACCTCTTCAACGACCGTCTCTGGCCCGATCTCGAACGGCTCTCCAAGGATGGGCCCGGGCTGGTCGAGTTTCACGAGTTGCCCACTGGCACTCCAACCAGCGTGGCCGGGGTTGAATTGGTGGCGGTCCCCGTCGATCACGTCGTGCCAACTTACGCGTACCTGGTCGGCGAACCGGGTTGTACGGTGGCTGTGGTCACTGACACGCGTGATACCGAATTGATCTGGGAACATGCGGCGGCGAGCGACGATTTGGCCGGTGTCTTTATCGAATCGAGCTTTCCCGGCTCGCAGGCTGAATTGGCTCACGCAACCGGCCACCTGACGCCCACCGAAGTGATCCGGCAACTCGCGAAAATTGGCCGGGACGTGCGGGCGATTGCAGTGCACCTGAAACCCTCGAGTCGGGACGAATTGGTGGCCGAGATCACGGCACTGGAGTCACCGCTGCTCGAGGTCGGCCTGCCCGGAACGGTGTATTTGTTCTAGTGGGTCATCCTGAAATGTGCGTTGCAATTCGCAATCAGTTTTCGCCCGACGTATTCTGGAGTCTTCCCGGTAGATGATGAGTGGGAAGAATGGCCTGTTGACTTGGGGGGGGGACCGTTGGACCGAACACGATTCGAGAAGCCACCTCGTTGGTGGGGACCTTTGCTGAGCCCGTTGGCTGTCCGGGTGTTTCGCGGTTTGAGACGCTACATCATCCGAACCGGTCCACGGATCACCGAGATCGAGGTCCGGGGTGCCGAGCACGTGCGTGGAGCCCTGGATGCCGGTCACGGGGTGCTGATCACTCCGAACCACTCGGTCCATGGTGATCCGATGGTGCTCTACGAGGCGGCCGACCAGTTTGGCAGCGCGTTGTACTTCATGGCGGCCTGGCAGGTCCTGGGGCTGGCCAACCCGGTCACCCGGGCATTTCTGAGGGGGCATGGCTGTTTCAGCGTGGATCGCGAGGGGACCGATCGGCAGGCGCTGCAACAGGCTGTTGACGTGCTACAGAATCGCCGGGAACCCCTGGTGGTGTTTCCCGAGGGAGAGGTGTATCACTGCAATGAACGTGTGACACCGTTCCGCGAGGGGCCGGCGGCGATGGCCGTGATGGCGACCCGGAAAGCCGAACGTGACGTGGTGATCGTTCCGTGTGGCATGAGGTACTACTACGTTGAGGATCCGTTGCCGGACTTGATGAAGTTGATGGACGATGTCGAGGAGGCCCTGTTCTGGAGACCGACACCCGAGAGGCCAATTGCCGAAAGGCTTTACCGTGTCGCCGATGGCATGCTGGGCTTGAAGGAACTGGAATTCCTGGGTGCAGCACGGCAGGGGCCGGTGCCCGATCGCATCGCTTTCCTGACTGATGGTGTTTTGAAGCGGGTGGAGGCGAAGTACGAGATCTCGTCGGAGGGCAAGACGATTCCCGAGCGGATCAAGCAGGGCAGGCAACGCGCGATCTCGGCAATTTCCGATTTGGCCGAGGAGAGCGACGAGTACCGTTCGTGCGCTGATGATCTGGACGATTGTTACCTGTGTGCCCAGTTGTTCAGTTACCCGGGCGATTACGTGGCAGAGAGACCGAGTATCGACCGGCTGGCTGAGACACTCGACAAGTTCGAGGAGGATATTCTCGAGCGTCCCACGGCGACTGTCCGGGCCCGTCGCCGTGCGGTGGTCGTGCTGGGAGAACCGATCCTGGTCTCCAAGGAGAAGAAGCGGGATGCGGCCTCGGAGTTGACTCGGACCATCGAAGAACGCGTGCAGTCGCTTCTTGACTCGGTCCAACTTCCCGACCGCGGCTTTGAACTGGTCCCACCACGGGATGCCGGTGGGGCAGTTGGCTGACCCGGTTGCACGGGAAAACCGTGCTCTGGTAGGTTTCCGACGACCGTGGTTCGCAGGGTTCCAGAGAAAGTCGATGTCCGAATTCACTCGTCGTGACTGCCTGGGATCGTTGGCCGCTGGTGCAGGTGGCCTGGTCCTGGCCACACGCGGATTGGCCGCACCGCCGAACAAAGAGAAGCGACCCCTGACAAGCCAGGGGCGTGGAGATGTGACCACGCCCCACTTTTTTCGGCACGACATTGGCACCGCACCGAATCGGCTGCATGAACCCTCGGTTGGTCCTGATGGCAATATGTGGACCAGCCCACTGGATGGCATCCTGTGGCGGTATCACTGTCCCAGTGGGGATGTCGAGAAAATCGATCTGAAGGCTCTCACCGGGAGATCCTGGAGCGGCCTGCACTTGTGGCCGGTGGCCCACGGCCAGCAAGTCCTGCTTTGCACCCCGGGGTTGCCTCAACTCTGGGTCTGGCACCGTGATACCGGCCGAGTCAGCCAGCACCGGTTTCCTCATCAGCGGCCCGCTGTCTATGGCGGACACGTACTCCCGGGGAGCAACACGATACTGTTGTATGACACGCGGCATTCGGCTGTTCTGCTGTGGGACGCCGACCGGCACACCGGCGAGTTGTTCCCGTGTCCCTACAAGCTGCGTGGCAAACTCTACATGATGTTTGCCGATCCCGAGCATCCCACGTACTGGGGGTCGACATGGAATGGGAACGACATTGTCCGCTTTGATTTGAAGTTGCGGCGATGGACCGGCCACTTTCGTCACCCGTCGGCAACCGCTTCCACCATCGTTGGTGGCCGGTTGTTTGACGACAAGATGCTCTACGTCAGCAGCATGTTCCGGGGACAGGTTGTTCCTCTCGACACGCACACCGGCAAATGGGGCGAGCCAATCTCCGTCCCGGGATTCGGCAAGTGGTTCGGGTATCTCAGTGGCGGGTTTCTCTTCAAGGATCACCTTTATTTCGATCATTCGACGTGGACCGGTGGCAATGGGTCGATCGATGGAAAGCCGCACCATTTCATCGGCAGTTGGACGGTCTTTGATCCCGCCACCCGGAAGTTCTCGAGGCTCGATTTCCCCACGCGGCCCGGCGAAACACTTTCCGACCTGCAATCGGATTACGCCGTCACCGACCGGGACAACCTGTTCCTGGTCGCAGTCAACCGTCAGGCCCCGCGCACGGCCATCGTGCTCAGGAGCACGCCGCTACCGACCACCTAGACCGTCTCGGAACTTGACGGAAATGGTTGTTTTGTCGTCCCGGGCCACCGGAGCCAGCGACCTGGCTCGGTACACCGTTGGGCGGTCGGGGCCGGCGTTCAGCGTGAATGGACCGGGCGAGTAGACGGGGGGGCGGAAGCGGTTGGAGGCGGTCCGCACCGTGTAGAGTGTCTCTCCGGTTTTTTCGTCGATCACCTGGACCACGGCCGATTTGGTCGTGGGGAAATGCAATTCGGGTAGCCAGCCGGTTGGTTTTCTCCCATCGTTCTCGTGCATGGAAAAGGTCAATGGCCAGCCTGGAAACTGGACGGTGTCTCCTTTCCTCGCATCAACAAACCGGGGCCAACATTCGAAGGTCACCGTACGTTTCGTCTTGTTGAAACGGACGATTCCGTACCCATCGGCCCGCTTCAGTTCGTCGGTGCGGTCTGTCGGGTTGGCGTAGGCCAGCATACGGATCTGGTTGCCGAGTCCGTCGAGGAACTCGCCGGTCCATGGCAACGGGCTGTCGGGTAGGGGATTGATGCCGGCCCGTTGTGGTTGCGGTTGCCACCATCGTCCGTAAATGGTGTTGACGATCGCTGGCGTGGTGAAGCTGTAGGGGCCGTCGGAGGGTCGTGAGATTCCGTGCTTGACGACAACGGCCAGGTGCTGATCGCCGCAGATGTGGGGCGCCCACGCTCGGCGAATGGCTTCCAGGGCTGCCTTGCGTCCCGCCTGAGGCCAACCGTTGCAATCCAGGTCGGCCAACAACCGATTTTTCGGACTGCCATGCAGGTGCACGGCACCGCAGAAGGCCGTTTGTGACAGCACGCATTTCATCCGGGTGTCGGTCCAGTCCTGGCTCCAGTTGTCCAGGAATGTCAACTGCCGTTGGCCGAGGAGTTTCAGGCCCTGCAGATCGATCGCCGCCCGGTCGTATTTCGGGTCGTTGATATGATCGGGCCGTGGTCCCAACTTCGGGATCTTGCCCCGGGGACCACTCTTGAACTTGCGGTCTTCGAGGATGGCAAAGTCGATGCCACCGACTCGGAGGTTGGTGTAGTAGACGCCGATGTTGCGGAGGATCGGGGTGGGATCGAACGCATCCGGCAGGTGCCAGGTCTGGCAGCGTTGCACCATGTTCACGTAACGAGCCGGGTAAAAATACCCACCACCGGATCCGGCCGCTGTTGCCGCCTGCTTGCCATTCTCCCCCCAGATGTTGCCCTGGCCGACATCGTGGTCGTCAGGGATCGTGATGACCGGTCGATCACGCAGGATGTCGCGAAACTGCATTCCCCATTCGATCCATCCGAATGTGTGTTGCGTGTGGTGGTAGGACTGGTCACCGGCAAAGAACAACAGGTCGGGGTCCTGGTGTTTCAGGTTGGCAACAATCTGGGCACGAGGTCCGGGTGTGCGACGTGAATTGCACGAGAGTGTGCCGACGACGATCACGTCCTTGTGACTGGGATCACGACGCACCAACCCCTCGAAACTGGCCCGGGGTCCAAAACGGACGCGGTATGGCACGTTTCGAGTGTTGTCCCAGTTCTCGATGCGAAAATGTGCACTCCAACCCAGTTCGTGGACTCGGGCCCGCGCCACTTCTGTCCACTGCTCCCCCTTGCGAAACTCCAGTCGCACGGTCCTGGGTTCCTCGGGCATCAACGGAAACAACTGCGCCGTCAACTTCAGGACACCGCGGTGGTGGGTGTAAACGGCAAAGGCCACCACCTGGTCACGAGGAACCAGGAGCCGGGCCTTCATTTTCCCGCGGGGCTGCCACCATTGCCCGGAGGCGTGAGAGTCCAGGCGGGGAAACCGGGGTCCAAACGGCTGCTTCTCGGCCGCCAGTCCCACGTGGCACAACAACACAATCGTTCCGAATTGAACCAGGGCTGTCGCAATGCGACAGTTCCAGGTTCCGAGGAGGCACTTCATTCGTGTGGCCTGTTGAGTTGGTGACATGACATTGGTTTTCCGCGCAGGGAGGAAACGGTTTTGAATTGAAACGTTGGACACAAAATGGGCTATTCAATTCTAACGACATGACTATCATCCTCGCTGTCGACGTTTGGTTCGATGACACGATTCAGGTGGTTTTGCAGCAACGGATATAATGAGCAGTCCGACGACGGTCGTTTCCAACGACGATTTGCGCTCACAAACGGCTGGCAGTTTTGTCGTGCCGACCAGGATCTCGATACCGATTTCTGCTCGCCAGTTGATTGGCGTGATCTGTTGTGTGGTGGCTTGTGATGTGACGATCTATCGTGGCGAGGGCTTCGGTGGACTGGCGTTGCTGTTCCTGTTTGCCCCGCTGTTGTTGTGGCTGAGTTCGGAACGTTTCCATCGGTCCCGGGGACTTGTCCTGTTGGGAATGATGTGTGTTCCGGTGGCAATCAAGACGGCCTGGAGCGGGTCGAACGGATTGGCCACGATTGGTTTCGCGTTGATCATTCCTTATGGGATGGTGTTGGCCGGTTTGCAGACCAACATCGGAAATGTTGCGAGATTCGTCGGACGTGTCCCGCTGGGGGGCTGGCAGGGCCTGCTCCAATGTGGTCGTCAATTCCGGTTCAGCTTGCTGCTGCCCCGGGCCACCTGGATCAAGGTGTTGTTGCCATTGGTCGCGGTGATTGTGTTTGGCTGGGTGTTTGTCCAGGCAAATCCCCAGATGCTGAAATGGCTGGCGGCAGCCATCGCCTTGGCGGTCGAGACCGTGTGGAACCGGGTTGAATTGGTCAGTCCAGTTCTGCTGGAAGTCCTTTTCTGCCTGGTCGTGGCCATGGCCGTTCTGGGGCTGGTTCGTCCGTCAATTTCCCAGAGAAGGAACAAACCTGTTACGGAACGTGCGGTGAAAATCGTCGATCCCACCGACACGGTGTCATCCCATGTTTATGCGTCAGCCCGGAACACGCTGGGAACGGTGATCGTGCTGTTTTCCGGATACTTGCTGTACGAATTCGCGACGCTGTGGACCCGGGACTTCGAGAAGGGATTTCACTATTCCGGTTACGCCCACCGTGGTGCCGCCTGGCTGACAGTCGCCCTGGCCCTGGCAACACTGGTGTTGGGCGTTGTGTTTCGCGGGCGGATGTTGATGGATCGTCGAGTTCGCTCACTCAAGCGTCTTGCCTGGGCCTGGTCTCTCTTGAACCTGCTCCTGGCCGTGGCGGTTTACAATCGTTTGTTGATCTACATCGATTTCAACGGTCTGACGCGAATGCGGATCGTGGGACTGTTTGGCATTTCGACGGTGGTGGTTGGATTCGTCCTGGTGGTCTGGAAGATTGCACGAGGTTGCAGTTTCGGGTGGCTGATCCATCGCCAACTGGTGGCGTTGG
>PBOU01000092.1 GCA_002724415.1 Planctomycetaceae bacterium
CGGTTTTGTCCCCCCCCGGATTCAGTTCCGGGTTGTCACTCAAGGCACCCAGCCCGATCGGAATCAGCATCACCGAGAGCCCGATGATGCACAGGCCCTGGATCAGGTCGGTGAAGTACGCAGCCGCCAGGCCACCGGCAATGCCGTAGAGCACCACCACCACCGCGATGACCGGAATCAGCACGTTCTTCAACTCCATCTTCGTGCCCAGCACGGACACCGTGTTGTCGTCCGCTTAGTCGGTTGCTGTAGCAGTCGATGGGTCGGCTGTCGCAACAGCCGCGGTGGCCGTTGGAGGCATGATCATCGGTTCGGCGGTCTTGGCGATGGCCGAGAAGAACATCGACCCGTAGATCATGAAGAAGAGGACACCGAAGATGCTGTAGGCGGCGCCCAGGCCGCGAGACTCGTATCGCTCGACGAACCAGTCGCCCAGTGTCAGGTGCCGCATGCGTCGGTACCAGACACCGGTGATCCAGTAGAACGGGGTCACGAACAGCCAGAACATCACGCTCCACATGCCGCTCATGCCACCGGTGAACGTGGTGCGGCCGGTGTTGACTGGATCACTGGACCCGGTTCCGGCCCCGAATGCAGCGAACGTCTGCAGCAANTTGCCGAAACCGCGGCCGCCCAGGAAGAAGTCCTCCTGCTTGTTGATCCGAGTGGCGCAATAGGCACCGATGCCGATCATCATCAGGAAGTAACCGCCCAGGACGAGATAGTCGGGAAGTGTCATGGAGGACAGGACCTTGGAAAAGACGGAACGTGGGGACCGGGTCGACCCGGATCGCATTCGAGCCGGGCGTGATGCGAGCAAGGTAACCACCGCACTTGCGGGTTGCAATCGGGCCGCCGCCATCGATTCCTCTTCCGCACCACCACCGAAACGGGTATCTCAGTGGTCATGACCATCTTGCCGCCGTTCACCGACTTTCGCGGAGTCCCCGTTACGGTGATGGGGCTGGGCACCTTTGGCGGTGGCGCCGGGGCCGTGGAGTTCCTCAGTCGGCGGGGGGCGCAGGTCACGGTCACCGATCTCCGGGATGCCCGGGATCTGCGTGAGGAAGTCTCACGACTCGATCAACTGGATGGTCCACCCATCCGTTGGCGGCTGGGGGAACACCGNGCCGAGGACTTCCGGGAGGCCGAGTTGGTCGTGGTCAATCCGGCGGTGCCCTTGGACAGCAGTTGGCTGGAGTTGGCGACGGTCCACGGGGCCAGGCTGACCACCGAGATCGGATTGTTCTGGAACCTGTGCCCTGCCCGNACGATCGCCGTGACTGGCAGCAACGGCAAGTCGACCACCACCGCGATGATCCATGCCATACTCGATGCGTCGGGGCAGACGGCCTGGCTGGGTGGCAACATCGGGGGCAGCCTGCTGGGACAACTCGATGCGATTGGTCCCGGGGACTGGGTCGTGCTCGAACTCAGCAGTTTCCAACTGGAGCACCTGGACCGGCAACAGGCTGCCCCGGACATCGCCGTTGTTACCAACCTCTCGCCCAACCATCTCGACCGTCATGGAACCCTGGACGCCTACCGTCACGCCAAGCAGTCGATCCTGAGATGGCAAACTCCCGGGGCAAGCTGCGTGCTGAATGACCACGATCCCGACGTGTCTGGCTGGTCGAGCCACGGTCAACGATTCGGGTTCGGGATCGACCAGGGAGCTCGGCCTGGCGTGTTCCTGTGCGGAGAGGACCACCAGGCGGCCGTTGTGAGATTGAGCGAGTCGACCGTCGAGATTCCCCTGGGACACTGGGTGACCATGGCGGGGCACCACAATCGGCTCAACGCGGCCGCCGCGACGACCGTGTCTCTGCTGGCCGGAGCCGGGCTGGATGACGTTCGCAGTGGACTGCGTGGATTCAAGGGCTTGCCGCACCGCTTGCAACTCGTGGCGCAGCGTGACGGTCGCCGTTATTACAACGACTCGTTGGCGACGACACCCGAATCGGTTGANGTGGCGTTGGCCGCGTTCGATTCGCCGGTGGTGTTGCTGGCCGGTGGGTACGACAAGCGGATCCCATTGCAGGGACTGGCCGAAACGATTGTCGAGGGAACCCGGGCGGTGGCCTTGATGGGACAGACGGCCGAGGAAGTCGACCGGTTGCTGGACGGGTTGGGGTTCCAGGGGGGGCGTCGGGTGTGCGGCTCGCTGGAAGAGGCATTCGACTGGGCGGTCGCGCAGTCGAAAACCGGTGACAACATCGTGCTNTCACCCGGTTGCGCCAGTTACGACTGGTTCACCAGTTTTCGCGACCGCGGCGAGACGTTCACTCGACTCGCCGTCGAACCGGGTTCCTGAGCCCCGTGCTACAATCGGACCTTGCCGGTGGCCCCGGGGATTTCGCGCACGTACCGCGGCACCGCATATCCCGGAAGCCGACTTTCCAGTTCGTTCACCAGTTCGCGTCCTCGCCGTTCGGGGACCTCGAAGTGAGTCGTTCCCGCCACGCGGTCGAGCTGGTGCAGGTAGTAGGGGATCNCCCCGAGGTCGGCCAGCCGGTTGCACAGTTCCGCCAGGGTGTCGACGTTGTCGTTGATGCCCCGGAGCAGCACGGCCTGGTTGAGCACGGTCAGTCCCGAGTGCACCAGTTGCCGCAGTGCGTCTGCGCAGTCGTCGACCACCTCGGCTGGATGGTTGGCGTGAACCACCACGACCGGTGTCAGCCGCCCGTTGCGAAGTCGGTCACAGAGCGTGCCGGTGACGCGACTGGGCAGCACGACCGGCAAGCGGGTGTGGAGCCGGAGTCGCGCGAGATGGTCGATTTCTTCGAGTCGGCTGATGAGTTGGTCAAGCCGTGTGTCGGANAGCATCAACGGGTCGCCACCGCTGAGGATCACTTCATTGATCGAGTGNTCCTTGGTCAACTGGTCGATCGCCGGATCCCACTCGTCGAGTCGTCGAGGTTCCTCGCCGTAGGGATAGTGGCGACGGAAGCAGTAGCGGCAGTGGACGGCGCAGCTGCCGGTGGCGATCAGCAACGCCCTGCCNTTGTACTTGTGGATCAGTCCCGGAGCCCGACGGGCGTCGAGGTCCCCGACGGCATCGACCGTGCTCACTTCCGCATGTTGCTCCTGGGCNACCGGCAGAACCTGCCTGAGCAGTGGATCGCCAGGATCGCCGGGCCGCATTCTCGCCAGAAAGCTCTCGGGAACCATCACGCTGAANAACCGGTCCGCGTCCCGGGCGGCCGGAAGGTGCGAGAGGTCCAGTTCGAGCCGATTCAACAACGTCTCGGGGTCACGGATCGCATTGGCCAGGTCCCGGTGCCAGTCCGATGCGCTACGGGACGGCCGCGTGTGCGGGGCGGTCGGACGAGACACGTGGACCTCGGTTCCGTCGTTAAACGGGATGTGCTAGTCTGGTTTGATTGGGCCGGGAAACGGGCCCAGGCAGTGACGAGTGACCGGGTTTGCCGCCCGGGTCACCATTCGATGGTTCAGCATAGCCAGTGGGAACGGATCCGACCAATGCCTCAAATCAATACCGGTGATTTCCGCAAGGGCATCAAGGTGACGCTCGACGGCGAGCCGTACGAGATGTTCGAGTGCAACTTCGTGAAGCCGNGTAAAGGTCAGGCCCTCTACAAGACCAAGCTCCGCAACCTCCTGAAAGGGACGATCCTCGACCGGACCTACAAGAGCGGAGACAGCCTCGAGGCGGCTGACGTGCATCGAGGAGACGGGCAGTACCTGTACCGAGANTCCAGTGGTTACGTGTTCATGGACAACGAGAGTTACGAGCAGTACACGCTCGAGGCCTCGGTCTGTGGAGAACAGGTGGCTTTCCTGCTCGAGGGTGCCCCGGTGGGCATGTTGTACTGGAACGGCCAGTTGATCTCGATGACACCGCCGCAGCACGTGGTGCTCGAGGTGACTCACACCGAGCCNGCTGCCAAGGGGAACACGGCGACCAATGTCACGAAGCCGGCCACGGTGGAGACCGGTGCCGAAGTCCAGGTGCCGGCGTTCATCAAGGAGGGTGACAAGTTGAAGATCGACGCCGAGGCGGGCACCTACATTGAACGTGTCCGCGACTAGGGGCCGGTCCCCGGGAGTAGTCCCGATGTCGAACAGCCACAACCAACTGCTGTTCATCGAAACGGTGGGCTGCCAGATGAACGTGCTGGACAGCGAACTGGTCGTGGCCGCGTTGCGCGAGGACGGTTACGAGTTGACGGATCAGCTCGCGGAGGCCGACACGGTTCTGTTCAACACCTGCAGCGTTCGGGATCACGCCGAGCACAAGATATACAGCCAACTGGGCCGGATGAAATACAGCAAGCGGAAGCGTCCCAACCAGGTGATCGGGGTCTTTGGCTGCATGGCCCAGAAGGACCAGGAATTGATCTTCCAGCGCGCTCCGCACGTCGACATGGTGGTCGGCACCGGGCAACTGGCCGAGATTCCTCGACTGGTCACCGAGGCCCGTCGCGATCGCAAGCGGGCCCTGGCCGTCAGCCTGTCACGGACCGGGGGCAGCCGCGACGAGGTGGCGTCGAGTTTCGAGAGCTACGACCCGTTACGCGATCCGACCATGCGGCCCAATCCGTTCCAGGCCTTTGTCCGGATCATGATCGGCTGCGACAAGTTCTGTACCTACTGCGTGGTGCCGACCACCCGTGGGCCCGAACAGAGTCGCCGGCCGTCCCAGGTTGCGACCGAGGTGCGGACACTGGCTGGCCAGGGGGTTCGCGAGGTCACGCTCATCGGGCAGACCGTCAACAGCTATTCGCATGTCGAGGACGGCCGGACCTGGCGACTGGCCGATCTGCTGGAGTCGATCCATGACATCGAGGGCATAGAACGGATCAAGTTTGTCACCAATTATCCCCGGGATATGGACACGGGGCTGCTCGAGGCCGTTCGCGATTTGCCCAAGGTCAGCCGTTACCTGCACGTGCCGGCCCAATCGGGTTCCGACACGGTGCTCGAACGGATGAAGCGGGGGTACACCGTCGAGCAGTACCGCGAGATGATGGGACGGATCAACGACATCGTGCCCGGGTGCGCGGTGTCCAGCGATTTCATTGTCGGGTTCTGTGGTGAGACCGACGAGGATTTCGAGGCGAGCGTGCGGCTGGTCCAGGAATGCCGGTTCAAGAACAGCTTCATTTTCAAGTACAGTCCTCGCTCGGGAACCAAGGCCGACGACCGGTTGGCCGACGATGTTCCCGAGAGCGTCAAGCGAGAACGCAACGCACGATTGCTCCAGGAGCAGACACGGATCTGTGAAGAGGACAACGCCGGTTTCATCGGACAGAGCGTTGACGTGCTGGTCGAAGGTCCCAGCAAGATGGCTCAGAAACAGCTGAAACAAAAATCATTCGTGGCGCCTCACCCGGTACCCGGCGTCGAACTCACCGACGACAGCGGCGAAGACATCGTGACACTCGAGCCTCTCGCGGAGCTTGCAACCTCCGACCCACCCGGCGGTCCCATTCAACTGGTGGGCCGCACCGATTGTGACCGGATCGTGGTCTTCGACGGCAACCCGCGGCTGGCCGGCACGCTGGCGTCGATCTCGGTCGACGATTGCACGGCGACCACGCTGATCGGTCGCATCGTGACCCGCGAGATTCAACACGCACCGGTGGTCGAACTGCCGGTGGTCTAGCCCCCGGGGTGTTGGCCAACATCGTTTGCCCATTTCGTTGAATCGCTATTGCCGTACCGATCAGTCATGCTGCGTGGGCCGGTTCCCGGCGACGAGTTTGTTGGTGGGTGATCACGATGGAGAGGATGGGATCATGGCGAACTGGGAATACCGAACATTGATGTATCTTCCTCATGGCACCAAGGGGGTTGGATGTGGGTGGAGTGTTGTCGGGGAATGGGGCGAGGATCCGAAACGAGTGGGGGACACGGCAAAGCCCCGTTTCATTGGCAAGGTGTGGCAAGCGGCAAAACTGCTGGAGACCGCACTGGTTGAACTCGATCTGGATGGGTGGGAACTGGTGTCGACGTCCTATTCGGGGACCATTGGTTTCTATGGGCTGGCGGTGTTGCGGCGAGCGGTCACGGGTCATTCCACCGATCCCAGTTCGTGATCGACCGAGGGAGGCTGACTGATGAAGTACGTTCTGTTTACCGACAACCTGGCCGACATGAAAATCGAACAGGTCTGTCGGGAGGTCAAGCGACGAGGCTTTGACGGACTGGACCTGACGCTGCGGCCCGGTGGTCACGTGTTGCCCAAGGACGCCGAGATGGGGCTGTCCCATGCTCACCAGGTGGCACTGCGCGAGAAGATCGAGATCCCGATGGCCTCGACGGCGATCAACGGGACCGACAGCCCGTTCGCCAGGGACGTGATCGCGGCCTGTGCCCACTACGGTGTCCGCCAGATCAAGCTGGGATACTGGCGTTACCAGCCGTTTGGATCACTGGTGAAGCAGATCGATTCGGCCCGTCGAAAGCTCGAGGGACTCATCAAGCTGACCAGCCGGTTTGGTGTTCAACCCTGTGTTCACGTCCACTCGGGACGGATCCTGGCCAACGGAGGATCGATCCTTTATCTGATCCTCAAGGACTTTGATCCCAAGACGGTGGGTGCCTACGCCGATCCGATGCACATGACGGTCGAGGGGGGATTGTCGGGCTGGGAGATGGGGCTGGATCTGATCGCCCCCTGGGTGTCGCTGGTGGGGGTCAAGAACTTTCACTGGCAGCCCAACGGCCGTGACCAGCACGGCCAGGCACAGTTTCGTCCGGTCTACGTTCCGCTGGCCGATGGGCAGGCCCCCCTGCCGAGGTTCGTGTCCCGGTTGAAGGAGTTGAAGTACGACGGGACGGTGTCGCTGCACAGCGAGTACAAGGGCAGGTCGAGTTTTCGGAGCCTTTCCAGCCCGGAACTGCTCGACCAGTCGGCCACGGACCTGAAATATTTCAAGGGACTGGCCCGGTGAGAGGCGAGTCGGCGTGCCCGAATTCCGGATCTAGCGGTTGCCGTGAGCCGGATCCTGATAAAGGCCCCAACCGGCAAGGCTTCTGATTGACCACCTCTGGCGGGCTCTTCTAGGATGAANTGAGTGTGACACGGAGGTTGTCTGATTCGAATCAGTTTCGGGTCCCCGTGATGGCGAGACANCGAGTTGTCCTGGTCAATCCCCCGGCTTTGGCGATTGTCGAGCCGTGGTACGATCGTCCCGACTGGGGGCGAATCGGGCTGGCCTATCTCGCGGGGTGGCTGAAACGTGACCCCGACGTCGAGGTCGTCGTGGTGGACGCCAAGCTCGAGCGTCTCAGCTTCGAGCAGGTGCAGGCGCGGGTGGCTGCTCTCGAGGCCGACGTGGTGGGATTCACCGCGTTCACCAACGAGATCAAGCCAGCTGCCTACACGGCATCGCTCATCAAGGACCTCCTGCCCAAAGCGGTGACGGTGATTGGTGGGGTCCATGTGACCGCCCTGCCCCGTCAGACAATTGAGGAATTCTCGAGTTTCGACGTGGCCGTGATTGGAGAAGGGGAACGGACGCTCGAGGAACTGTGCTCGGCGATCCGTCGTGGTGAAGATTGGAGTGATGTGGCCGGCCTGGTCTATCGCTCCGACTCGGCAACACCCGACGGCCTGGTCCAGACGATTGCCCGACCGAGGATGCTCGATCAGGACCTGTTGCCTTTACCGGCCTGGGACCTGTTTCCTCCCATGAAGTCATTCTGGTTGCAGACGGTTCGAGGTTGCCCGTTCAACTGTGTCTTTTGCATGAACCACAACGGGCGGATTGCCCGGTCGCGATCGGTTCAGAATGTTGTCGCTGAGATCCGGTGGTTGCTCGACGAGCATGGCATCGGCGATTTGAGGTTCGGCGACGAACTGTTCACCGTCGACATGGATCGTTCCCGTGAATTGATGGAGGCGTTGATCGAGTCGGGGTTGTCCGAACGGATCCGCTGGGACTGTCAGACTCACGTGAGATTTGTCGACGAGAGCCTGTTGCGACTGATGAAACAGGCGGGCTGTTATCGAGTCGAGTTGGGAATCGAAACCGGGGACGAGGAGAAATTGAGGTCTCTTGGCAAGGGGACCAACCTCAAGATGATACTCGCGGCTGCCGAAGCGGCTCGCCGGGCTGGCCTGTCGTTCGGGACGTTCTTCATCATCGGGCAGCCCGACGAGAACCGTGATTCGATTCGCAAGACGGTTGACCTGGCTGTCAGGATGAACCCGGATCTGCCAATGATCGGCCTGATGTGTCCCTATCCCGGGACCGAAGTCGGCCGGATGGCGGCCCAGGGCGAGGGAGGATACCGGTTGGTGACCACCGATTGGGACGAGTACAACAAGCAGGTTGGTGGGGCGATGGAATTCGCCGGGATGACTCGCAACCAACTCGAGTGGATCCAACTGCGGGCTTACCTGGCGGTGTACGTGAAGAACTGGCGGTTCTGGGGCTTTGTGAAGTTTGCCTGGGAATTCCGGACCGGGGCCTGGCAGGCTCTGAAGAAAGCCCTGTTTCGACGTTCGATGAGTGACACGCTCCCGAGGCCGGAAGATTATGAATCTCGGCTGTCCGGTGGCCGGGCAGCGACCTTCGAAGATGTCGTTTCCTCGCGGATTGACTGGGAGGAAGTTCAGAAGAGCGAATTGAAGCGAGGGAAATCTGCCGCTCGGGAGGCCACTGCAGCCTCTGACCAGCCGTCAAGTGTGACGGTTGCCGACGGGGTGCCGGACGTGAGTGGTCCGGGGGAGTGACGTGGCGTGATCGAGATTCGTCCACGAGAGATCGTGATCCTGGCTGATGACTTCGACCTGCTGGTCGCCTGGTACCGGGATGTCCTGGGTTTCGAGGTCGTGCGATTCTTCAATGACACGTTTCAGTTCGCCAATCTCGAAACATCCACCGGCATCCGGCTCGGGATTGGCTCGGCAGCCGAGGCCGGCGTGGTTCCCGGTGATCGCCAGCACAACACCGTGGTGCTCCAGATCGAGGTTGATGATGTTGGTGGATTGCTGGACCACCTGGAAGAAAACGGCGCGACGATCACCGGCGGTCCATCGTTCGACAAGCAGTTGAAGTTCTGGTTCGGCAGTTTTTCCGATCCGGAGGGAAACCCGGTCTGGGTGGTCGACACGGACTGTCCGTGAACCGTGGCAATCGGCACCCGGCCGGCTTGAAACGGCACCGGATGGGACGAGATGGACTTACTGCAGGGCGTGACGCAGCGCGCCGTCGAGTTCCGGATGACTCCACGCGAATCCGGTCTGCTCCAGCACACCGGGGCGGACTCTCGCACTGGCCAGCAGCAGTTCGTCGGCCATTTCTCCGAGCATCACACGGGCAATGAAGGCCGGCAGGGGAAACAGGGTGGGACGTACCAGGACCTTGCCAAGCGTCCTGGTGAACTGGAGGTTGGTGGCTGGTGTCGGGGTCACGGCATTGACCGGGCCAGCGATTGATTCGGTGTCGATCACGTGACGGATCGAGGCGACCAGGTCGTCGAGAGTGATCCAACTCCAGAATTGCTTGCCCGACCCCACGCGACCACCGAACCCGAGCTTGAAGGGGAGCAGCATCTTTTGCAGTGCCCCTCCCGTCTTCGAGAGAACCACACCGATGCGGTGATTGACCACCCGGATGCCGGCCTGGCGAGCCGGGTCGGTTTCCGATTCCCAGTCGCGACACAGGTCACTGAGAAACATGTCTCCCGGCTGGTCGGACTCCTCGACCCAGTCGTCACCGCGATCGCCGTAAAAGCCGATCGCTGAAGCACTGACCAGTGTCCCGGGTGGCTCGGGCAAACCGGCGATCGTGTTGGCCAGGAGGCGAGTCCCGACGATTCGGCTGTCGCGGATCCTGGCTTTTTGAGTGGTGGACCATCGTGCCGCCGCAATGCCTTCACCGGCCAGGTGCACCACCGCGTCGAGTCGCCCGAGGGATTTCAGGGTGTCCCCATCGATGGCCTGGTCGACAGGAGACCAGAGCACCGTGCCGGTTTCCGAGAGTTGTGACGGGTTGCGGACCAGTCGGATCACCTGGTGGCCGTCGGATTCCAGTGACGCGCAGAGCGCCTGGCCGACCATGCCCGAGGCGCCGCTGATGAGGATTTGTGACATGACGTGTGCTCTGTTGGGGTCTCGGTTCCTTGCAGAGAGTCGCACCGGCAGGTCGACACCTGTCAGCGTGCCGGTCGTCTCACGATAGGCAATAACCGCAGGAACACCGTCGGGACAACCCGCCGGGTGACAGAAAATCGAGAAAATGATTTCGTCACCGAACGACGAGGCTCGTTTTTTCCTTGTTTCCAGGACAATCCGTGCCGGTGGTCGTGGAATCAATTTCCGGCGGACGTGGTTATGGTGGCACGAGATTGATAGCCTGATACGCCGTCGTCTTTTTTCAAGTGATTCTCCAGGAGCCGGTCTCGATGAGACGTTTCTTTCAGGATTCTCTTCTGTTGTTGACGCTGCTGTGCCTGGGCCTGGACTGCGGACCGGTCCAATCGGCCGAGTGGAAGAAGCACGTGGTGCACACCGGGGTGCATACGGTCAATGCTGTCGCCGCCGATTTTACCGGGGACAAGAAGGTCGACATCATTGCCAACAGCGGTGGGAAGACGCGATTGTTTGTCGGACCCGATTGGACCGAGACGATCATCGAAAGCGATCCGGCTCATTCCTGTATCCACTCGGAATTCCTCGATGTCGATCGTGACGGCGATCTCGACTGGGTTGGTGCTCGCTACCAGCCTGGCCTGGTCTACTGGCTGGAGTGTCCCAAGAAGCCACTGAAGCAGGCGTGGAAATTTCACCTCGTCGATGACCAGGTCAACGGAATTCACGGGCTGCTCAAGGGAGATGTTGACGGAGACGGCCGTCCCGACCTGTTGGCCAACAGTGCTCAACCTGTCGGCCGATTTCCCAACTCGCTGGCCTGGTTGAAGGTGCCCCGTCGTCCAAGAAAAGCAGACCGCTGGCATCGCCACATCTTTGCCTCCGGGGACGCACCGGGACTCTCCCACTACCTGGGTTTTGGGGATGTCAACGGGGATGGACGGCCCGACGCGGCGAGTGGGGCCAAGGGCGGCCCAACGGACAAGACAAAAATGGGCAACTGGTTTGCCTGGTGGGAAGCTCCCAAGGATCCGACCAGGGTCTGGACCAAGCACCTGCTGGCCGACAATCAACCGGGGGCGACCAACATCATGCCGGCCGACGTCAATGGCGACGGGAAGACGGACTTCATTGCCACCCGTGGCCACGGTGTGGGAGTGCTGTGGTTCGAGGCTCCCTCGTTCCGGATTCACGAGATCCACAAGACACTGAAGGAGCCACACTGCCTCGTGGTGACCGACATGGATGGCGACGGTGACATCGACGCGGCAACGTGTGGTTATGGCAGCAAGGAAGCGTGGTGGTTTGAAAACGACGGCAAGGGGCGTTTCACGAATCACCTGATCGGTAGCAACCAGGAGTCTTACGATATCCGTGCGGTGGACATCGACGGCGACGGTGACCTGGACATCCTGATTGCTGGCCGTGGCAGCCAGAACGTGGTGTGGTACGAGAGTCCTTTGAAGTGAGTTGTCTGCCGTGAGCCGATATGTGGGAATCACTGTGCTGGGGGATTTTATCCTCAGCGAGGGTGTCGATCCTGTCCTGGAGAACGTGACGGCGGTCGGTGCGACGGCCGTGGCCCTGAACCCGACCGTCACGGCCGAGGCAGCCGAGGGCGAGGGGAGTTTCCAACCGCCCGACGATGCCGGCAGCAGCCCGCGGTTGTTCGACCGCCCACTCTTTGGCAAACGCTCGTTGTGGGTCCAGAGTGAAACCAGTTACCGGCCCGAGGAAAGCTGTTACGACGGATCCACGTACAGGCCTCGTGTTGCGGGAGGATTGACAGACGCCCATGGATCGCTGATCGGGGAGTTCATCGATGCGGCCCGGGGACGTGGGCTGGACGTGTTCTTGCAGGTGCCCGCGGCACGTCCCTCGGGCCTGCGAGACGAGGATCGGCCACGGACTCCCGATGGCGAGATTCCCGCCGGACGGATGGCCGACACGGCCAGCCTGGCCAGTCCCGCGGTGCGGGACTGGAACCGTTGCTACACGGCGGACCTGGTGCGTCAGTACCCCAACGTGAGCGGGTTCCGGATCGATTGGCCCGAGTACCCCTGTTACACGTGGGGGGAAGTCTTCCAGGACTTTGGGATCCACGTCGAAACATTTGCCGTCGACCACGGTTTCGACTTTGAAACAATCCGTTCGGACGTCTCGGCACTGAAGCGATGGCTGGAGACCGAACTTGGGGATGAGGACCTGGCCGAATTGGCCGAGCGGGACCGGGGCCGATTCCGCCTGGCCCGGGAAGTGCTGTCGCGACCGGGAGTGGTCGAGTGGCTGAGATTGAAGGCGGCGCTGTCGGTCGACCTGGTGCGGGACTGGCGACAGGCCATCGATGCTGTTGACCCGGACAAGCTGTTGATGTCACACGCCTTCATGCCGCCCTGGACCGTGGTGACCGGACTGGATTTTTCGGGAGTGGCCGAGTTCTCCGACGCGGTGTCTCCCAAGCTCTACACCATGCACTGGGCCCAGATGGTCTCCTTCTGGGGCAACGAGTTGATGGCTCGGCGACCGGAACTCAACGAGCGGTTGCTGGTCCGGGCGTTGATCAGCCTGCTCGACATGTTTGACGGCACCCCTGAGGATCCTGGTGGTGAGTCACTGGCCGATTACCGGTACCCGGAACCCGACGAGCCGCACCCGGTTTCGGATTCGACCCAGCGTCGCAAGATCGCCCAGGCCACCGTGGCGGTCGGCGATCGGGCACAGGTCTATCCCCTGGTGCATGGGTATGGCCCGGATAACGATTTTCATCGTCGTCTGAAGATCGTCGCCGACAGCCCGGCTGCCGGCGTGTGGATCAATCGCTATGGATACCTGGGTGATCCGAAATTGGCCAGCATCGGTCAGTTGTTTGGCGCCAGCAGTGAAAGGGAGATGGAACAGTGAATCCTCAACAGGTGCGGAAGATGCTCGAGCAGACGCTCGACGATCGCCGATTGACTCGGAGTGAACGGTCGGCAATGGATCGGATCTTCGATCACATTGATCCGGATCCTCACCAATTGGCACTCTTTCGCAGCGTGGCCTTTGACCTGGCGCGTGATTCCATTGTTGATCCGGATTCCATCGAGACCATCGGGTGGCTCGAGGAAGTGATCAAGATGCTGCAGGCGGCCGATTCCAGTGGTGGACCGCCTGCGACGGCCGAAACGTATTTTGCGCCCGACAATGACTGCCCCGCAAAGATCCGTGGCCTGTTGAACCGGGCACGCAACAGTGTCGACATCTGCGTGTTCACGATCACCGATGATCGTGTCTCGGACGCAATTCTCGATGCGTGTCAACGCCGCGTGAAGGTCCGCGTTATCAGCGACGACGACAAGTCGGGCGATCGGGGGTCGGACATCGAGAGGTTGCAGGATCGGGGGGTCGAGGTGCGAATCGATCGGACTGACGATCATATGCATCACAAGTTTGCCATTTTCGATCACCATCTGTTGCTCAACGGCAGTTACAACTGGACCCGCTCGGCGGCCAACCGGAACCAGGAGAACTTCCTGGTGACCGGAGATCCACGGTTTGTTGAAGATTTCTCGAGGCAGTTTGAACGATTGTGGGAGAAGTTCGCGTGAACGAAACACGGACGGGTTTGCCGGTATTGGCTCTGCCGGATTGCACGCGGCGGAGTTTTCTCCGGTGGTCGGCGGCGACCAGCGTGCCGGTGGTCCTGGGGATTCCGGTGGCCGCCGCCGGTGAATTGTCTCGTGACGATGTGCCGGTTGGCGTGGATCTGGAGACATTGCGAGAGGACATCGACGACGGGCCCGGGATCCTGGTGGCCCGGGCGGTGGCGGCTGGCTGGCGGGTTGTTGGTGACGAGACGGTGTTGAAACGGCCCGAAGCGTGGCAACAGGAACTCGTGTTGGCATTGGCCAGGCACCGAGTGGAGCTGGCGGCGATCGAGGCGGTGGTCGATCTCGGCCGGGTGACATTTGCCTCCAGGTCTCCCGTCGTTCGTCGCGGCGTGGTGAGCCGATTGGATGCTGCGATTCGCCAGGCACGTCGACTGCGATGCCGTCATCTTCTGGTGGTGCCGGGATTGTTGCCGGTGGGCGAACCGGTCAGCGGGATTGGTCCACGGGTGACTGCGTTGATGGACGAGTGCCGGGCTCGGGCCGGTAACGCCGGGATGCGAATTGTCGTTGAACGGATCGAGAGACGAAGTGACCAGGTTGGTGTGGCCCTGCAGGAGTCGTGAGGTGATGCGAGTACGGAAGTGGATGAAATTGAACCCGGGGATTCTGATCACTTGTGCGGCGCTGGGGCTGTGGGCGGAGATGGCGACACCGGTTGGTGCTGCCGAACTGGCGGATCGTCCCAACGTGTTGCTGATCCTGGTGGACGACCTGGGGTATGGTGACCTGGCGTCCCAGGGGGCCCGGGACATGCGAACGCCCCACATCGACCGCCTGGCCGCCTCGGGGATGACATTTACCAACTTCTATGCCAATTGCCCGGTCTGTTCGCCGACCCGAGCAGCATTGTTGAGCGGTCGCTACCAGGACCTGGTGGGTGTCCCCGGTGTGATCCGGACCCATCCGGCCAACAGTTGGGGCTACCTGCGTCACGATGCGGTGCTGTTGCCCGTGCCACTGGCCAAGGCGGGGTATCACACGGCGATGGTGGGCAAGTGGCACCTGGGACTGGATGCGCCCAACCTGCCCAACGACCGTGGTTTCTCGCACTTTCACGGATTCCTGGGCGACATGATGGACGACTACTACAACCACCGTCGCCACGGCAACAACTACATGCGAAAGAACGCCGAAACGATCGATCCCAAGGGGCACGCCACCGACTTGTTCTCCCAGTGGGCGGTTGACTACCTGGAACTGGCCGCCCGGCGGCGGGATCGTCGGCCATTCTTTCTTTACCTGGCCTACAACGCGCCGCACACCCCGATCCAGCCACCCGCCGACTGGGTCCAGCGGGTTCTCAAGCGAGAACCGAAGATCGATCGCCGTCGGGCGAAGTTGGTGGCGTTGATCGAGCACATGGATGACGGGATCGGCAAGGTGTTGAAGTCGTTGGAGACGAACGGCCAGGCCAAGAACACCCTGGTTGTCTTCACCTCCGACAACGGTGGCCAACTGAATGCTGGCGCCAACAACGGCCCGCTGCGGGACGGCAAGCAAAGCGTCTACGAGGGAGGCCTGAAGGTGCCCACTTGTGTGAGCTGGCCGGGTCGGATCAAGCCGGGTTCTCGAAGTGACCTGATGGCGTTGTCGATGGACCTGTTCCCCACCGTGTGCCAGGTGGCCGGGGCGGCGTTGCCCGGGGAGATCGAAGGGCGGAGCATCGTGCCGACTTTGCTGGGCAAGTCGCAGCCGCCATTGCGAGACCTGTGGTTCTTCAGTCGTCGCGAGGGAGGGGCCCGTTATGCGGGCAAGACAATCGAGGCGGTTCGCCGTGGGCCCTGGAAACTGTTGCACAACAGCCCGTTTGCTCCGTTGGAGTTGTACAACCTGGAGCGGGATCCCCGGGAGAAGATCGACCTGGCGAAGAAAAACCCCAGGGTCTTTCGCGAGATGTCCGCGGCGCTGATGCGACAATTGCAGAGGTATGGTGCTGTCCCCTGGCAGAAGCCTGAATAGTCCGGCTGCCAGCGGAATGCATCGGGCGATTCCCCTGCGTTCGGTTGACTGGCGGGCAGTTCGGTGTAGCTTGGGGCCACGAATGTCGGCCGTTGGGGACGGCACGGAGGCTGCGGGTTCAAGCAGCGAGGGAAACATGGCGACAGATTTGAATGCCGGTGCGGGCCAGGTTGATGACCAGGACCTGAAAGCAGCCGATCAGGCGGCCGAGGTCTACGGGAAACTGACCAACGAGTTGAGCCGGGTGATTGTTGGCCAGGAGGAGGTCCTCAAGCAGGTGCTGATCGCGCTGTTTGCCCAGGGGCACTGTCTGCTCGAGGGTGTACCCGGGTTGGCCAAGACCCTGATGATCAGCTCGATATCCGAGATGCTGTCGTTGGATTTCAGCCGGATCCAGTTCACGCCCGACTTGATGCCCAGTGACATCGTCGGCACCGAGATCCTCGAGGAGGAAGAGGGGACAGGACGTCGGCGGATGAAATTCGTCAAGGGACCGATCTTTGGCAATATCATTCTCGGTGACGAGATCAACCGGACCCCGCCCAAAACCCAGGCCGCGCTGTTGCAGGCGATGCAGGAGTACCAGGTGACAATTGCGGGCCAGACGTTCGACCTGGATCGACCGTTCTTGGTCCTGGGGACCCAGAACCCGATCGAGCAGGAGGGAACCTACCCGCTGCCCGAGGCCCAACTCGACCGATTCATGTTCCGGATCCTGATCGATTACCCGACCTTCGAGGAAGAACTTCAGATTGCCGAGACGACCACGTCGCAGGACAAGCCGACACTGAACTCGCTGCTGGATGGTGCCGAGATCATGCAACTTCAGCAGGTGGTGCGGAAGGTGATCGTCAGCAAAAGTATCGCGGCTTATGCCGTGCGACTGGTTCGAGGAACCCGTCCCAATGCGGATGACTCACCCGATTTCGTCAAGCAGTACCTGACCTGGGGGGCCGGTCCGCGTGCCTGCCAGGCTCTGCTGATGGGAGCCAAGGCCAACGCCCTGCTCGAGGGGCGATTCAATGCCTCGATCGAGGACATTCGTTACGTGGCCTTTCCGGTGCTGCGTCACCGGCTTGTCACCAGTTTCTCGGCCGAAAGCGATGGCGTCACGACTGACACCATCATTGATCGACTCTGCAAGGAGACCAGCGAGGAGTTGTAACTCTCTTCCTGTTCGACTCCGGAATTCCTCTCTCTTGAAGGTCAGGCCACGATGGCGGCAACGGAGAAGTACCTTGATCCCGCGGGTCTGCACCGCGTTGGCAACATGGAACTGGTTTCCAAGCAGGTCGTGGAGGGTTTTCTGACGGGGCGGCACCGCAGTCCCTACCACGGATTCTCGGTTGAGTATCTTGATCACCGGTCCTATACGCCCGGAGACGAGATTCGCAACCTCGACTGGAAGATCGTGGCACGTTCGGACAAGTACTACGTCAAGCTGTTCGAGGATGAAACGAACCTGCGGGCCTACATCCTGCTGGATTGCTCGAGCTCGATGGATTTCGGTTCCGGTGATCAGAGCAAGCTCAGCTGGGGTTCGTACCTGGCAGCCGCGTTGACCTACCTTCTGCTTCGCCAGAACGATGCGGTGGGGCTGGTGGAATTTGACTCGGGTGTGCGACGGTTCATTCCCCCCAAGGCGCATCCGACACAGTTCCGTCGCATTCTCCAGTCGCTGGATGGCATCGAGCCAGGTGGCGAGACGGATGTCGGCGGGGTGCTACACGAGGCGGCCGAGCGGACCAAGCGGCGGGGGTTGATCATCGTGATCAGCGACTTGATCGACAACGAGGAATCGATCGCCAGCGGGCTGGGCCACTTCCGACACAACAACCACGAGGTGATCGTGTTTCACACGATGGACCCGGCCGAGTTGGAATTCCCCTATGACCGGCTGACTCGATTCAAGGACATGGAGGGTGCTGGCCGGGTGGTGGCCAATCCCAAGAGTTTGAGACGTCGGTATCTTTCGCGAATCAACCAGTTCACCGAACAAGTGAAGCGGGATTGTTTCGAGCGGCGGATCAGTTACGAATTGTGTGACACGTCACAACCTTACGACAAGTTCCTTGCAGCGTATCTCGACAAGCGCAGCCGGATTTTCTAGCCGCCTTGTGATTTCCCTTCTCTCAACCACGACAAGGACCAGGCAGTGGGCGGATTGACCAGCCTGTTCACGAATTCGGCGCTATTGTGGTTTCTGCCACTGGCATTGATTCCGGTGTTGTTGCACCTGTTGACCCTGCACCGGTTGAAGACTGTCGAGTTGAGCACCTTCCGGTTTCTGTTTGACAGTTACGTCCAGCAACGCCGCCGGATGAAATTCCTCGAATGGCTCATCGCTCTGCTCAGGACACTTTTTCTCCTGTTCCTGGTGTTTGCCATTTCCCGGATGCGGACGCCCGACCACTGGAAATCGCTGTTCGTTGATGGAGCCGGCGGTCGCGACGTGGTGCTGATGTTTGATACCTCAGCGAGCATGGGGGCTGCGGCCGGTGATGGCCGAACGGCCCTGGACAGATCGCGAGAGGCCGCGGGTGAGGTCCTGGGAAATCTCGAGCCCGGTGATCACGTGACGATGATCCGGGTCGGTGAACGCCCCGAGCAGTTGTTGAGGCGGTTCCAGGCGTCGACCGAAGAAATCCAGAACGAGATCGACAACCTGGAAACGGCCCCGTCCCGGGGCAATCTCTACGCGGCCTTCTCCCAGTTGTTTGCGGGCGATTCGGCCGAACTCTCGAAACTCCAGGAACCGGTGATCTACCTCTTCACCGATCTCCAGCAAAGTGGCTGGGAGGAGTTCCGGGGGGGGGAGAGTGCCGTGCAGGTTCCCGAGAATACCGAGTTGCGGGTCGTCAATGTTGGTAGTGGTCGGGAACTGGACAACGTGGCTGTCATTGGCAATGCCCCGGCCCCGGCACGGGTGATCGTCGGTTTGCCGGTGACTTTCCGGCCGCGGATCCGCAATTTTTCTCCGACGAAGACGACCTCCAGCAGTTTTGCTGTCACCACCAGTGTCGGTGGCCAACAGGTCGACAGGCAGAGCATGGTTGTCGCGGCTGGAAAGACCGAAGAACTCGAGGTGGTTTATGTGCCGACCGAACCGGGAGTCCTGAAGGGGAAATTCGAGATACCCGGTGATCCGTTTCTGGATGACAACATCTTCCGTTTCACACTGGATGTCCGGCCCCAGGTCGGGGTGTTGCTGGTGAATGGGAATCCGAGTCCCAATCCACTGGACGATTCGGCGCTTTATGTCAGGACGGCGTTGACGGCCACCGATTCCTCCCAGGAGTCGAGCGATGACGACGAGGCCGACGAAGACCAGGGGGATGACAGCACGCCCGACTCGGGCCTGCTGTCTCCGGGACGCGAGTTTGTTCGGTCGCTGGACGTTCGAGAGATCCCCCAGAACGAGTTGAACGCCGATGCCCTGTCGCGGGCGGTGGTGGTGATCCTGACCAACTGTGGTCAACTGGATGCCAAACGCTTCACGCTCTTGCGAGACTTCGTGAACAAGGGAGGCGGGTTGATCGTGTTGCCCGGCGACAAGGTCAATCCGGAGATCTACACCAAGCAGTTCTTCCCCAATCCCAACGATGCGGCTGTCCCGATGCTGGCAGCCTCGCTGGCGGCGGCTGTCGGTGACCCGGAAAAGACAGACACTTTTTCGAAGTTCGCCAACATCGATTTTTCCAACGAGATTCTCTCGGCCTTCACCGGTGGCAAGACGCCCTACCTGACACGGGTGCAGGTCTACCGGCATTTTGCGATGACGTTGCCCGAGGAACGTGGCAGCAGCTGGCCGTTGATCGGTTTTGCTGGCAGTGATGCTCCGGCCGTGATTGAAGGCCGATACGGAGATGGACACATCGTGCTCTCGTCCTTCGCCTTTCACTCGAAGTGGACCAATCTGCCAATGCGGCCCGAGTTCGTGCCGCTGGTGCTGAGGATGGTCAGCCACGTGATGAAACAGCCGGAGTTGAGTGGTCCCAGCGTGGTGGGGGCCGGTGGAACGGCCGAGTTTTTTGCCGAGGAATCCGGCTGGGATCCGGTGTCGGCGAAAGTGACCGGGCCGGGTGGCCAGGTGAATCCGCTGGACCAGTTCCAGCGGTCTCGAGCCCGGTTGGTCGGCGCTTTTGAACGAACCGGCAGGCAAGGTTTTTACGATGTGGAGGTCAGCGGGGGAAGCACCGAGCGTCCGAAGGAAGGAAAACTCGCGTTTGCCGTGAACCTGGCACCGGGCGAATCGGACTTCAGTACGCTTGGTGGAAACCTCGAACAAGCCGACAATACGTCCGAAGCAGCCAAGCGGATGGAGCGGGTGGCGACCCAGGCGGCGACGATGCTCGCCGGGTTGGAGCCCGGTAAGACGTTGCAGGTGATCGACGCCACCGCGAAAACAGAGCAGGAGTACGGTAAGCCGGGCACTCAAAACGAGATCTGGCGGTGGTTGATTTTCGTGATGTTCCTGGTCATCGCCGCCGAATTCCTGTTGTCGACGCTCAGTGGACAGGTCGCCGACGAAGAGGATGACACCGCCATGGAACGGATCAAGCAACTGAGTCCGGGTGGCTGGGTTGGTCGCATGACCGGAGCTGACGTGACCGAAGAGTCGCCAACCGGAGCCACCAACGAATGAAGGTGCGAATTCGCTTCCGGGGGCCACAGACCGCGATTGACAACCCTTGCAATAGGGCATTGAATACACCGTTCACACACAAGCCGACGCTGATGTGTTGGCTGTCACCGATTGGCAGGAACGACCCATGACGAGTGACCATTCGAGCAACGGCAATGGCCGTCTCAACCCGGCGAACGGCACCTCCAACACAGACACTGCACCGATTCGGTCGCTGGTGTCTCGCACACGACGGCTCTTGCGATCGACATGGGTGCTGACGGGCCTGTTGGCCAGTTTTGGCCTGGGGCTGTTGCTGGTCGTCACGATGTCGATGACCGATTTTCTTGTGTCCAGTGCCGTGCCCTCGGAGTGGACCGCGTTGCGTGCGATCGCGCTGGTGTTGCTGGTGGTGCCCACCACATGGGCGGTGATCGCCGGAGTGCTACGGCCGTTGTTCCGTCGTCTTTCGAACGTGCTGGTGGCGCGTCGGATCGAGACACAGTTGCCCAAGATTCACAACCGGCTGGTGACATGCATTGACCTGGAAGACGAGTCGAGAGCGGTGCCGGTTTCCGAGGCGTTTCATCGCAGGCTGGTTTCGGAGGCCCTGGAACGGATCCGTGGGTTCAATCCACGCCGGGTTCTTGACGTCCAGAATTTCCGTCGTGCGAGTGCCGTCGCGATCATTGGTGTGTTGGCGTTGGCGGTGGTTTTTGTTCCCGGCGTTCGTACCGCGATGGCACGGGTTTTCAATCCGTTCGCCGACATTCCCCCATCCGGGCACGTGGCCTACACCGTGAAGGTGGGCAACAGTGATCAACAGCAAGAAGGAAACGGTTTCGTCGTCCGCGGGGATGACGTGGAGTTCCTGGTCGAGTTCACCGACAGCCGCAAACTGTACGATGACGAGGCGCTGCAGTTGGTGATCAAGACGGTCAACGACGAGAATGAGGAAGTGGTGATTCGCCACACGTCACCGGTCTCAACCAAGCTCGAGACCCGGGGTGACCTGGCCTTCTGGAAATTCAGCCTGAAGGGATTGGAGCACGATTTTCATTACCGGGTCAGTGGTGGTGGTACCTACACTCGGCGTTTTCGAGTCGAGATGCTCGAGCGGCCAGAGATCGTGAGGGTGTCAACCCGGTTGGCCTATCCGGAGTACATGGAGAAGCCCGAGCGTTTTTCGCCGGTTGCCGATGTCGAGGGGCCAGTGGGCAGCACTGTCTCGGTGGATGTTGTCACCGAGGGTGACATTCACGAGGCGAAGATCGAGTTTCTCGAGCTGAAGCGAATCCGGCAGGACGTTGCAGATCGAACACCTCGTGACTGGTTTGGTTCGGTCCGTCCCAAGGGGGCATCACCGAGTGGCACCTGGCAGCTCAATTCGCTCGCCGGCCAGCCCGCTCATACGGATCCCGCCAATCCCGCGGTGCACTCACACGGGTTCACCAAGGCAACCGAGCCGTTCCAGGTTGGGACCGACGACGTGTTGTTTGCCACGGTGTACCTGCCACCCGATCAATCGCCCCGCGAGATCATGCTCAAGTGGCACGATGGGCAGGGCTGGGAGCACCGGGCATTCTGGGGTGAGGACCTGATCAACGAGGGAAAACCTGGTACCGCCTCGCGGGTTCGCATGGGCGACCTCCCGCAACTGGGCCGACTGGTGACCCTGGAAGTGCCCGCCAGTGCGGTGGGACTGTCCGGCCGCGCTGTCTCGGGCATGATGTTCACCCTGCATGGTGGGCAGGCGATCTGGGGGACAACCGGGGCGATGCCTCCGGCCCAGGAGACCGTCGTCAAGTTGCTGCCGACCGGTCAGACTTTTGAATTGAAGTCGGGAGCGTCTCCGACGGAACTCGACGAGGGACAGAGTCACTTCACCGGCACATTCCCGTTGCTGGACAACGGGCTGTATCGCATCCAGCTCAAGAATCGGGCTGACCGCTACAACCTGACGATGGCCGAGGCAAAGATCGTTGCCATCCCGGACAATCCGCCACAGGTGATCATCGAGAGGCCGCAGCAGACTCTCGTGTTGACCCAGCCGCAGCCGGTGCCTGTCTTCATCACCTCGTTCGACGATTTTGGTGTGAAGGATATCGTGTTGAGCGTGAAGACCGGGGACCAGGACACGTTTGTTGGGGAACCTGTTGTGACGCTCAGTCCACCGGTCCAGAACGATCACCGTGATATCACTCTCGATCTGGCCGACCGGGGACTCAAGACCGGTGACACGTTGACCTACCGGATCGAGGTCCGTGATGGCAATGGCCAGAGTGGCCAGACAATTGATTATGTGATCCAGATCAAGAACGACAACGCGGCTGCCGACAAGCAGTTCGAACAACTCGAGAAACAGACCGACAACTTCCGCGACAAGTTGGTGGATCTGGTTTCGCAGCAGAAGAAGATCCAGGAGAAGTCGAATGAACTGGAAGAGAACTACAAGGACCTGACCGAGAAGATCGAAAAGGCCAAGGCGGACGCCGAGGAGCAGAAGAAGAAGGACGCGAAGGAGGACACGAAGAAGGACGCCGATGCCAAGAAGAAGGCCGACAAGCCCGAGGAAGAAAAACCGGTTGAACTGGACCCCGAGGAGCAGAAGAAACTCGCCGAGTTGAAAAAGGAACTCGCGAAGTTGGCCGCGGACGAGAACAAGAATGCGGCGCTCTCTGAACAGGTCAAGAACGACCTGGGGGCACTGGCCAAGCAGGCCGAGGAGAACCCACTGGTCCCACCGCAGGTGGCCGATCAGATCAAGCAGTTGGAAGGGGCGTTTGAAAAAGCCGCCGTTGATCCGCTCAAGCAACTGGCCAAGGATCTCCAGCAGGCGACACAGCCCAAGAAGCAGGACACGAAGCTGCCGGAGATCAACAAAAAGGCCGAGCGGGTCCAGAAGGATCTCGAGTCCATCCAGAAGCGGATGGATGCCTTGGCTCGGGCGCAGCGAGATAGCCGCGATGATATGAAACAGGCAATGAAGGATCTCAAGAAGGATCTGTTGGAACAAAATGCCGAGTTGACTCGTGACGCGTTGCAGGATCTCAAGGAGTACCTCAAGGCGATGCAGAAAGACCTCGAGGCCCTGCAGGGCAAGGAGGAAAACCTGCTGAAGGACAGCCTGCAGGATCTCACGTCCAAGGATCTGCTCGACGCCCTCCGCGAACAGCAAAAGGATGTTGCCAAGAAGTCGGAGAAGAAACTCGACGATACCGCCGAACTGCTCGACGCCAAGCGGAAACAGCAGCGGGACCTTCCCGACGGGCCCTACAAGCCCGGGGATGAGAACTACAAGAATCCGCCCAAGGAACAACGGGACACCGATGACGGTGAACCGACCAACGAGGACCAGGGCGAGAAGCAGAAGGGCGAGAAGAAGAAGGGTGAGAAGAAGAAGGGCGACGACAAGGAAGCCCAGGAAGAGTTCTTTCTGCCGAAGCTTGAAGGCCTGCAGGCGGAGTTGGATCCACGATTCGAGAAGATGATTCGGGATCTCAAGGAGAAACTCAAGAAGCAGGAGGACGGCAAAAAGTCCTCGGACCCCGAGCAACAGGAACGCAACCGTGACCAGTTGCAGCGTCTCGAGGAACTCAACAGCGCCCGTCGGGCGCTGAAAAGTGATCAGAAATCACTCGACAATCTCCAGGACCAGTTGAAGAAGGCCCAGCAGAAATCCGAGCAAAGCAACCAGCAGCAAAAGGGCCAGGAAAAGGCTCAACAGGACCTCGAACAGTTGTTGCAGCAGGAATTGACGCGGCAGGCACAGAAGATGATGCAGCGGATGCAACAGCAGCAACAACAACAGCAGGCCAAGTCTCAGCCGGGACAGGACCAGCAGAAGAATCAGCAAAAGGATCAGCAGAAGAACCAACCGATGCCGCCTCAGCCGACACTGGCCAACCAGTTGATCGGAAACCAGGATCCTGACGACAAGGGGACCGAGCAGGTCCTGGTGGACCTGGACAAGCTTGACGTCGCCACCCGGCGGGTGATCCTGAAGATGCAACCCAAGGAACGGGAAGAATTGTTGCAGGGACTGCGAGAGGAAGGACCGAAGGCCTACCGGGGCTTCATCCGCGATTACTTCAAGAAGTTGTCGCGGGCCCGGGCAAAGGGGCCGAAGAAGTGACTCCGTGTTCGGCCGATTGAGCCGACCAGGGAGGGGGGCGTAGTCCGAGGATGTTCGAGTCGTTGTTGCGATCGATCGGCGTGGCCGACGAGATGGTTGAAAACATCTCCGACACTCATGTCGCATTCCAGCGCCCGTTGTGGCTGTATGCCCTGCTGTTGGTGATCCCCGCGGCCTGGTTCATTTACACCCGCCAGCGGAACAACCTGGCAACGGTCCGTCGCGGCCTGCGAATTGCCCTGACCGTCACGCGGGTCTTCGTGTTGACGATGTTGATCCTGGTGCTGGCCAGCCCGGTGTTGCGGTTGACCGAGGAGATCAACAAGAAGCCGATCCTGGCGGTTGTGTTTGATGCGTCACAGAGCATGCAACTTCCGGCGGGTCCGTTCGAGACCGACGATGAGCGACTGGCAGTGGCGCGGGCGGCGGGATTGTCCGTCGGCGACGACGGCAGCATGGATGCTGAGATCCGGGCCACGATCAATGAATACGGACGGGTGCAGTTGGCCGAGGAGGCCGTCGAGGTCGCTCGTGAATCGGTCTTTGACAAGTTGGCCGAGAAGTACGACGTGCAGTATTTTGCCTTCGCCCGTCGACTGGAACCACTGGACCTGGATGCTTCGGAAACCGGAACGGACGAGTCGGAGGAAACCCCGGGAATTTCTGTCGCTCAACCCAACGCCTCCTATCTCGGTGACGCGGTCCTGGGCGTGCTGGATCGTGCTGCCGGCCAGCGGGTCACCGGGGTATTGCTCTTCTCCGACGGACAGAATACCGGCGGGGCCAGTCCGGCCGATGCCGCCGCCGCGGCGCGAGCGTACCGCAGGGATGGCGCGCCGGTGTTCACGGTGCCGGTTGGTTCGACCGCTGACATCCAGGATGTTGCCATCGTCGACGTTTACACCAGTGGACTGGTGGCCAAGAAGGATACGGTCCGGGTCCACGCGACTATCGAGGCCCACGGTTTCGATGGTCAGCCGGTCAATGTCGAACTGGTGTCGCACAGCCGCCAGGGCGAGACGGTACTGGCGACAAAGCANCTGGTGCTGAGCGGGACCGAGCAGCAGCAGGTGGAATTGACTTTCGTTGCCGAGGAGTCCGGGCCGCAGTATCTGGAGGTGCGGGTGCCCGAGCACCCCAACGAGAGCAAGCAACTGCGAGCCAACAACCACGACGTGGCCTACGTGCGGGTCAGCGAGAAGAAATTGAAGGTGTTGTTGATCGACGGACGGCCGCGATGGGATTTTCGATTTTTGAAGAATGCCCTGCGACGTGACAACGGGGTGGCCGGTCGGCTCAGTGAAGACAACCCCGAGGTGGTGGTTGAGACCGAGTGGCGACGGCAGCCGGAGGCTGAACAAGCCAAGGCGTTTCCCACAACGATCGAGGAGATTGGTGAATACGACGTGATNATTCTCGGGGATGTGTCGCCGGAACTTCTTACCCGGGAACGCGAGGACCTGTTGATTCGCGCGGTGCAGGAACAGGGAGTGGGCTTGATCGTTGAGGCGGGGCCAGAACACATGCCGCATGCCTTTGGTGCCGACTTTCACGAGTTGTTGCCGGTGACGCTCAAGGAGGGNGCTGCCGGCCGCGAGGCCAAGGTGTTCGAACCGTTTCGAATGGAGGTTTCGGCCAGTGGCGCGGTGCACGAGACGATGCGGCTCTACGAGGATGTCGGCCGCAACCAGGTCGTGTGGAGCCAGATGCCGGAATACTACTGGTGCGCGGCAGTGGAACGGCCCGCGGCGGGGGCAGAAATCTTGGCGTGGAATCCATCGGTGAAACTGGCCCAGGGCAAACTGCCTCTGATCTCGTGGCAACCATCCGGTGACGGCAAAGTGATGTTCATCGCCACCGATTCCACCTGGTTGTGGCGGCGNACNGTGGGNGACCGGTTCTTCTACAAGTTCTGGGGTCAGAGCCTGCGGTTCATGGCCGCACGAGATGAAAAGGGTGGAGCCAAGAGCTTCATCGAGGTCCGTCCGGTCCGGGTGCAGCCAGGTGAAGAGGCAACAATCGAACTGACAGCCTACGCCAACGCGGACGGGAAACCCCGTGACGAGGAAAAACTGGTCGTCGCGGTCAATGGCCCCGGTGGCAGCAAGTCGGTNTCGCTGCAACAGGATTCGCGACGTCCGGGTTTGTACCGCGGCAGTTTTCTTCCCGCCGAGGCGGGCAAGCACGCCGTCACGTTCACGCCGCCCACCGGTGATGCCGAGCAGGGGGCCGAAGCATTGCTCAACGTGATGATCGCTCCGGAAGAATTNCGGCAACCTCAACTCAATCGCGCCACGCTCGAAGGACTGTCCCAGGCCACGGGTGGATCGTTGATCCCGCTGGATCAACTGGGGTCGCTCGAACGACGCTTGACCGGAACGACTCTCAGCACCATCCGCCAAGACCAGGCCACCATCTGGGACAACTGGCTTGTCCTGGTCATCCTGGTGCTCGTCTACTCGATCGATGTTGGTATCCGTCGCCTGATGGGTCTCTCCTGACCCGGCATTTGTTGTCAACTCATCGACTGTTTGTCCATGATCAATCGCCGAACCTCGCTCCGCTGGCCCACGGCAACGCTGGTTGTCGGACTGTCCGTGGCCGTTGCCTGGGGGATCTTCGTCTCCGGGTCCACCCGGTCAGTCCAGGCCCAGGCCCAGGCCAAGAAACCCGCGGCAAAAGCGGCGACGGCTGACATCCTGACCGAGACGGAGATCATCCGGCGTGTCACCGATTCACTGGATCGTTCGGTCAAGTATCTCGAGGGCGTCCAGATCCGAGACGGTTCTCCGATGGACGGCGCGTGGGACGACTGCAATGCTCCCAACGCGATGGCGATTCTCTCGATCATGGGCCGTGGTCATGTTCCGGGCCGGGGACCGTATGCGGACGTTCTGGAGCGTGGCAAGAAGTACATCCTGCGTACTCAGGAAGCCAGCGGGCTGTTCCGTTCCAAGCGAATTCCGGGTTCCGGCCCGATGTACTCTCACGGTTTGACCACCCTGTGCATGGCGGAGATGTACGGGATGGACCCGGATCCGGAATTGGAGGAGAAACTTCGCAAGGCGGTCGACCTGATCGTCCGGTGTCAGTCGAAGGCCGGCGGTTGGCGTTACCAGCCGAACCCGAGCACCCAGGACGTGAGCGTGACGGTGATGCAGGTGGTGGCGCTGCGAGCGGCCAACAACGCCGAGATACCTGTGCCGCAGCAGACCATCGACAATGCGGTGAAGTACATCAAGAGTTGTGCCCATCCCAAGGGAGGGTTTGGCTACCAGGGACCGGCCCAGCGCCCGCCGACGACCGCTGCGGGAATTCTTTCGCTACAACTCCTGGGACATTACGACGATCCCACCGTCACCAAGGCTCTGGAATGGATGTCGACGCTTCCAGTCGACTGGAGCACGTCTGGTGGGATCAGGTACTACTACTATTTCCATTACTACGCCATCCAGGGGAACTACCAGGCCGGTGGCAAGTACTGGAACCAGTGGCATCCCCGGGTTCGTGAAATGCTGCTTTCCAGGCAGCGTGACGACGGCAGTTGGGATCTTCCTGGCGGCTCGGAACCGGCCAGCGTCGTCGGACGCAATCGCGTCTACTGGACAGCGATGGCTTCTCTGATTCTTGAAGTCTACATGCACTTCCTGCCGGCATACCAGAGGTGATCGCGACGGAAGGAAACTTGACGTGGGGGGCGTTGTCGGCCATCAATGGATCGGCTGTCACCCGAAAACTGTTCACGGCACACCGCCGATACACTGACCTCATTGGCACTCCATGACCACACCTCGATTCGCCTTCCGCTGGCCCACGGCAACGCTGGTTGTCGGACTGTCCGTGGCCGTTGCCTGGGGGATCTTCGTCTCCGTGTCCACCCGGTCAGTCCAGGCCCAGGCCCAGGCCAAG
>PBOU01000093.1 GCA_002724415.1 Planctomycetaceae bacterium
ATGAGGGACGTCGGGATGGACATTCCGGCGAACCTGTCGGCTTCGGACATCTCGACCAACCGCTTCATCGACTACACCATCGGCCTGCCCGACTAGGCGGAAGCCACCCCCAACGCAGGATGATGCGTGGGGCCGGACCCTTAGGTCCGGCCCCACGCACGTCATAAGGCCCGGGACGCTGGGCTCGATCCGGCGGCACCACCTCGAGAGGGCTGCTACTGGCCAAGGAGACGACCGTGCCTCGAGCAATCGCCTACTACAGACCCGACTCCGTCGAGGACGCCGTCGCACTCCTCCAGGAACCCTCCCATCGGCCACTGGCTGGCGGGACGATCCTCAACGGCGACGACGATCCAACGCCCATCGCCATGGTCGACCTCCAGGGCTGCAGCCTGGACGGCATCTCCGACACGGGCGACAGCCTTCGCATGGGCGCCATGACCACCCTTCAGGACCTGGTGTACGACGAGCGTGTGCCCACCGGACTTTCTGAGGCAGCCCGAGCCGAACTACCCAGCACACTGCGAACCCTGGCCACTGTTGGAGGAACAGTGGCGACCGGCAACGCCGACAGCGTCCTGCTAGCCGCCCTGTTGGTCCATGAGGCGCGCATTGAACTCCTTGGCCCTGATGGCCACGAGACGACACCCCTGGAGGACATCCTGACTTCAGGTCTAGCCGCCGGCCACGTTGTGACCGCCGTGGAGGTGGACCCGTCGGGAGGGTGTGCACGACATTCCACTGCTCGCACGCCATCCGACACCCCCATCGTTTCCGCCACAGCCAGAGTCGCCAACGACGGCCTCCGCTTGGCCCTGACCGGCGTAGCCGACCACCCGGTACTGGTCGACCCAGCGGACCCGACGGCGGGACTGGATCCGATTGGGGACTTCCGGGGCAGTGCCGACTACCGCAGGAAGCTCGCCGAGGTGCTCGCCGGGAGAGCACTCCTAGCCCTCGAGGAAACGGCCTGATGGACGTCACCTTCGAACTCAACGGCGCCAGTCGCACGTTCAACTGCGCACCCCACGAGACACTCCTCGCCCTGCTGCGACGGGAGGGGATGGTCAGCGTCCGCTTCGGCTCAACCTCTGGCGAGACCGGGGCCTCGGCTGTACTCATCGATGGTCGGCTGGCGAGCTCTGAGGTCGTCCTGGCGGCACAAGCCGACGGTCATTCGATCACCACGGTGGAGTCCCTGAACACCGACAGCGACCTCCATCCCATCCAAGCGGCCTTCGCTGCCACAGGAGCGATGCAATCTGGCTATTCGGCCAGTGCCATGGTGCTGGGAACCCTCGCCCTGCTCGACCGGGACCCGAACCCCGACGAGGACGAGATCCGGGACATGCTTTCGGGCATTCTCGACCGCGAGACGGCCTACGTGAAGCCGGTGGCGGCAGTCCAACAGGCGGCAGCAGTTCTCCGAGGCGAGCAGGCAGAACCCTTCCGCCCCCTGATGGTCGAACCGATGACTGACGGCATCAACCCCGCCGTCCACGACCCGCAAGACGATCCACCGATCGGTTCTCCCGCCATCCCTCGCGTCGTTCCGTCGTCGGACGTACCTGTCACCGCTGTCGTGGGTCAACCCGAGGTGAAGGTCGACGCACTCCGGCTGGTGAAGGGCAACCCTGCCTTCACCGATGACTTCGAGATGCGGAATCTTCTACACGCCAAGGTTCTGCGCAGTCCCCACGCCCATGCTCGAATCGTCTCTATCGACGACTCGGCGGCCAGAGCCCTGCCCGGCGTGCATGCCGTGATCCACCATGGCAACGTGCCGCGCGTCAAATACGCCTCCGGTGGTCAGTCCTATCCGAACCCGAAGCCCCACGACCAGGTCTCGTTCGACAACAAGGTTCGCCACGTCGGGGACCGGGTGGCGGCGGTGGCAGCGGAAACAGTCGAGATCGCGCAGGAGGCCTGCTCCCTCATCGACGTCACGTGGGAGGTGCTGCCTGCGGTATTCGACGAGCTGGAGGCCATCGCTGGCGATGCACCGGTCATCCACGACGAGAGTGACACCCCCGACATCGCAGATCCGTCCATCAACCTCGTGCATCGCATGGACGTCGAGCGTGGTGACGTGGAGGCGGCCCTCGCCTCGGCCGACCGCTACTACGAGCAGACCTTCAGGGTGCACCAGGTGCAGCCGTGCCCGATCGAGCCCCACATCTCGGTCGCATGGCTGGACTCCGACGAGCGCCTCGTGGTCAGAACCGCCACCCAGGTCCCGTTCCACACGCGCCGAATGCTGGCGCCGCTGATCGGACGTGACATCAAGGACATCCGCATCATCAAGCCGCGTATCGGCGGTGGCTTCGGCGTCAAGCAGGAAATGCTGATCGAAGACATCGTCGCCCACCTGGCCATCGCCACCCGACGGCCAGTCCGCCTAGAGCTCACGCGCGAAGAGGAATTCGTCTCCAGCCGAACTCGACACCCACAGACGATGACCTACAGGACCGGCGTCAACTACGACGGCACACTGGTGGCCCAGGAGATGCGCCTTATCGGCAATACCGGTCCCTTCGGAACCCACGGCTTCTCCGTGCAGGCCGTTGCTGGCCTGCGCGGCCTCACCTCGTACAACGCTCCGTTCAAGCGCTTCGACTGCAAGGTTGCCTACACCAATATTCCGGTACCCGGCGCCTACCGGGGCTATGGCGCTCCTCAAGCCCTCTTCGGCCTCGAGTCCCACATGGAGGACATTGCGGCCGACCTTGGTCTCGACCCGATCGGATTCCGACGCCAGAACTGGGCGAAGACGGGTGACGAGTTGAACCTCGCCCCACATATCGGCGAGCAGGCCCTGATCGAGGAAGAGTTCGACGAATACCCAGTCGTGATGTCAGATGGCATCGAGGAATGCGTGGCCCAGGGAACGCGTGCCATCGGTTGGCATCGGAGGGACGACCGGGCGTGGCGCGAGCCCATGGCGCAACCCCACATACGACGCGGCATCGGCTACGCCCACTGCATGCACGGGACGGCCATCCCGTTCTTGGACATGGGCGGTTGCTCGATAAAGCTGAACGACGATGGTTCGTTCAACATGCTGGTCGGAGCAACCGACTTGGGCACCGGAGCGGACACCGTGCTGGGTCAGATCGCGGCCGAGGTGCTCGGGGTTCCACTCGATGACATCCAGGTGTACTCCTCGGACACCGACGTGACCCCCTTCGACACCGGTGCCTACGCTTCGAGCACCACCTACATCTCTGGCACGGCGGCATTCAAGGCCGCCGAGGTCGTCCGGAAGCGGCTAAAGGAACGGGCGGCGATGCTCCTGGACGTCAAAATTCCCTGTTCCATCGAATTGCGAGATCGGCGGGCGTACGCCCCCGACGGTCGGTCGGTCAGCCTCGAGGAGATCGCACTGGACTCGTTGCACCTCAATGANCAGGAGCAGATCATGGGCACCGGCTCCTACGTCTCGCCGACCTGCCCGCCTCCGTTCGGTTCCACCTTCGTCGAGATCGAACTCGACATAGAGACTGGACAGGTCACGGTGAAGCACATGGTCATGGCCGTTGACTGTGGCGTGGCAATCAATCCGGTCACGGCTAGCGGCCAGGTCGAAGGCGGCCTNCTTCAGGCACTCGGCTACGCCCATTGTGANGAATACGCGTTCGACGACGACGGCAGGATGGTCAACGCCGCCTTTGGGCCCTACTGGATCTACCGTGCCGACGAGATGCCNAGAACCGACGTATTTCTTGTCCAGACGATGGAGGACAGTGGCCCATTCGGNGCCAAGGCNGTAGCCGAGATACCCAAGGACGGCGTCGCTCCCGCGATCCGTAACGCCATCGTGAATGCCGTCGGGGTCAAGATCGACCAGCTCCCGTTTACGCCGGAACGGGTCTTTGAAGCGCTAAAGAAGGACTGACCGTGTCGGCTACTGCGGATCCTGCCGCAGCCAGGGCCGCCGGAACCATCCTCTGCCCGGACTGGCTGCTCGCCGACGCAGGCGCAGCACCAGAGGCCGGCCATGCGATACGTGTCGTAGGTGAGAACGTCGACGCGGTCGGACCACGCGACGCCATTGAGAGGAGTCACCCTGGCGACGAGGTGATTGAGCTCCCCGACCGGATAGTGCTGCCAGGATTCGTGAACGCCCACGTTCACATGTATGGCCTGTTGGCACACGGCATCCCGCAGGACGAGGCTCCTTCCGGCTTCTGGCCCTTCCTCCAGGACTACTGGTGGCCCAAGGTCGAGGACGGCCTTGACCATGAGATGATCGCGGCAGCGGCCAACTGGGCCTGTACCGAGATGTTGCGGTCGGGCACCACCACCTTCCTCGACATCCTGGAGGCGCCCAACACGTTGCCCGGAGGCCTCGATGCCCAGGCCGAGGCCGTGGCACAGTGCGGCCTCAGGGGAATCCTGAGTTTCGAGGCCACGGAGCGATCCGGCCCCGAGGTGGCCAACGCCGGGCTGGACGAAAACGTCCGGTTCATCGAGTCCTGTCGTGCGGCGCATCGGGGACCGGAGGAGAGCCGTCCGCTGGTTTCCGGCCTGGTCAGCATCCACACGCTCTTCACCTGTTCGGACGACTTCGTTCTGGATGCCTTCCATCGGGCGGCAGAACTTGGCGTGCTCGTCCATGCGCACTGCAACGAGGGCGTGCACGAGGGCGAGTGGTGCGAATCACATCACGGGCACCGCACACTCGAGCACTACGACAGCCTCGGCGTCGCAGGGCCGAACTTTCTGGCCTCGCAGGTAGTCCACCTGTCCGACAACGAACGCAGGATCCTGGCGGACCGCAACGTACGGTGCAGCCACATGCCCCTGGCCAATGGCGAGGTGGGCGGTGGTATCGCCCCGATCCCTGAACTGCTGGAGGCCGGCGTCACCGTGGGCCTCGGCTCCGACGGCTACGTGAACGACATCTACGAGGTGATGCGCTGTGCATTTCTGATCCACAAGGCACGGCTCAGGGATCCCGGCGTCATGAACGCCCATCAGGTGCTGGAGATGGCCACGACGGGTGGTGCTGAAGCCCTCGACCTGGACCTGGTCGGGCGATTGGCCCCCGGCTGGTCCGCCGACCTGCAGGTTCTGGATGCCCGTTTTCCCACCCCAGTCACTGCGGCCAATCTCGCGGAACAGGTGGTCCTGTTCCGTAGCGCCCACCATGTCGAGTCAGTCATGGTCGGCGGCAGTTGGCGACTCCGCAATGGTGACGTGCTGGCAGGCGATCCCGACCGCCAGCGCGCCCGCCTCCAGCAGCAGGCTCTGCGCTTGTGGAGTTCGGCATGAGTCCCGCCAGCCGCGTGCCCGACGACCGAGATCCGGCCCCCCGTCCCGACCTGCCGGGGGGGTCGGCTGACCCGCACATTCTGGACAACCTCCGCGGCCTGCTTTCCGACGGCAGATCTGCCGTCGTGGCGACCGTCATTGCCACGACGCGGTCGGTTCCTCGACACACCGGCGCCAAGATGCTGATCGTCGACGACGGTCGGCGAATTGGTTCTATCGGCGGCGGCGAGATGGAGTCCAGGGTGCTTGAAGAGGCTGCAGACTGCCTGGCTGACCGAAGTCCCCGAATTCTCGACTATGAACTCCTCGATCCCAGCGCCGGAGACCCCGGTGTCTGTGGGGGCGAGGTCACGATCTATCTGGAGCCACACATGCCCCCTCCCACCCTCATCGTGATCGGATGCGGCCACGTAGGTCGAGCAGTCGTGAGTCTCGCCTCCTGGCTGGGCTTCAACGTCATCGCCAACGACGACCGCATTGACGTCGCCCGGGAACTGGCCGACGGCCTACCTGCCCATTCGGGCGTCCAAGTACTACCGGGGACACTTGCCGACGTGCTGGGAGACCTTCACCTCACCGACAACGACTACGGCGTGGTGGTCACTCGGAACGTCGAAGTCGACATACAGAACCTCCCCCACCTCCTGGCTACCGATGTCGGAAGAGTGGGCGTCATGGGAAGCCGGCGTCGATGGGACACCACGAAGAGATCTCTCCTGGACGCTGGTGTCTCGGAGGCGGACCTGGAGCGGGTCACTTCGCCCATCGGCATGGACATCGGCGCCGAAACTCCTGAGGAGATAGCAGTATCGATCCTTGCCCAGGTGGTTGACCACCGACGGGTCTCCTGACTGGGACTGGGGCCCGTGCTATTCCCCGAACACCTGTGCCTGATGCGGGGTGGCGGAGACCTGGCGACGGGCACGGCACTACGCCTGCACCGCGCTGGCTTTCCGGTGGCAATCTGTGAACTGGAACGTCCGCTGACCGTTCGCCGAACCGTGGCTGCCTCCACCGCCCTCTCCGACCCGTCCAGCATCAGCACCATCGAGGAAATGATCGCCCAGCGCGTGGATCGGCCCGAAGAGTTGGGTGAGCTGGCAGCAACCGGCGTTGTACCGGTAATCGCCTACCCGGACCTGCCTCCAGCCGAATTGGTCCCCCGGTCGGTGGTGGTCGACGCACGCCTACTCAAGCACAATCCCGATACGTCCATTGGCGACGCCCCCCTGGTAGTGGCCCTAGGACCCGGCTATTTCGCCGGTCGAGACTGCCACGCAGTGATCGAGACTCTCCGAGGACCGAATCTGGGACGCGTCATCCGCAACGGCCCCGCCGAAGCCAACACCGGGACGCCCGGTGTCGTAGGAGGCAGCGCTTCCGAGCGGGTGCTGAGAAGTCCCGCCTGCGGGGAGGCAAGATGGATCCGTGCGATCGGTGACCGGGTCTCAGCGGGAGAACTGCTGGGTCATGTAGGAGGCGCACCCGTAGTGGCCACGCTCGACGGAGTTGTACGCGGCCTCGTGAGCGAGGAAACGACTCTGGAAACGAACGTGAAAGTGGGCGACATCGACCCGCGGCACGACGCGCGAATCGACAGGGTGTCCGACAAGGCCTTAGCCGTAGGGGGTGGCGTCCTCGAGGCAGTCACCACCTGGCTCGATCACGCCACCTGATGTCCTGCCCGCAGGGGTGTTCCATGGCGGAAATCGCAGACCTCCTCGGAGGGCCGGGACGCGTCACTGCACTCGTCGGCGGCGGTGGAAAGACAACCTTGTTGCACGCCATCGGTGCACTTCTCGGCCCAAAGGTAATCCTCACCACGACGACCCGGATGGCCGCCTCGGAGGTCGGTAACGCCAGGCTGCTGCTCCGTCCGTCTCCATCCGAACTCGCCGCCAACGTGGCTCTCGACAATCGGCCCCTCTTGGTATGGGACCATTTGGACCATTCGGTGGCGAACGAACCCAAGGGGGTGGGCGTCCGATTGGACACTCCTGCCTCCTGGCTCGAACTGGTCGATCACGTAGTGGTCGAAGCCGACGGGTCGCGAGGCCTTCCCGCCAAAGCCCCCGCCCCTCACGAACCAGCGCTTCCGGAAGGCCCGGTCGACGTGGTGGCAGTGATCGGCGCCGATGCGCTGGACAGGGTCATTGCCGACCAGTGCCACCGCCCACTGCGACTCGCTGCAGTCGTTGGATGCTCCCCCTTCGAACGGCTCACTCCCGAGCGAGCCGCAGTACTCCTCACCCATCAGCGCGGAGCGCTTCAAGGAGTTCCAGACGGGGGGAGTTTCACCATCGCCGTCACGAAAGTCGACGACACCAGCCTTCCCCTGGTCAACCGTCTGGTGGCGTCAATCGTCGAAAGGTCGCCAACCACCCCAGTTCGCCTGTTCCAAGACATGGGTAGGTTCGCTTGATGTCAGAGCGACGACTCCGCGGCAGCGTCAACCTGATCCCCGAGGCACCGGTGGGTCTCATGAGCGCTTTGGCCAAAGAGGCCGAGCTACTCGGTTTCGAGCGCTGTTGGGTCTACGACGAGGGCCTCGCGACTCGGGACCTCTACGTGACTATGACCGCGATAGCCCAGGCCACCGAACGGTTGGAGATCGGACCGGGCATCACCAACGCCTACACCCGGCATCCAGCACAGACGGCCACAGCGATCGCCACCCTTGACGAACATTCGGGCGGCCGGGCATTCCTGGGGCTGGGAGCGGGCGGGAGCCTGACGCTCGACCCAATGGGAATCGAGCGGGTACAGCCGCTAGAAACCATCCGTCAGATGATCAACGCCTGCAGATCCCTCTTCGCCGGCGAAGTTGTCGATCTGGATGCTCCGACCTTCTCAATGCAAGCAGCCCGGTTGAGCTGGGCCCGCCCTGGACTCCCAATCTGGCTGGCTGGCCGAGGGCCTCGAATGCTCGATCTCGGCGGGTCGACGGCCGATGGCGTCATGCTGGACTTCATCCACAAACCCTCTCTGGGCGAATACGTAGAGAAGATCCGCGGCGGTGCATCCCGCTCAGGGAACGAGGTCAGCATCTGCTATTCGACCATGGTGGTCACCGACGACATTGCGCTAGAAGAGGTCCGTCCGCACATGACCTACCGGCTGGTTGATTCCCCCGAACCAGTCCGCAACGCCATCGGAATGACGGATTCCGACAGGGCTGCCCTCCGCTCAGCGTTGGCTGACGGCCTGGACGCAGCTGCCCGTCTCGTACCAGACGAATGGGTGCTGCCATTCGTGGTCGCTGGAACGGTGGATGAGTGCGCCGCCGAGGTGGATGCCCTCGCCAAGGAACACGGGTTGGACGAGTTCCTGCTGCCGATATTCGACGGCGACAACGGGTTCTCCCAAATGGAAGCCACCGCTCGGGTGCTGGGCCTCGCATGAGTCTTCGCCCAAACGCGCCTGGACTGACAGTTCCTGCCACGGAAGCGGTCGCAGCCGCCCGGGTAACACTCCCGCCCACCCAATCGCTGCCCACGCTGGTGGACCCACCCCAGCCTCAGGTGGACCACCCGGTGGAGGAGGCCCTCGTCGCCGTAGACCACCCTCGCATCAGTTGCCTCGAAAGCTACTTGCGCGCCGGTTGGAGTGAGGCCGTGCCTGGCTGCCTTCTGAGAGCGACGGTCGTCGACCGCCTCGGGAAGGCCGCCGACAGCCTTCCGGAGCGATGGGGACTAGCCATCTTCGACGGTTGGCGTCCACACTCGCTGCAGACCGAGCTCTACGAGGCGGCCTACGCCGATCCCGAGCTGCCTCCCGGGTTCTTTGCAGAACCGAGTGACCAGCAGTCGGTCCCGTCACCCCACCTGACCGGTGGTTCGGTAGATCTCACTCTCTGTCTTGATGGGACACCGCTTGCACTCGGAACCGACTTCGACGATCTGACGCCCATTGCGCACACATCTGCGCTGGAGGGCGAACCGGGCATCGAGCGAGACGCCCGTCGCCTGCTCTACCACACCATGGTTGCCCAAGGTTTTGTGGTCTTCCACCAGGAGTGGTGGCACTTCGAGTACGGCACCCGCCGCTGGGCAGCCATCACGGACCGACGGGCCCTCTACGGTCCTGCTTCTCTGCCGGAGAGTTGAACCCCCGGCCGGTCGGCCCAAGCTCGCGTCAGCCGAATTCCGGCACTAATCGAGGTCCTGTGCGTTGATCCTCAAGGCCGAGAACGCCCCCGACCTTCTTCCAACACTGCTGGCGGACGGACGGCGGTGGCGCCCTTTCTCGGAGAACTCGGCAGTCCTCACGAGATTGCCCCGTGAACAGTTCCGTCACTGTCTCGTGGCGGCTGGGATCAGGTGCGTCTGGAGATGTCGACCACGGTGTTATCTACCGAAGTCGAAGACCTTGACCTCTTCCATGGCTTCACTCAACGCGGCGATGGACTGCTCGAATAATTGCTTCCCGCGCTCGGCAGTAGCTCCTGTCGGATCGCCGATGTATCCATCCGGGTTGAAGTCGTTCGAAAGCCAACCGAATGAGACCGAGCCGCCGAATTTCACGTGGGTGTTTCTTTCAAGAGATTCGGGCACCTGCCGCGCCGCCCTATCGAGTCTCACCTGGTCAGGCCTGAGGTGCATGAAGACCGACGTTTCATCGAGCCCTCCGTGAATGCCCATCCCGAGCTCGCTCTCCGTCGAGGATCCTCCGTAAGCCGGAGGAAGCGCCGGGTGCATCAAGAAGGTCATCAAGCCGAACTCGAGACGGAGCTCCCGAAGGGCTGTCGCAAGGAGGGTGGTGTTTCCGCCATGTCCATTGAGGAGGACCAGTCGCTTGGCTCCCGTCGGGGCGATCGACCGACCGATGTCTCGCAGCACTGCCATCAGAGTTTCGGCCGAGAGAGAGAGCGTGCCAGACGACCACGCGTGCTCGTTCGACTTGGAGATCGACATGGCGGGCAACTGCCAGACATCGAGTTCGTCACCACATTCGTCGACCACAGCAGTCGCCGTTTCGTGAGCGATGACGTGATCGACCGAGAGAGGAAGATGGGGCCCGTGTTGTTCGACTGCGCCCACCGGTAACACCAGAATGGAAGAAGAGGAGATCTCAGTCGCAATCTCCGGTGCTGTTAGGTCTTCGTAAAGACGGCTCATGAGCCCGGCGGTTCCGAAACCAGATCGACACCTGCACGGATGCTCTGTCCCTTCGAATCCATCTCGTTGATGGTATTACGACCAACGTCCTCGAAGAGGACGCTCAACTGCCCTTCACCACCTGAACCGCTGCCTAATCCGGAAAGCGGAAGACAGGTGGCTTCGTCGCGCCCCGACACAGCCAAAGCCCGATCCCAAGAGGCCAAACCGGGCCCACCGGTAGCCTTGACCACGAGGAAGACCGTTATCGGCAGTAACGCGCCAAATAACGCGCCGCCCTCGCCCTCGTAGCTCAGTCGGATAGAGCGACCGCCTCCTA
>PBOU01000094.1 GCA_002724415.1 Planctomycetaceae bacterium
ATCGACACGGGGAAACAAGAATACGACATGGCGCTGGGAAGTTTTATGATTGCGTCGCCGGCGGTGGTCGGCGACCTGTTGTATGTCGGTACCCACGACGGCGAATTCCTGGCTGTCAACTGGAAAAAGCAAGAGGTGGTCTGGCGATACAGCGATCCCCAGAAAATGCAGCCGTATCACGCCTCGGCGGCGATTCTTGGTGATCGGATCGTGGTTGGAAGCCAGGACAAACGCGTTCACTGTATCGATCGGAAATCGGGCAAACGGCTGTGGGTGTTCCAGACGCGAGCTCAGGTCAACAGCTCACCGGTGATCGCTGGAAAGCGAGTATATTTTGGGTCGGCCGACAAGCACGTGTATGCGATTGAACTCGAGACCGGCAAGGAGGTCTGGAAACACCGTGGAAAATCTGATTTCAATGCCGCTCCGTCGGTTGCTGCAGGCCGGTTGCTAATCGGGTCGGAAGGGAGCCAGGCGCGACTCCTGTGCTTTGGTGCGAAATAATGGCAACCGACACAAGCAGCACCACCGAGGTGGGTAGTTATTTCATCTCGAACTATCCTCCATTCTCACAATGGACCGATCAGGCGATTGTGGAAGTCGAGACGGCGTGGGAGGAATTGAATCCGGACCCGGTTCCTCTCGGTTTGTATCTCCACATTCCATTTTGTCGGAAGAGATGCAAGTTCTGCTATTTCCGCGTTTACACAAACAAGAACGCCAAGGCGATCGCCGAATACGTNGAGACGATTGCCAAAGAAGCCGAAATGGTCAGTCGGCGTCCNGCCGTTGCTGGCCGAAAGCTGGAATTCGTCTATTTCGGNGGTGGGACNCCCTCATATCTCAGCTCACGACAACTCAAGTTTCTCAGGGATTCCCTGTCCGATTCTTTTACGTGGGACACCGCCCGCGAGGTCACGTTCGAATGCGAGCCTGGGACCNTGAGCCTGGACAAGGTGAAGACNCTCGCCGAAATTGGCATAACNCGCGTGTCGCTGGGCGTCGAGAATTTCGACGACGCGATACTGGAAGAAAATGGTCGTGCCCATCTGTCTCCGGAAATCTTCCGTGCGTATGAGTGGATCCAGGACGTGGGNTTTCCCCAGGTCAACATTGATTTGATCGCCGGGATGGTCGGNGAGACCGAGGCGAATTGGAAGCGATGTGTCGAGAAGGCGATCGAGATGCGGCCCGACAACATCACGATCTACCAGATGGAACTNCCGTTCAACACGGTCTACTCGCAACAGATAAAAGAAGAAGGAACCGCTTCTCCGGTGGCAGATTGGCCCACCAAACGCCGGTGGGTCAGCGAGGCAATGGACCGCCTTTCGGAGGCGGGGNTTCATGTTTCCAGTGGCAACGAGATGGTGAAAGATCCGGTAACGGATCGTTTTGTNTACCGTGACAATCTGTTTCGCNGTTCCGACATNCTGGCTTTGGGAGTGTCCAGTTTCGGCCATTTCCAAGGGGTTCACTACCAGAATCTCGATGCGATCGAAAACTACCAGGCTGTNGTGCAGGAGGGCAGGCTGCCCATCAACCGTGCGCTACGCCCCAGCGAGGGGCAGCGGCTGATTCGGGAGTTCGTTCTCCAACTCAAGGAGGGAGAAGTCGACACGGCGGCCCTGGATGAAAAGTTTTCGGTGAATACGCGGGAACATTTTTCCGAGGCGCTTGGGAATCAGCAACGTGCGGGATATCTTGAGATTGGTGACAATCGCGTCACATTGACACGCAAGGGGTTGCTCCAAGCGGACAGCTTGTTGCCGGAGTATTTTGAACCAGAATACCGCCGCGTTCGTTACACCTAGGAACGGTGGGCACAGGGAAGGCCGTGAATCCTCAAGATGAACTCAACGCCCTGGTTGGGCTATTTGGTGACGGTGAGAGTTTGGTGCGAGCAGCAGAGCACGTTCCCGGCGCGCTCACTCCGTCTCCGTACAACGAAATGCTCGTTCANGAACACCACATGACGGTGACGATGGAGGAGTACTACGAAAGCCCGGTGGAAGTGCGGATTGTCCAACAGGTGGACACCGACGGGCTGTACTGCCGGAAAATCGTGTTGTTGAAAGCCGGGACGTCGCAGGTTGTCCAATTTGGGATTGTGCGTTTCAACTTCCGTTACGTCACCGANGAAGTCCGTGACGAAATTGTGGCTGGCAAAACGCCGCTGGGGCGAGTGTTGATAAACCACAATGTGTTGCGGCACATCGATCTCGGTGCGATTGTCCGGGTGACCGCTGGAGACGAACTTGCCGAGTTNCTTCAGATGGAACCGGGGGGAGTGACTTACGGTCGCTTGGCGACAATTTTCTGTAATCANCATCCCGCTGTCGATTTGCTCGAAATACCCGCTCCCCTGGTGGTTCAATGAAAACGCTCGACAGCCTGCGGTCACGGAGCGTCGATGTGGCGGTGATAGGTGGAGGCCCGGCGGGAGCCACTACGGCTGCCTTGCTGGCAGAGAACGGCCTCCGTGTCGTGGTGTTCGAACGTGAGGCAGTGCCACGGTTCCACGTCGGAGAATCGCTGGTNCCGGCGACTTACTGGTCACTGCAGCGATTGGGGCTGGTTGAGCGACTCAAGGAGAGCGCGTTTCCCAAAAAGTTCAGCGTTCAGTTTGTGACCGAGGAAGGAAAGGAGACCAAGCCGTTCTACTTCGACAAATTCAAAGACCACGAGAGCTCGCAAACATGGCAGGNGTGGCGAGATGATTTTGACCGAATGNTGCTGGANTGTTCGGTTGAACGGGGCGCGGAAGTGATCACCGATGCGCAGGTGACTGAAGTGTTGTTTGAGGATGAAAAAGCAGTGGGTGTGCGTGTGCGGTCCAACGCTTCTGGCGGCCAAGACATGGTTGAAGTTCGGGCCGACGTCGTGGTGGACGCCAGCGGCCTGTCCGCATTTCTGGCGAATCGTCTGAAAATCAAGGAACCGGATCCTCGATTGCAGAAGGGGACGATTTGGGGATATTTCGAAAATGCCCGGCGTGACTCCGGTCGGGATGAAGGTGCGACCATCATTTTGCAGACGAAGGACAAGCGTTCCTGGTTCTGGTACATCCCATTGCGTGACAACGTGGTGAGCGTTGGTTGTACCGGAAGCCTGAACTACATGTTTCAACCGGGTGGCGGCGATGTGTCAGATGTCTGGGCACGTGAAGTGGCACGCTGCCCCGCAATACAACAGAGGCTGGCCGAAGCGGAACTCAAGGACAATTTGCGAACGACACGAGATTTCAGTTACAAGGCCACNAAAGCTGCGGGCCCCGGGTGGGTGCTTGTTGGTGACGCGGTGGGCTTTATCGACCCCGTCTATTCCACGGGCGTTTTTCTTGCGATGAAATCGGGAGAAATGGCGGCCGATGCTGTTGTGGATGCCCTGGGTACCGGAGACGTGTCGGGTGAACGGCTNGGAGCATGGAAAGGCGAGTTCGACGAGGGNGTGATGCATTTTCAAAAACTCGTTTATGCGTTTTACACTCCGGGATTTAGCTTCGGTTCGCTGTTGCGAGAGAACCCACATTGTATNGAGCACATGGCCAACATCCTGATGGGTAACGTCTGGGAGCCGAACGTCGGCGAGTTGTTTGATGTNATGGGCGAAGTCGTTCCACCTCGTGACGATGATCNCGCGATGAGGTTGGCAGTGGGCGAAGAGGCCTGAACAATGACCACNGNAAAGNAGGATCGACTGGTNACTCGACAAAGATGCTTCTGGNTGGGNGTGTTGCTCCTGGTTGGGCTTCAGCAGTNCCCGGGGNTGTGGGGNTCAAAAACACTCGTCCTGGATTTCCTGCCGATGGCATTGTTTTANCAGGTCGTCGTGTCGNTGGTGGCTGTTGTTGTTTGGTGGGTTGGGACGATTGTTGCCTGGCCGGACGACGCACGAGAGCCGCCGCCTGGTGAAACCGCTTCCGCCGGAGTGGCTCAGGCCGCGGAGGACCAGGCATGACCCAACTGGCCATCATCTGCGGATATCTCGTGTTACTGCTTGGCCTCGGAGGTGCCGCCTCTCGCTTATCCCGTGGGACCAGTCGTGATTACCTCCTCGCCAGTCACTCGATCGGTCCAGTGCTTTTACTGATGTCCCTGTTTGGGACAACCATGACGGCATTCGCACTTGTCGGGTCGACCGGAAAGGCGTTCCAACTGGGCATCGGTGTTTACGGGCTGATGGCGTCTTCAAGTGGCATCGTGCATTCCCTGTGTTTCTTTTTGATCGGCGTGAAGTTGTGGCGACTCGGCCAGCAGCATGGGTACACCACCCAGGTTGAGTATTTTCGTGACCGGCTCGGGTCACACTCTTTCGGGTACCTTTTGTTCCCGGTCCTTGTGGGCCTGGTGATCCCGTATCTTTTGATTGGCGTTCTGGGGTCCGGGGCCGTCATCAACGGAGTCACTCGCGGCACATTTGAGACCGCGTTCGCGGATCATGCACATGGTGTTCCGGCATGGCTTGGGTCGCTGGCGATTTGCCTAGTCGTGTTGACGTACGTTTTCACAGGTGGAATGCGTGGCACGGCGTGGGCGAACACGTTCCAAACCGCTGTGTTTATGGTGCTTGGCGTAGTGACGTTTGTGGTCATCGCCAAAGAAATCGGCGGAGGAGAGTCGTTCCTTGAAAGTCTCCAGGGAGCCACGGCGAATGTTTTGAAGTCACACCCCGAAAAGTTGGAGATGCATCCGCCCGCAGCATTTTACTTCAGCTTTCTTTTGATCCCCCTGTCGGCTGGGATGTTTCCGCATTTGTTTCAGCACTGGCTCACTGCGAGGAGCGCTGCGGCATTCAAGTTACCGGTGATCGTGCACCCGTTGTTCATTTTGATCGTGTGGTTGCCCTGCGTGATGGTTGGTGCCTGGGCAACATCCGCAGTGGTTGGTGGGGAGCCGGTGTTTCCCACGCCCCCGGAAGATGTCAACAAAGTGCTTCCGATCCTGGTTGCCCGGGTGGCTGGGCCGGTGCTTTCTGGCCTTTTGTCTGCAGGTATCCTCGCTGCCGTCATGTCGTCCTTGGACAGCCAGTTTTTGTGTCTTGGGACGATGTTCACCAATGACATCGTGTTGGCGCGCCATGACGGCACGTCCGATCAAGATGGCAAGCGAGTGGTCAAATACGCTCGATTCTTCATCGTGGCGATTGTTGCGGTCACCTACTTGTTGAGTCTCGGGAAACCTGCCGAAATCTTCGATCTGGCCCTGTGGTGTTTCGGAGGATTCTCCGGCTTGGTGCCGCTGGTGCTAGCGGCATTGTACTGGCGGCGTCTGACGCTGGCGGGAGCGGCAGCGAGTGTCGTGGCCATGGTCGTGACTTGGCTGGCCTTGTTTTTCGTGGGAATGGGGGGGTACCCGCCGGTGCCCGGTTACAAGTTTATGGGAATGCTTCCGGCGGCGACGATTGTGGCCGTTCCTGCGATTGTCCTTGTCATGGTATCGCTGGCAACCAAACCTCCACCGGAGGCAACTGTTGCGAAATTCTTCCCCAAAAAGACGACGTCCTAGTGGGATGCGAAATGTCGGTTCCTTTCAAAACCTCTCGCCGTGTCGAATTTGCCGACACCGACATGGC
>PBOU01000095.1 GCA_002724415.1 Planctomycetaceae bacterium
GACTCGAGTAACCAATATTTCATGGCCATTTCATCCAGCGCGCTGGTGCCATCGAGATCCTCGGCATCAGCATGATCCACCTTTGCGGCGGCCAGCTTGACAATGTGTGCCGCCTCGGGATTGTACGGCAAGGATTTCTGGTCACCCAGCCGCTGGCCAAATTGCACAATGCTCTCCCGCGCGCTGTCATTACGCTGGGCGGCCTTGGCGACGACCGAAGGGTGTAACTCCCCGTTGTAAACCGGGAAATACCAACCCAACGCCAGCAACAGGAGCCCCAGCAGGCCAATGCCCGAAGCCATCAAGCGGTCGGTGCCTTGCGTCTGGTCATTGTTGGTTGATGTTTCTTCCATTAAATACGGTAACCTATCGCCCTCCTGAGACTAATATAGCAAAACATTCAGTCCAAAGGAATGCCGGAAATCCAAATCTTATTCAACGGACGCTGGAACGCCTTGACATCTTCATTTTGAACATTCTTTACAAGGGATATTCACAGGTTTTACACAGCCGGTCAACCCCCCTGCGCGTCCTCAATCCAGAAATTTAGCCACCATCCAACAGTCGTTGGTAAAGGCAAATGAATAACAATCCGCTGGAGCAAGTCGGAGTTTTCCCCGTCCAACCTTCGGACTTTGCGGTAAAGCGGAATTTCCGTGGGAATAAGGGTTTCCAGTACCGTCGGGCAGACCAGTAACCTTGAAAGACACAGGTGCCTCAGTGGCATGCTTTCTGTTAGGCCCGGCTTTACCTCGCCACTCAACCTGATACAATCACGCCATGAGAATTAACCCGTTTGCCACCTTCATTGCCAGTGCCTTGCTGGCCCTGAATACCACCGCGCAGGAAGGCCCCATACGCGTCCTTCCAGCACCGCAACGCGCACCTGCGCCCGACGTCCCACCCGGCGTTGAATTTCCCATTGATCCCGAGATGCCCGACGAAGGCTGGGCCGAACCCGGCATGCCTCACGAGATGATGATGCCGCCCATGCCCGGACGTTTTAAGATTATCACCATTCAACTTCCCCAAGGCGGCAAATTTACCCCTTACGTCCTAAAGCTGGACACTCAAACCGGCCAAACCTGGCAACTCAAGCTCCTGGAAACCACGTTTCGCCACAATGGCAAACCCCAAATTCGTACCCGTCTCACCTTCCAACCCGTCGACGGCGGCGTTGCCCCCAATCACGGCCACGGCTTCGTCCCCGGCCATCCCGGCATCGGCGGAGAGCCCGTGCCCGGTCAACCCGACGTCATTGAGGGCGTTCCCACAATACCCATCGAGCCTGACGAGCCTCGTGAAGACCGTCCCGTTCCCGCAATCCCGGTCCGCCCCCGAACCATCCCCCAGCCAGCGCCTGCACCGGCTCCGCGGGAAAACTAATCATTCCATCCGTTAACTAAATTCTTGGAAACNGGAAGGTANCNGNGACGGTTCGTTGATGTGCTCGGCAAAAACTAACCGCGAGAGGCCTGCGCCGCCTCTTTAATCATCCGCCAAAACTCCGGGTTCTCCGCCAAGGCTGCGTCCTCATCCGGCGACATCCGCGTGTTGCGAAAAAAGAAATCCTTCAACGTGTTCCGCGACAAGATTCGGTGCACCACCACCCCTAACTCATGGTACTCGAAATAAATCCGATAATTCCCGACCCGATATCGGTGCAGCGTCGTCCGCCCCTTCTTCAACCGGCCAAAACCCTCCGGCCGCTCCTCCGCCACACCCTTGAACTGACCTAAGATNTCCAACTGCAAATCACGTGGCATCGCCCCCAACTCCGCCGCGCTCGTCGGGTTGAAAATCACCTGAAAATAACCTTGTCCAATCGGAATCTCCTGCATTCTTCCTCCCTTGTTAAATCCAATGGTAGCCCGTATGGGAATCGAACCCATCTCTCAGCCTTGAGAGGGCTGTGTCCTAGCCGATAGACGAACGGGCCAAGGAAAACAGGAGGCTAAACCACACTTACTACCTTGTCAATCACCGCGCAGATTCTCAGCAGATTNGATGGTCTCAATGAAGTCTACAAACTCATCCTCGGGTTCGGCTTCAAAAATCCAATCGGCGGCGCGCCAATGGAGGCGAAGTTCGCGGGCGTGGAGGGCTTGGTTTTTTAGGATCAACTTTTGCCATTCGCTAGCAGTCAACTCGTCCTTGGCGAACTTCAGGTACCAAGACTCATCAAGGCCATAGAGCTTGTCGCCGACGATAGGATAACCAAGATGATTTAAATGGATGCGAAGCTGGTGTTTACGACCGGTCTCGGGCTGGAGATGCAGCCAGGTAAAATCACCCTCAGCGCGGGTGAAACGCCAATGGACCCGATATTGNGTTTTAGCCGNCGCACCATCGGGCCGGACACAGTCCTTGACGACCACCTCGCTGACCTCGTCTGGGCCAAGAGGGGCGTCGATGCTGCCAGTGTCATCGGCAANATTGCCGTGGACAATGGCCCAGTAGGTCTTAGTGACTTCACGGNCTTCCCAGACACGCCGCAGCTCGCGGGCGGCCTCGTCAGTCTTGGCAAGAAGCACGATGCCGCTGGTTTCCCGATCGAGGCGATTGATAAAGTGGACNGGGCCATCGCCGAGGTGCAGGCGTACACGACCTGCGAGACTGGAGCGCGCATCGGTCTTGGTGGGGTGACATACGAGACCGGCAGGTTTGTTGACAGCCAACAAAGAGTCATCTTCATGCAATATTTCAAACAGGTCGCTCATGCGTTGCGAAGGCGCGGCTTTGGCTTATCATCCGGTGCCGGAATGAAAAAGGATGAACCCCAGATGCGGCAAGCAACGAACACGGATTGCATGGCGGTGNGCGAGCTTGTGTTTGGGGTATTGCGCGAGTATGGGCTGACACCGGACCCGGAAGGAACGGATGCAGACTTGATGGATCTGGAGGAGTTTTACCGCAANGGATGGTTTGCAGTGATGGAAATGGACGGNTTGGTGGTGGGATCAGTGGGGCTGCTGCCTGCCGGTGATGGTGTTATGGANTTACGGAAAATGTATCTNCAACGAGAGTGGCGTGGGCGGGGCTGGGGAAAGCTCTTGATCGAGAACGCCTTGTCGGAAGCACGGAGTCGGGATGCGCGTAAAGTGGTGCTGGAGACAGCAGGCGTGCTGGTGGANGCTGCGAGGTTGTACCGACAGTTTGGGTTCAAACTCTTGGATCAATGCGCACCGACTGAGCGGTGTGACGAGGTTTGGGAACTGGATTTAAAGAAATGATTTTCATGAGTTCGCTGGTGCTCGAACGCTGTTTCTGCCTACTCTCCGCGCATGGGAAATCGTGAAGATCGGGAGGAACTGCGCCGGCGTATCCGGGAATTAATCGAGTTCAAGGGCGGCGGTCACAACACGGACTTGGTAGAGGACGTGGTGGAGCAGGGACTGAAATTGCTGCACGACGTGGAGCATCGAGGAGACGCAAGGATCATCCAGACTTCACTGCGCGAGCTTCGTTATGCATTCCACTTGTTCGCACCATATGCGGGGACGCGTAAGGTCTCGATCTTCGGCTCGGCNCGGACGAGTCCGGACAAGGTGGAGTACCAGCAGGCGGTGGAGTTCTCACGGCTCTGTGCGGAAGAGGGATGGATGGTAATTACGGGCGCGGGACCGGGCATCATGCAGGCGGGCAACGANGGCGCGGGGCCGGAGATGAGTTTTGGCGTGAATATCCAACTGCCATGGGAAGCAGGAGCCAACCCGGTAATCGAGCACGACAAAAAACTGATTAATTTTAAATATTTCTTTACCCGCAAGTTGACATTCATCCGGCACGCAGACGCAATCGCACTGTTCCCCGGGGGGTTTGGGACGCAGGATGAGGCTTTTGAGACACTGACGCTAATGCAGACGGGTAAAAGTCAGTTGATGCCGCTGGTGCTGATCGACAAGCCTGGCGGTACGTACTGGAAGACTTGGGAAAAGCAAGTGAAAGAGCACTTGCTGCGCAATGAGTTAATTTGCCCAGAGGACATGAACCTTTGGAAGGTGACCGACGACCCGGCCGAGGCGATGCGCATGGTGACGCGTTTTTACCGCAACTACCACAGCTTCCGTTTCGTGCGCGGCAAGTTGGTGATCCGGATGAAAACAGCTCCCAGTGAGACAGCATTGGAGGCATTGAATGAGGATTTCGCGGACATCATCGAGGGCGAGCCGATACGGGCAGTCGAGGCGACGGAAGATGAACGGGAGGACGATGACGTGGTGGATTTGCCGCGCGTAGAGCTTGGATTNGACCGCAAGAGTTATGCGCGACTGCGGGAGTTAATTGGAGNTTTAAACAATTATTAGATCGGAATAATCGCAAGGCTCANGGGGATTTCCTATTTGTTTGCGGCTTGCCGNGATTCCCAATTCAGCAGGTTCACTTTCCACTCCATGGGGGCACTNAAGCCGCCGATGGCACCATTGGCAGCAAGAACGCGATGGCAGGGAATAAGGACAGGGATTGGGTTGGCACCGCAAGCCTGACCAATGGCGCGCGCGGCGCGGGGCCGACCAAGCGACTTGGCCAATTCACCGTAGGTCCTCGTTCGACCGGCGGGAATGAGCANTAGGGCGCGCCAGAGTTGCTGCTGCATGCATGTGCCAGNGGAAAGGNCGAAAGGAGGCAATGANGCCGGNGCCTTACCCTTCAATGCTGCCGAGAGTGCAGCCAAGGTGGTTTTCAGTAAAGCGGACTTGGGNGCAATGCTGCCANNNATGGTCTCGGGAAGGTCTCCGGGAAACTGCAACCGAGCAAGCCCGGCGACAGTGAAGTGCGCGAGGAAGGTGCCATGCGGGGTCGGGATGCGTTCCATAAACGCAAGTTGGGCCGGGAATGATCCGTGTACGAGTTACAGCTTGGGAATGAGCAAAGTTGCAACGGTCCAAATAACAGCGAGCAGGATGATGGCGGCAAGGATGAATCGGTTGCGGGCGATGCGCGTCTCGCGTCGCAAGGGAGGCAAGTGATCGTGGTTGGCGGCAGGGAAAAGGTTATTGAACTTCTCGTTGGTAGCGGGCGCACCGACGAGCCAGTTTTTAAGTCGCGCACAAGCGTGCTCGAGGTTGAACTTTCGAACGCCCATTTCGTTGTAATGCGCAGGAGTGTCCAGTTCAAGGTCCGCAGCAACGGTGTCGCAGTCGAACTCCTGCTGCTTTTCCTCATCTAGGATGGTGCGAATACGGTCAGGGTCATTGCGTTCCCGCGCGTTGTTCAGCCGGTCAATCTGCGAACGCAGGTTGCCGATGCGCTCATCCAGTTCGTTGGCGCGCTGAGTCGCGGGGTTAGTTTTTGCCTGCAACCAAGTCATGGATCAGCCGGAGAGGATGTGATGTAAAAAGACAGCAAGCCCCAGCAGCAGCAGAGGCCAAGTGAGCGCCAATCCCCAGAGGCACAACTGACCAAAACCCTGCGGTTGTCGCAGCCCGGCAACAGCGGGCTGGGCCTCCGCGGGAATGCTTTCCTCAGGCGAGTCGGTTAGCAGGCTCCACTTCAAACGCGCGGAGTTCATTTCCATCCGGGCATTCTCGATGGTGGTAAGGCTGCGGGTGAGCTGCACTTTCCAGTCGGCCTGATTGGTGTCGATGTCTTCCAATGACCCAACTTTCGACAACGCATCACGCATCTCGACGATGGTCTTGGCCATTTGCTCGGCATCTCGGCGAGCGTCGTGCTCGGCCTCCTCCAGCAGGCCAAGGCCGCGGGTGAGGTCGTGCAGCATCTCATCCCGGCCGGTCTCAAATTCAGTGAAGCGCCGGCGCGATTCCTCAACAGTAGCGCGCTCACGTTCCACTTCCTCAAGCTCACGATTGAGGTCAGTGATGCGCTTCTCCAAACCCACCGATTGCGACTCAAGTTCCTCGCGGTCTCTGGAACGCGCTTTGGCCGTTGTCTTCTCGGCTGCCGGAAAATCCTCCTCCAGTAAATCTGCCCCGTCGAACGCAGACATCGGGGGAAAAATACGGCCAGTCCAACTGAATTGTAAAGCAATATATTGTGTGCATTGTAACATATACACACTCTATATTGGGTTATATTGTCTATCAGTGTGCTATTGCTCGAATTTATTGAGCTTGTCGCGCGCGAGGATGACTGGCATGGCGCCGAGGACGAAAGATAGAGCGAGGAACGAAGTTCCGGCGAGGGCCATGGCACCGACCGAGGGTTTGCCGAAAAGGTGCCAAGGCGAGCCCCAGGGTGAGGCTTGGCCAAGGAACATCACGGAGCCGCCAATGTAAACGAAGCTGACGACCAAACAAAATGTGCCGCCAAAGCCTGAAACAATCTTACTGGGATTGTCGACCTTGAGGTTGGGATAAAGCACGCCCATACCGATGGCCAGACAGTTAAGGGTGACGGCCATGCAGATGATGCCGAGCGTGAAGTACAATGTTTCCTCCAGACGCAGCCCAAGCATGTGGCAAGAAAGCCAGACCAACGGCAGGGATATGAGCAGAGAAATCACGATAGCAAGCACTAGCTTGATACGCACAACACGGGCGAGCCCCATGGGGGCAAGGCCAACAATCCACAGTCGTTTGCCCTCGAGTGAGAACTGCGGATAGACAAAGCGCGTGGTGAGTGTGGCAAGGTTAAGAGCACAGGCAGCAAGGTTCATATAGGATACGACGTAGAGCCAGTAGGTGCTGGTGAATTGCTGGGTGAAGTAGCGGATGTTCATGATGTACACCCCGAGAATCCCGAAGAGAATGAGCGACTGGCTCCACTGGGCGGTGTCCCGCCAAAAGACACGAGTGTCCTTTAACAGCAGCGCGCGTGTATCGGGCGCAATCCCGGGGATACACCGGATGATGCGTTCAAGCATGCTGATGGAGTTAGTATTCTCTGTGGGCTCAATGCGATCCCACCAGCCCAGTGCGGCGGCGAGCAGTCCAAGGCAGGAGATGAAGGCAAGCCAACCGCCGATTCCGATGTACTGCAGAGGCGGAAAGCCGGCGGGCAGGGTGACAACCGCGAGCAGGGCAAATGGCAAGATACCGGCAACACCGAAGAGCACAGGCTTCTTGGCAAAGCCCGCGATGGCACCAAGCAGCGGCACGGCGAAGAGTAGCGCACCGATGCCGAGCGGTGGGGCGTTAGCAAGGGCGTTGGGGTTTTGCTTCGGGTTGTATCCAAGCGCAAGGTCGAGGCCGGAGAGGTGCTGGCGAAAATGCTGATTGAGGCGTAGGCTGAACTCGGCCTCGAGGGATTCCATATCCACAGAGCCACGTTGCTCGGCAACAAGTTTAGGCATAGCAAGGAAATCGGGCCGGGCTTCATCAAGCTGACCAGAGGTGACGGACAGACTACCCAAACGCGAGTGGCCGAGTTGCCCCCCTAGATCATCCAAAATGGAATCTAGGCGTTTACGCAACTCGCCTGAGTCAGGCGACTGGAGGTTGGTGGCACTAGCGGGCCAAAATGCTTCATCATCGTGATTATCAGCGTCGAGTCGCAGGATGTGCATTTGTGCATTGGCGTGCTGTAGTGCGCCAGTGGTGGAGAGGTAAGGAAGGAAAAAGCTCAGGGTCAACAGTACGGTGCAGGCAATGCCTGCGTAGCGCAAATGGCCACGCCAGTCAGAGAGATAGTTGCCTCGGCTGAGAGTGGTGGACATGGCGGAATAGAAAAACCGACCAGACCGTGTGAAGGCGAGGCAGCCAAAGAAAAGCACGTTACTCAGCATCACCATCATGTAAAACACGGATAGACTGAAAACGCCGTCCTTCCATTCCACAACAGACTTGGAAAGCCAGTAACTGGGCATGAAAGGCCACTGTGCGAATTGTGCCTTTCCGAGCAGGCGCGAGCGTTCCTCACTTGCGTAGGTAATGAGAGACTCATCAGCGACGACCTCAGGCTGCATATAGATGTAGATGCCAAGAACGACGGTAATGAATGACGGGAATGCGAGGATGATCAGTCGGCGGCGGTCAAGGTGGCGCGCCATGACAATGGCCAGCCAGCAGCCGATGATAGCTGGCAGCAGAATGAATAGGCTAATAAGCACTGGAGTGAGCAGATAGAAATGCCATGAAGCCCTTGGCTGGTGGATGCCGTAGGCCACGAGCAGGGGTGCGACGAGCAATAGGAAGGCCCATGAGGCAATGATTGTGGACTCGATGAATTTCCAGCGGAAAATGGAATCGGAGGAGAGAGGCAAGGTCAGCAGATGCTGCGCCTCGCGGTTGCGAAAGAGGTTGGAAAAGCCAACAACAACGTTGGAGAAGAGAAGCAGGAAAAACAGGAAAGCAAACAGCAGGAAGACGAGCTCCTTGATAAGCACCTCGCCGATACCGGGCGTGGCGGAGAGACGGCGAAGGCCGAGGTGGAAGAGGCCCGAGGCGATGATTGGATAACTGAGGATGAAGAGGCCAATCATGCAGGTAAGGAACCTTGAGCGGGAACCGGCAGCGCGCAGCTTGCGAAAGGCCTGAACCAGATTCACGCGCAGCAGTAGCAGCAGTGGGGAGGGCGTGGCGCCGTTCATTCGTCGGCGTCGTTCACTAGCTCAAAGTCGTCATGGCCAGACTGCTGGCCCTGTAGGCGTTCGCGCTCAATCGTGACACTGGATTCCTCGCGAGTGAGGATCAGAAAGGTTTCCTCCAGTGCGCCGCCGGAACCGCTTTGGTCGCGCAGTTCCTCGGCAGTTCCCACGGCTGCAAGTCGGCCGTTGTGAATAATGCCGATGCGATCCGCCATTTCTTCGGCCACGCTCAGTTGGTGGGTCGAGAGAAAAACAGTCATGCCCTCGCGGGTGCGTTCCTTTAACACCTCCTTCAAGATCCACTGGTGATGCGGATCCAGCCCGACCATCGGCTCATCCAGCACGAAGAGTTCCGGCGCATGCATCAACGCGGATACGATGGCAATGCGTTGCTTGGTGCCGTGAGAGAGGCTTTCAATGGGCAGATTCAGATAGGGCTCAAGTGCAAAGCGGGGAATGAGGTCGCGCGTGCTATCCTCGATGGCGTTGTCGTCCATGAGAAACAACTGGCCGGTAAAGCGGAAGAATTCCACCGGAGTGAGTTTGTCGTAAAGGAAGGGGAAATCTGGCACATAGGCAAGGCGTCGGCGCACCTCGATAGGGTCTTTCTCCACATCCCAACCACCGACGCGTGCGAAACCGCTGGTAGGCTTGATAAGGCCGACGAGCATCTTGATGGTAGTGGTCTTGCCCGCGGCATTGGGGCCGAGCACAGCAAAGAACTCGCCTTTGGCCACGGAGAGGTCGATCTCGTTCACGGCCACCAGGTCGCCAAAGCGTTTCACCAGTTTTTCAAGTTCGATCATCAGTTGCCGGTTGGCAGAGGATAAAACCGCCGGTTGCGGATTTCAATGTTTGCGAACGGAATCCGTGCACGAAGGATATCCCCGCCGCGGTCGACATATACCACCACCGGCTGGTTGCCCAGCATCTCGTGCAGCGGTGCCTCAAGTCTATAAACGCGACGCTGTGGGGTGTAGTCGGGCAACGTGCCGTAGCGCGCCTCCCAGTCGAGTTCAAAACGCCCGAGGCCACGTGGTGCCTGGCCTTGGTCCGCACCAGCCAATTTCGCGGGCACGGTGAGCAGTTGCACGGCGCTTGCTAGCCGACTGTAGACGTCGTTGTCGCGACCGAGGGTGTTGTCCACCATCCAAGCGGCCACCTCCATCAACGACTGCCAGCGATCTAGGTCGGCAAAAGTCTTGTCCAGCGGCTCATCCACAGACTCCCCTTGGCGCATCATGCCAAACTGCACCACGTTGTTGGTGGTGTCGCCAACAATTGTGACATTCCACGGAGGCTTGGTGCCGACCGAATATTCCGGGCCGAGCGTAAGCAGGAAATACTTCCAATTGCGCCGACGGTCGAACTGGATATCGAGGTTCACCCGCACCTCTTGTCCACCCAGACGCACAGACCCGGAGGTTTCTGGCGGTGTGCCGTCGATCTCAATGGAATAGCCGGCCACCCTGCGTTGCACGTTGTCGGCCATCAGTGGCACACCTTTTGAATCCAGCGATCTCGCCGTGAACGTAAATGACCCAATGGGATTCTCCATCTCGCCAATGAGATAAATATCGTAATTATTAATATCTTCTTCGGGATTAAGGATCACGCGGGCGACGGTAGGCACAGGCACGCGTGCGCCGAAATGCTCGGCCTGCCACAGCAGGTAATTCATCACCAACCAGAAAAGGGTGATGGCGACAAACAGAACGCGTTGCAACATGGGGCAGGAGCGGCTTAGGGCCGACGTGACGGGATATTCAGGATGTACCCCACACGCATCCTGCGTGGATTAAGACCACGATTGGCGGCCAAGATTTCGCCGGCGTCCAAACGATATTGCCGGGCAATACCGGTAACGGTCTCGCCGGACTTGACCTTATGCTTGCGCGGTGACGCGGAAGTCGACGGAGCGGGTTGGGGCTGGCTTTGTTGGGTGGACACCGGCTGGGGCGGTTGCGGCGGTGTGGTGTTTGCAAGTGCGGGGTTGTACTCCTTGAGGCGCTGCCGCAACACTTTGTTCTCGTGCAGCAGCTTTTCCTTCTCGCCTGTCACACCCGTAAGTTGATCGCGCAATTGTTGCACCTCGCGCTTGCGTGTCTCCACCGCCCCAGATTTCTTGATTTCCTCCACGAGATCCACCTGGCAAAGGCTAATGCGATCGCGAATCTTATCCGCGGCCGGAGATTCCGGGTTCAATGCGAGAAAGCGATTGTAGTGGAAAATCGCCGAGGCGGGGTCGGATTTGTGCTGTTCGTAGAGGATACCCAACTCTTGATGCGCGGCGGAGGAACGTGGATTGACCTCCAACGCCTTATGAAATGCATCCAGTGCAGCGTCGTAGTTCAACTGCCGACGGTGCTCCTGCCCCTTCAGATACCATGGCTCCTTTTTCTCGTCACCCGCGTGGGTACTGCCCGGNCGCCCACAGCCTGCCAATGCNACTATTGACAGTAGCACTGGAATCCATTGGCTGGAGGCCCTCCTCATCACCTCGAAACGCTAACCGAAATTCCACGCTGTGGCAAACGTTCATCCATCGCCATCGACCGGCGTGCGCACGGCCTTGGCCTTGGCTCCCTCGCCAAATGGGTTGCCGGTTTCCCCTTCCGCCTCGCCCTCCCCCTTGTCCTTGAAGGGATTGCCCTTGCGCGGTGCCCCCTCGATCCTGGAAAGATAAAATGGAGCAAAAAACATAAACACCCAAGCCACCACAAGATGCAGTGCAAACACAACCACCAGACCCAGCAGCGGCAGCAACCCGAGGCCGTAGCAGACCACTCCCAACGCAAACAGNACGGCGGCGGGAATCATCGCCGCCAGCGCCAGACGCCAGTACGTGCCGAGGCTGCCCTCTCGGTCAGCGAAATAGGCCACCGTCCGCACCGGCCATGCCCCCGCCAGTGCCGNCAACGGCCAAGCGAAAGCCAGCCATAGCACCACGGCCACACCGNCTCCCAGCAGCAGGAAGGGCCGCCGAGCNCCCCACCATGGCGATAACCGCTGCTGATGTAAGTCCACCTTCAGCCAGTCAGGGTACTTCAGCCGCCAGTAGCCCATCACAGACGACAGCACCCAGTGATCTTTGCGCAGTTCCAACTGTACATCCGGTCCGCTGCCATCCTCTTTACGGTTCTCGGGATCGACTATGAAATGTGGCTTGGCGCTGCCGCCCGGACGGGTTAGTTGACGCCAATCTGTATCCTCCCAATGCAGGCGACCGTCACGAATTGCACCCTTGCTGGCGGGCAAACTGGCAATGGCCTCGTCCACCGCCGGTGCCCAGTGGCGACTCAAAAACCAGACGCAACACAACGCCACGAACACCGCTGCAACCACCAGTGCCACTGCCAACCGCCAGCCCGGTCCACGCGCCAGCAACGCCACGCCACGAAATGTGAATGGCATTGGTACGTGGTCGCTGGGTTCACGGCTGTCTTCCGCCTTGGCCATGGCTATCAGTTCTTTTCCGGTTCCTCCGCTGGGGGCTTCTGAGGCACCACCACTGGCACAGGATAGCGCAGCTTAAGCACGTCATCCACCATCACCTCCATGTGGTAGGTTCCGGCAGTCTTCAACTCAATTTGACGGAAAACAGACACGCTGGTGTGGTTCATATCTGCGTGCTTCAGCTCAAACTTGCCGGTCACCTCAGAGACCATGGTCTCGCCGTCTGGCGCCATGAGTTTAACTTGTTCCTTGAACTGGCCTAGGCCGGCAGTCCAGCGGTTAAAAACACAGAGCACCGCCACACCAACCGGCGGCTCGGGCACGGCGATGTGACTGATGATGCCGATGAGAAAAAAGTTTCCGTTGGCTTCCTGGCGCACTTGCTCACACATCAGCGAGCACTGGAGGTCAGGGAGAATGCGGTTGGCTTTCATGTTTAGTTTTCCTTTCCGGTCGCCTTGGCGGCGGCGCGAACGGTGTTGCGCAGCAGCAGCGCGATAGTCATCGGACCGACGCCGCCGGGGTTGGGGGTGATGCGACCAGCAACAGGCTGGACGGCAGCAAAGTCGACATCGCCCACCAGCCGGGTGCCGTTCTTGGCAGCAGGGTCGTCGATTCGGTTAACGCCAACGTCAATAACCACGGCACTAGGCTTGACCATGTCGGCCTTCACGAATTCGGGCACGCCCATGGCGGCCACGAGAATATCGGCGCGCCGACAGTGTTCTCCGATGTTACTGGTACGAGAGTGGCACAGTGTGACAGTGGCGTTGGCACCAGTGGCCTTTTGAAACAGCAGCGCGGCTAGGGGTTTTCCAACAATGTTGCCGCGCCCAAGCACAACGACGTGCGCTCCCTCAATGGTGGTATCCGTTCGCAACAACAGTTCCTGTACACCGGCGGGGGTGCAGGGCACAAAACCATCAGTGTCGCCCAACAGCAGCTTGCCCATGTTGATGGGGTGAAAACCATCGACATCCTTGCGGGAGGAAATTGTGTTAAAAACAGCTGCGCTGTCGATGTGGGAAGGCAAAGGGGCTTGGACGAGGATGCCATGGACGGTGGCATCGGCATTGAGATCGGCAACGTGTTTTAATAGATCTTTCTGGGTAGTGTCCTCGGGAAGCACATCGGTTTGCGAGCGAATGCCAAGCTTGAGGCAGGCCTTTTCCTTCATGCCCACGTACACACGGCTGGCGGGGTCCTCACCCACACGCACAAAAGCCAAGCCCGGTTGCTGGCCTTGTTCCAGCAACCGGGCAACGGCTTGTCGAGTCTCCTCGTGAATCTGGCCGGCGATCGCTCGGCCGTCGATGAGGTTTTCCACGTCCGCGGCGGGCACGTCAGGGCTGACCCGTGGTGTCGTCGATGGTCTTGAGTGTCTTGATCTTCAACACCGGCGTGTGCAGCCAGCGCGGGTCGATTGCTTCCTCGCCACTAACAAGAATGGTGCGGCCGAGCAGCAGCTTGAGCGGCAGCTTCTTGTTGTCGAGCATCAGGAAGTTAATAACCTTACCGCTCTCGATGTGCTCCAGTACATAGTGGGAGGGTGCTTGATGGTTGAGCGTGCGGTGAACCACGCCTTCTCGCGTGACAATGCGCAACGGCGGTTTCTCCTTGGGCTTGGCTTCCTCCTTTGGTTTGGCGGCAGGCTTTACCTTGTTCTTGATGCCGTCGTCCTCAACCGGCTTGGCTGGTGTGGCGGGCTTGGCAGGATCGGGTTTTGTGCCGGTTTCGCCAGGCTTCTTGCCGTCCTGGGGCTTGGCCGGCGTGGCGGGTTTGACGGGCACAGGTGGAGCCACCTTTTCCGGAGTTCCGGGCTGTGCGGTGGGCTTGGCCGGTTTGATGGGTGCCGGTGGCTCGACGGTTTCGACCTGGGGTTGCTCGGCGGGTTTCTTGGTTTCCTTCGGCTTGGGAGGTGAGGTCACCACCTTGTCCTTGGTGCCGGGGATGGTGGTGCCGGGTTGCCGTGGATTGAGGCCAGAGTTTTTCGGCGTAGCCGGAATGCTCTTTTTTACGGGCAACGGCGGCGCAGGAAATGACTCTGTAGTGCCTCCGTTTTTCTGGTTCGGATCAAAGGCTGACTTCGGCACGGTGATAATGATGTCACCGGATGGAGTCTTGTTGACTGGCGGAGTCACGCTGGCAGGCGGTGTTACACCAGGCTTAGGCGTAGTCCCGACGATCTTGTTGTTAGTGCCGGGCTGACCACCGGGAATCACCTTGTTGACGATGCCGGGGCTGGGCTGCGGCGTGGGGCGCGGCGAGGTAACCGCCAGATTGCTGGCCTTGGCGACGAATTGTGCAGCAACGTAAACCGAGGTATTGGCGGGCGCGATAATGGCCATCCACGGCCCCTTGTTCTTGACGGCCGGCTGCGGCAGAAGCACACGGGCTCCGCGCGGTAGTTCGCCGAGTATGGGGTATTTTTCGCCACTACCACTGCGCACGCGCAATGAGGAGGCGGTAACGGACAGGGTCTTCTGGTCGATGTAACTTGAGTGTACCCACAGAACAACGTTGCCGGGCACCTGCACTCGAACCCATTTCTTAACATCACCAGCGCGGGTCTTGGCTTGGTTGATTTCCTCGAGCACGAAGACCTGTTCGCCGCGCTCAAATGGAAACACGCGATGGCTGAAGACGGTGGCCCGTCCGCGGGCATTCACCTTGTCACCGGCGATCTGGCCGACCCATTTCGTGCCGACGGGCGGTGCTTCAGCTTGCGGCTGGGAAGCAACCGCACCCGGAGGCAAGGCCGCTGGCTGGGCTGCGGGGGCACCGGCAGGAGGCACGGCGATCACGCCGGGTGGCAATGCCGCTGGCGGCGGCGAAGGTTGGGTGGGGGTTGCACCGGGCGTGGCGGGTGGCTGCTGTTGCGCCCAGACCGCCGTCGTTGCCGCCGCGGCAATCATCGGGAGGATTCGTTTCATTTTCATTTTTTTGCCAATAATGTTTTTACTTCTATGTCCGTCAACATGCGCCACTTGCCTGCCGGCAACTCGCCCAGCTGGATGGGCCCGATGCGCACGCGCACCAAGCGCGTCACCTCTAGCCCCAGAACGGCGAACATCCGCCGCACCTCGCGGTTCCGGCCCTCCGCCAACTCAACCGCCACTTGGCTGCGAGTGTTGTTTGTGTCCAACACCCGCACAGCACGGGCCTGCAGCAGTTCGCCGTGGTCCTCCACGCCGGTCTGCAAACGGCCCAACCGCCGCCGGTCCACGCGACCCGTTACCTCGGCCACGTATTCCTTGGGCACCTCGTTCCGCGGATGCGCAACGCGCAGCGCGAACTCGCCGTCATTGGTGACAAAGATCAACCCTTCACTCTCGCGATCCAAGCGGCCCACCGGGTAGCAGTGGGCCCACTCCTTGGGCATCAGGTCGCCTAAAAGCGGCCGGCCCTTTTCATCGCGACGCGAACACACATGCCCGCGCGGCTTGTGGACCGCGAGATACAGCTTGCGCCTTGGTTGGATGGGAACCCCGTCGACGGCCACCATGTCCCGCGCAGGGTCAACTTTCGTGCCCAGCGCGGTAATAACGTGGCCATTCACCTCCACCTTGCCAGCGCGGATAAGCGCCTCGCCCGCCCGTCGTGAAGCCACCCCGGCCTCCGACAGAAGTTTTTGCAGGCGAATCGTGGACATGAACCACCGGCCCGTTCACCAACCGGGGAACAGTTCCTCGGGCAAAAGCCCGCCTTGCGCGACGCGCGTTATTCCACGTGCTTGGTCTTACGCAGACCAGTCACACGGTCGCCTTCCTTCCACTGGCGGCGCTCCTTGAGGATGGCCACCCGCTCGTAACGGCGAAGCACATTGCGCTTCCCGCCGAGCTCGCTTCCGGATTTCAGGCTGCGATGTCGCGACATGAACTGTTCCTTTTCTCGCACCGCCCGCTGCAGTAATGACAAATTAAACCGTAAAATGTCACCAGCCTCCGCAGGCGGCACCTTGGTTTTAGCACGGTGCCGATTCTTGGCAAAACGAACTTGCTAACATCATTGTCAGCAATTCACAAAGGTTTTTTTTCATGAACAACAACCCGTGGACGGTTGTGGACAACCCCTGTCGCCTCCTGTAAATTACTTCCCGCGCGGCCAAAGCCACGCCTGGTTAGCCCAAGATGGAAACGCTGCTCATCGCCCTGCTCTCCGGCATTGGCTTTCTTGTCGCCTACCACACCTACGGCCGTTGGCTCGGCAGTAAAATCTTCCGTCTCTCTGCCAAGGCCATCTGCCCCAGCGAACGCCTCAACGACGGCGTCGACTACGTGCCCACCAGCAAGTCTGTCGTCTTCGGCCATCACTTCACCTCCATCGCCGGCACCGGCCCCATCGTCGGGCCNGCCATCGCCATCATGTGGGGCTGGGTGCCCGCGCTNNTGTGGGTCGTGCTCGGCTCCATCTTCATCGGCGCGGTGCACGACTTCGGNGCGCTNGTCGTCAGCCTGCGCAACAACGGCCANACCGTCGGNGACATCNCCGGCCGCGTTTTAAACAAGCGCGTGCGCCTGCTGTTCCTCTTCACCCTCTTCATGGCCCTCACCGTCGTGCTCGCCATCTTCGGCCTCGTCATCGCCGCGGTGTTCGACCTCTATCCCTCGGCAATCTTTCCGTGTCTCGTGCAAATCCCCATTGCCATTGCCATCGGCATGCTACTACACCGAAAAGGCGTTGGCCTTTTCTTACCATCCCTCATTGCCCTTGGGGTCATGTATCTCACAGTCGTATTTGGTGACTGGGGACCACTACACTCGATTAATCATGCCTTGGGGGGCACACCGCAGCCCGGTGATGGAATGTCCATCTGGATGTGGGTGGTCGTGTTGCTGGTTTACTCCTACATCGCCTCCGTACTCCCCGTGTGGACCCTTCTGCAACCACGCGACTACATCAACTCTCTCCAACTCATCTCCGCCCTTGCTCTTATCGTTCTTGGCCTGTTCGCGGCCGCGTTCGTGGGATACACGCCACCCGGTGGCGCGACACAGGAACTACAGTTCGTTGCCCCTGCATTCCAATGGCATCCCGAAGGCGCGCCAATGATATTCCCGTTCCTCTTTATCACCATTGCCTGCGGCGCGGTCAGTGGCTTTCATTGCCTTGTCTCAAGCGGTACCAGCAGCAAGCAGTTGAAGAACGAGCCGGATGCCCGCTTCGTCGGCTACGGCAGCATGCTCACCGAGGGCTTCCTGGCCACACTGGTCATCCTCGCCTGCGGCGCGGGCTTGGGACTCGGCCTGATGAAAGGCGGCGAACTCCTCACCGGCACTGCCGCCTGGAACGCGCAATACACCTCATGGTCCGCCGCTGGTTCATTGGGCGCCAAGGTCGGCGCGTTCGTACAAGGCTCCGCCAACTTTCTCCAGTCCCTCGGCCTCAGCGCCGCCGTTGCCATTGCGCTCATGGGCGTGCTCGTCGCCTCCTTTGCCGGCACCACGCTCGACACCGCCTGCCGACTCCAGCGCTACGTCGTCCAGGAACTCGCCGCCACCCTCGGCGGCAAGGCCGGCGCGGATGGCCCGCCGCCCGCCGCCCCCTTCGCCCTTTTACAAAACAAGCACGGCGCCACCATTTTCGCCGTCGCCATCGCCGCCGCCATGGCCGCCATCCCGCAAGGCGGCGCCGAGTGGTCCCTCGCCAACGCCGGCAAAGGCGGCCTCACCCTCTGGCCTCTTTTCGGCGCGACCAACCAACTCCTTGCCGGCCTCTCCTTCCTCGTCATCACTTTTTATTTGTGGCGCCGCGGCCGTGCCATCTGGTTCCTCGCCATCCCGATGGTCTTCATGCTCATCATGCCCATGTGGGCCATGCTGCACCAACTCTTCATCGCCCCCGGCTGGCTCAAAGCTGGCCAAGTCGATTACCTCCTCGGCGGCATCGGCCTCGCCACCATCGCCTTGGAAATCTGGATGATTGTTGAAGCCATTAAACTCTTCCCCAAGGCCAAAGGCGTGCTGGAGGAAAATGCGCTGGACCAGACGGAAGGGTTGAGAGCCGAGAGTTGATGGCTTACCCTGATGGCTGTTTATTGAACTTGGCACCTACGAATGGTACGTATCGGCATTTTCGGCGGCACTTTTGATCCCGTTCACAACGGTCATTTGATGCTCGCTGACGCCGCGCTGGCGGAACTGCAGCTGGACCGACTTTTCCTCGTCCCGGTCGCCCAGTCTCCCTTCAAGCCCGAAGACCGGCCGACCGGTAATGGCGCGCGCGTCGATCTTCTTCGGCTGGCTTTTGACGGCCGAACAGGCTGCGCCATTGATGAACAGGAACTCCGGCGCGGCGGGGCATCCTACACCATCGACACGGTACGGGATTTCCATGCGCGCCATCCGGAAGATGCTTTGACCTGTCTCATCGGCGCGGATCATGTCCCCACGCTTCCCGAGTGGCGGGATGCGGAGGCCTTGGCTAGATTGGCGCGATTTGCCGCAGTGCCACGCCCGGGCGAAACGCCGGTTGAGTTTCCCGCCCCCTTCCGAGGCATTTGGCTGAGGGGGACACCCGTGGAGGTTTCTGGCTCAGACATACGGGCCCGCATCCGTGCAGGCCGGGATTTCCAACATCTTGTTCCCTCGGCGGTTGCCGCCGCTATCAAGAATTTAAATCTTTATGCCGAATAAAACCCCCGAAACTGCACCCCTACAACTGGCTATTCTCTGCGCTGAGTTGGCCGACAAGGTGAAGGCCGAAGATGTTCGCGTGCTCGATGTCCGCGGCATCTCTGGCGTCACGGACTACTTTGTCCTCGCCACCGGCAACAACGAGCCCCACGTCCGCGCTATCTGGAACGAGATCGCCCGCCGCACCAAGGAACTGCACCTCACCACCACCCGGAATCCCGAGGGCGCGCGCAGCGGCAAATGGGTGGTGTTGGATTTCTACGACGTCGTTGTCCACGTCCTCCATCGCGACCAGCGCACTGAGTACGACCTCGATGCCCTGTGGAACGACGCCCCCGCGGTTCCCCTTCCGTTCATCGAAAAGGCCACAGCCTAAATTCCATCTTTGCCTTGGGCTTGCGGACAGCGCGCGGCTTGCCCGGCTGGCGACAGTTCACCGCGAAATATGCCAACAGTAGAAGTACCGCGCCCCCGTAGCCTCCCTCCGAGACGCGATGCCACTTGTCGTGCTCAGCCGCAGCCTTGCCCGCATCCATGGTCACCCCCACTGCTGAATGCGCCGCGTACTTTTGTTGGAACAAATTCTCCAGCTTCGGCCGCAGCCACAACCCCCCGGCCAGGACCAGCACCGACAACAGCACGAGCAGTCCAAAGCGCCACTTGGGAAATTCCTGTTTCCCCAGCTTCCACTCCAAAAACAACAACAGGGATGCCACTCCCGCACACACAAACTGCAGTAGGTAAAATCGCTGGAAGAAAAGCTGGCCCGCCAGCCCTTTCAAATAGTTTTGGTACTCCCCTTCCCCGGCAGCCACCACGGCGTTCATTTCCGGCGCCGTAAAAATTGTCAATGCCACCACGAACATGAACACCGCCGCCCCCAGCCAAACCCCCGCGTTCAACAGGGTCAAATACCTCAAGAAACCAGCCACACCCGCAGTCTGCCCCATTCGCCCGCCCGTTGCCAAGCGTCGCTTGAGGCTGACATTCGCTTATTCCACGTGGATCAAGGCCTCCTGCCAATCACGCATTTGCATGCCTTCCGAGTCTACATCAGCCGTCACCACATACGTCCCCACTGTTCGGGGCACACGCACGAGCACTTTCACCGCCCCATTCTGTCTGGAGTCGAGTTCGATGGTCGTTGGCTTGGACAAAATTTCCACGCCCCGCCAGCCGCGCGGCGTGACCTTGAACACCCGCCGCCCCGGTGAATGGTTGGATATCCGAACCTCCAATTCCCGCAATGCTCCTGGCTTGGCCGTCGAGCCGTAGGGATAGAATGTCGACCACCGCTCATCGATCCCATAGTTGGGATCATCCCACGGAAACAACTCCCGCAAAATTTCCGTCCGTGCCGCATATTGCTTTTCCAGGTAATCCAGTTCCCCATCCGAAAATTTAAACACAAACGGGACGTGCTCATTGATCAGCCAATAGTCCTCCTTCATCTCCCGGAGGATTTTGAAGCAGCGCGGATACCCCGTATCCGCATGCACCAAATTGCGGTTCAACAGACAATAGTCATCAATACCCGAGGGTGCAAAAGAATCCCCAATGAAAAATACCGGCTTCTCGCCCGGTCGCTTCGCCAGCAGCCCTCCATGATAAAACATCTGCCCCGGATAAAATCGAAACGTAAATTCATACTCGTTCCATTTCATCCGCGCCCCATCCTTCATCCCCTTCACGTCTCTGATGGCATTCTCCGTGAGCCCCGGCATCAGGTAGTTCCCCGGTTGCTCGAGAATATCCTCGTACTCCTCCGTCGCGTACACAGGGCACTTGAAGAACTCCGCCGCCGCCTTCACCATCTGCGAATGGTCGTCATGGGTGTGTGTGACAAAAATCCCATCAATCTTTTTCACCAGCCCCTTTTTCACCACATCTTTCACGAAATCGAGCTGCCGCTGCCCCCCGCAATCCAGCAGGAAACCATGCCCATTGTCCGCCACGATGATCCGGCTTGTTGAGAACTGCAGAATCCAGTCCGGCTTCTCCACGTGCAGACAATACGGCATCAGGTCAATCTTTGCTCCCTTACCCAGCACCCGCTCTCCACAAATCTTCATCCGCTCCTCCTTAAAATACCAATGCAACGCATTCGTCGAGAGGTAATTTTTGTAAAGCGCCTGCACGCGCGCAACGAGCTTGTCAATCGCCGCCGCGGGATTCCGCACTACCGGCCCGCGCGCCGGCACCAACACATCCGGCTTCGCCGCTCTCACCTTGCGCAAACTCTCCACCAAATCCGCCAACCGCGCGCCATACCCGTGATATCCTCCAACCTTGGCTTCCGGGATTGCATCCTGAAAACTATACAAATCGAACAATTTTCCATCCCCATAAATCAAGTCTCCCGTAAACGCCACCCGCCGCTTACCCACATTCATCAAATAGGACACCGCCCCGCGCGTAAATCCAGGCGTTGCCAAAACCTCGAACTCCAGTCCACGCCACGAAATCACCTCTCCATCCTTCACCCAGCGATCCACTTTCAATGGTTCAACCAGCACCTTGGTCGATTGTTGCGTGTAGTAATGAAACCGTTTCGTCCAATGCCCGTCCCAATAAGCCTTCGTCTCCCCAAAAAAGTCCTTCTCCCCAGCCGGTGCCACGATTCCCCCCTTGGCTTCCAAGGCTGCCGTCACCACATCTCTTCGATGATGCGTCAAGAGAACCGTCTCCCCGCCCCCCCGGTACACCGAAAGCGCCTTGCCGCCCCGCTGTATCGTCACCTCATTCACCGCCCCCAATTTCACCGAGCAACCCGGGACCACCTCCACCACTCTCGCAAATAACGCGCCCGACCCGATGGCCAAACAAACCAAAGCAACCAATTTCTTCATAAGCAACACCTGTGATTTCCCCGACCCTACCGCCCGTTCTCCGAAATGCAATCGATGAAATACGCCCAATTCATGATTGCGAGGGGTTGACAAGCAAGGCATTAATGCGCCCGCGATGAGCGAGCCCAGCGAAACCCTTGAACCCTTGGAAGACGTTCCCATCCGGCCATTGAGGGGCATTGGGTTGGCCCGAATCCTGAACTCCATTTTTCGCTTAAACCGGAAATGGCATCCACTTATTTCCTGCTTAAACCCAAGCCGTGATCTCGTGCGAATCCCCTTTGCGGGGGCTGAACTTGTTCATCCTGCGGCTTGGCGCAAGGAACTCACCGCCTACCTTCTCGCCGGTGAAAACACCGTCCCAGAATTTAAGTTGTTGCGCCGGCTCTGCAACGATTTGCAGTCCGGCACCATAGTCGATGTCGGCGCAAACATGGGGCTTTACGTGCTGCTCGCGCGTTCCATCACCTCTGCACCCATCGTAGCCTTCGAGCCCGTTCCTTTTCTCTTCGACCTGATGCGACGTAATATCCTGCACAATCAATTTAAGAATGTTGACGCACGGCGGAAAGCATGTGGCGCGCAGTCTGGGGCAATCCAACTGGCCGCGCACATGAACGCCGCCATCATCCCTTCATCCCAGAAATTAAACATACCACACAGCTCCAGCATGTTTAATGATGATGCCCTTGCCGCAAAAACAGAAGACCGTTTGGCCAAGGCTCCCCTAGTGACTCTGGATAAGGCCTTAGGCGAGCAAGCCATCTCACTCATCAAGATTGATTGTGAAGGCTATGAACTGGAAGTTTTGCGCGGGGCCCAGACAATTTTGGAACGAGACCGACCAAGGCTCTTCATTGAGGTTCATCCGGCGCTGCTCAACAACTACCAAAGTTCCGTTGATGAACTGTTGGATCTCTTGGCACCACAGTACGAAATGGAATTTTGGGATTTTGAGCAAGCCCGACACGTCTCAAAAATCGCACGCAGTTGGCGAAAACACCGCCCCAACCCCGGCCTGAGCCTTCCCGGCAGGAAAGCATTTGTTGAGACCTGCACCACAACACCGGTGCCCGTCCAACTTTACCTCGTTGCCATTCCCCGTGCCTGATTGGAATTGAATTTCTCCTTCAAATATCTGTATAAGTCCGGCCTTGGACGGGGGGGAGGACAAACAGAAAAGCATGGCAGCCAACCTGTCCGCTTCCTTCGACGGCCATTGGTTGCCTTGGATGACCGTCTTGGGACTCGGTTGTCTGGCGGTTGGCATTTTTGTTTCTCCAGGAGTCTGCGCAGGCTACCACATCCTGCTGTTCATTCCCGGCGCATGGATCGCGTTTAAGGAATTTCAAAAACACGGCTGCAACGCCCTGCCGTCCAGCAGTTGGGCATTGTTGGGACTCGTCGCTTACGGAATCATCGCCACGCTGGCAAACTGGAATGAACTCAAAGACCCAGCCCGCAGCCTCGGCAAACTCAAATACTTTGCCATGGCCGTACTGGGCCTGTTCGCCCTGCGCCACGCTGCGCGCAGCAGAGTTATGACGCAAGCCCGACTCCGCCAGATAGCCAACTTGTTCCTCATCTCCATTATTGCGTCCGTGACCTACGGACTGGTCGCCACGATGGCCAACATCGACCTCCTCACGTTTGCTCCACCCGAGGGCGATCGAACGGGCGGTTTCACCGGCACCATGCGTTTTGGCTATGGCATGGCCATGGTTTTGGTTGCCTTGGTTGGGCTGCGCCTTCATACAGGTAGCTCTCACCCCTGTTTTCATCAAAACCTGTTATCATGGGCCATCGGACTTGGTGCCATTGGCTTGATTCTCACTCAAACAAGGGGCGCATTGCTGGGATGTCTATGCGGGTTACCTTTGGCGTTATACCTTCACCGGCCCAAGGCTGGAATTTGGATGGGCATTGCCAGTACGATAATCGCATCGATTTTGTTGATCGGAAACATCTTGGGAGAAGAAAGGATCAGCCGGATTCTCACAGGCAAATCGAAGGACATTCCAACGCGTTTCTTTCGCGGACTGGAAGGCGATCAGCGTCTTTCCCTGTACAAAGCCGGATTGAAAGGTATCCAAGAACGACCGCTTCTCGGCCATGGCATGATTGGTTTCCCCAAGCATATCCGGTCCATCAAGGAAAGATACGGCATTGCCTACCCGGATGGCGAAGCGTCGCACGCTCATAACACCTTCATAGATACAGCCGCCAACCTCGGCCTTCCCGGCTTGGCCGCACTATTGGCATGGCTCTCGTTCTGGGGCATTGAATCCTGGCGGCGCGGTGGATGTGCACGCCGATGTATCGTGCCCTTACTGGTCGTTTTTATTGTGGCGGGCCAATTTGAGTACTATTTTGACGCCAACAACTCCTTCCTAATCTTTGCCCTTTACTCCCTCTCTCATGTGCCAGATTTTCCCGCAGACAACCCCGTGCCCAAGGTAATCGAACAAACATGAGCGCCAAAATTTCCGCCTTCATTCTGGCTTACAATTCCGAGTCGCAAATTGACGCCGCGCTGGAGAGCCTTCAATGGGCGGACGAGATTGTGGTTATTGATTCACACAGCACCGACCGGACTGCCGCCATCGCGGCCGAACATGGCGCCCGGGTCGTTCAAGAAGACTTTAATGGCTTCGGCCGTCTGCGCAACGCCGGCATCACACACACCCAACACGATTGGATCTTCAGTCTGGACACGGATGAACGCTGCACCCCTGAGGCCCGCGATGAGATTCTGGCCATCGCCAATGATCCGGATTCCGCCGACGCCTACCACACTCCGCGCCGCAACTATTTCATGGGCCGGTTCATTCGTTACGGCGGATGGTATCCCAATTTTCGTCAACCCCAACTCTTTCGGCGAGGCAAGCTGACCTTTCCGGAAAATGATCTGGTACATGAGGGTTTCTGCCTCGACGGCCGCCTTTCGGAAATGCAATGCCCCATCGAACAGGAACCATTCGAGACCCTCTCAGACGTCCTGCACAAGGCCAATCGATATTCCTCGCTCAGCGCCGAGAAGCTGGCACGCGATAAAACCCGCACTGGCCCTTTGGGCTCCCTGAGTCATGGGATAGGCATGTTCCTGAAAATGTATTTCCTGCGCTTGGGTTTCCTAGATGGCTGGCCCGGCTTCATAATTGCCTGGAGCAATCTCGAGGGAACATTTTACAAGTACGCTAAGCTTGCTGAGTTGAACCGCAAGGGCCGCCAACGGGGCGAATGACCATGGCCAAGCCTGATCCCACCCTCATCATCAGCACCTACAACAAAGCCGGCCCTCTGGGCCATGTTCTGGCCGGCGTTGCACTTCAAACTCGCCGCCCCCACGAAGTCCTTATTGCTGACGATGGCTCGGACAATGACACCATTGAAGTCATTAAACACTGGCGTCATCGACTCCCTCCGCTACGGCACGTTTGGCACGAAGATCAAGGATTTCGCAAGACCGTCATTTTAAACGAAGCCATCGCTTGCGCTGAGGGCAACTACATCCTTCTACTTGATGGCGACTGTGTTCCGCACACTCGCTTTGTTGAGGACCACGTCGCGCTTGCAGAAAGTGGATGTTGGGTTCAGGGCCGCCGAAGTTTCATCAACGAAACGAGCGTAGCAGATTATGCCACAGGCGGTCCCGGGTTCTTGTCCATGTGGCTTCGTGCCCGTGCCAGCGGTTTGTTCAAGGGCATCCGCTGGCCTTTTTCTTGGGTTCATCGCGACCGCGCCATCCGTGGCATTATCGGCTGCAACATGGGTATTTGGCGTGAAGATTTNNTCGCCATCAATGGGTTTGATGAATCTTATCANGGCTGGGGNCTGGAGGATTCCGACGTCGGTATTCGCCTGTATCATCTCGGTCGTGACCGGAAANTGGTTTACGGTCGTGCCATTATTCATCACCTTAATCATGGCCAACTTTCTCGTGACCGACTTTCNGAAAACCAAGCAAAGCTCAATGCTGTCGTGGAAAATCGAACCGTGAAATGNGCCTGCGGCCTTGATGCCCATCTCGAACAGCGAACGCCATGAATCGGCGCATCATCCAGATTGTACGCCGTTTTGGCCCAGTCGGCGGCATGGAGGAATATGCATGGCAACTCACCTGCGCTCTCGCCAAGACCGGTCATCCCGTGGAGGTACTCTGCGAAGTCGATGACAGCAACGGAGACCTTGATGTTCCCGTAACAGCCCTCGGCACTAGCCCGAGGCGACATCGCTGGCGCAAGCACCTGCATTTTTCGAGTAAAGTTGAAAAATGGGTGGCTCGTCAACGTGCCAACTCATGCTTCCTTCATAGCCATGAAATGGTTACCCACGCCGACCTCTGCACTTTCCACTCCACTCCCCACGGCATGGGCGAGAATAGCGCCTGGTGGAAACGCCTTGACCCCACTTGGCACGCCAACCAATGGCTCGAACGCCGCGTCCTCAGCACTGCGCGATGTGTCATCCCGGTGTCCCAACTGCTGCACCAACAACTCACCGATCGCCACCCCTTTTTAAAAGGCACCCTCGCCTCCCCCGTTCCGCCGGGCATCGAGTCCGCGCCGCCCGTGGACCGCACCCTCGAGCCCGTCCTAGGCTTCATGGGCTGGGAATGGGAACGCAAGGGCCTCCCCCTCGCCCTGAAGATTCACCGAAACCTCCCGCACACTCAACTCCTCATCGCCGGCCCGTCCCAAAAACATCTCAATGGCTTATTGCACGAAACCGATCGAGTGGAAGTCATGGGCCGTGTCGATCGTGACACCTTCTTCAGCCGCATCCGACTCCTCATCCACCCCGCCCGCCTCGAGGCCTACGGCATGGTCATCCCCGAGGCCCTTACCCGGGGCCTTCCCGTCCTCACCTCCACCGCGACGGGAGCCGCCGAAGCCATCCCTCGAGATCACGGGCAAGCTCTTCCCTTGGACGCATCTTTAGCGACGTGGATAACCGCTGCCGAGCAACTGTTAAATGTCGAGCCGAGCCAGCCTTTGTTTCACAGGAACTGGGATGAAGTTGCAAGAGAAACAGTAGCCATTTATCAATCCATGCCCTAAGCCGGGCGAATCACCTCCTCAACTGCCTCCATGACCCGGCAGGGATCGTGTGCCCGCATGATTTCGCTGGGCGGAGTCTCAAGAACCTCCTCCCAAGACTCCATCCACTGAAGGGGGTGAAACAGCCGACACTCAGTCCGCCAAGGCTTCCATTGCTCGACCACCGTATAAGCATACATCGCCACAATGGGACACTGGCACGCGGCCGCCAAATGTGTAGCAGCCGTGTCCAGCCCCACATACGCCCGAGCCCGCCAAAGGCAACCCGCCAATTCCGCCCATGACCATTGACCGTCGGAACTCACCACTCGCCCCGCTTCCAAGCCGGAAACCATCTCTCTGGCCAATTCCCGCTCATCTTCTGCCGGGCCACAACTCACCACCAAGGTTTGGGTACGCTCCAGCAATAACCGGCCCAACTCCAGCCAGTGCGACAAGGGCCACCTTTTTTTTTTCCAACGCGACCCCGGATGCAAAACCACAAAATCCTTCACCCCTCGCATGGCAGAAGGAACCGTTGAACGATCCGCCTCAAAACACAATCGAGGAACTTCTCCACCCAAAGAGATCAACTCGGAGGTCAAATGAAAATCCTTTTCCACCCGATGCCCTCCGCTCCAAGGGGCAGACTGATGATCCATCCATAATCCCCACCACCGACTAAAAGACCCTTTGGTGGTTGACACACACCGTCTCGCTGCGCGTGCAAGCCCCACCATCCAGCGCCCCCGGTCGCCATCGGTCAGATCAAAGGCAAAGTCAAACCGTTGTCGGCGCAAATGCAGGCCCAATTTTAGATCTTTCAAAAAATCCCCTACCGTCCGACGTTCGGATTCCCTCGAAGCCACCGTCAACAAGTGATCAATGGCAGAGCATCCAGCCAAGATGCCCTCCGACCCCTTGCGCACCACCACCCAGATTTCCGCTTGAGGGTAAATATCCCGAACCGCCCTCAACGTGGGTGTCAAAATTAATGCATCGCCGATATGCTTGAGCTTGACGAAAAGCAACTTGGGATGCGCCACATCTCGATGATCGGGCAAAGGCATTCGGTTTTCAGAACATCCGTGTGCGGGACAAGTCCTGCACATCAACAAGGCCAATCACTTTGTTTGTGGAATCAACAACCACAATCTCATCAATGAGATGCTTTTCGAATGTTCGCACAGCCTCTGTCGCGAGCTTGTCTCCCTGGATCGCAACCGGATTCTCCGTCATGTGATTCAAAATCTGGTCACCTGCGATGTCGCAATTCTCCTGATAGGCACGAACAAAATCTCCGTGGGTAAAAATCCCGCATAATCCCCCGTCGGCATTGATGGCCACCACCGCCCCGGCCTTGCATTCTTTCATGGCCGCCAGGGCAATGGCCACCGTGTCGGCGGGTGCCACGAGTGCAAGTCGATCCCCATGCCGCATGATGTCCTTCACTCGCGTGAGAAGTTGACGCCCCAATGAGCCACCCGGATGGAGTTCAGCAAAATCCTCAGCCTGAAACCCCCGGGCCTGCAGCAACACCATGGCCAAGGCATCCCCCAAGGCCAGCATATTGGTAGTGCTGGATGTCGGCGCCAAGTTCAGGGGGCATGCCTCGGCCGTTACCCCAACATCTAGAACAATGTCACTGTCCGTGGCGAGCGGGGAATCCGGCTGGCCCGTCATGGAAATCAGACAGCCTATCCGCCGCTTGATGTGTGGCAAGAGGCTCAGCAGCTCGGACGTTTCTCCGCTGTAGCTCAACGCCAACACCGCGTCCCCCTCGGTGACAATGCCAAGGTCTCCATGTAGGGCGTTTTGACAGCTAAGCACAACGGCCGGCGCCCCTGTGCTGTTAAAGGTTGCGCATACCTTTGTAGCGATATTCTCAGACTTGCCGACGCCGATAATGATAATCTTCCCCTGCCGGTCCAGGCACTCCTGTAGCACTTCAACAGCCCGAACGAAACCTTGGCCAATCCTGCCGGACAACCTTTGTAGCTCGTCAATCTCAGTCCCGAGCACCGCCTTGGCTTGCTCTATGTAGTCGCCGCCATCACTCATTGCAGCCGCAACCCCCAACCTCCCTCATCGAAATTCAATAAACCGCGCCAATCCACGTCGCGCCGACTCTAAAACCCCGTTGTTTCTCATTCAAGCGAAAGCCATGCGAATCACGTAACAGCCATTGATTTCCCGGCCCTTCCCCGTTAGACTGTCCGCCCTGTTCAGAAGCCTAGGAGACCACAACAGAATTTCCCTTGATAAGTTCGCCACATCTTTGTGAGTGATGTTGAAGCCCGTTTTAAATCATTCCCCCTGCCATAATTGGCTTCTGTCACCAGCGGTCATTAGGGATGGCTCCCTCGAAGTTCCGCTTGTCCTCGAGTATCTGGGTGACAAGCCGGGCATCTTTGTCGAAATCGGCGCGAATGACCCCGTGAAGGATTCACAAACATGGGCACTGGAGCAAAAAGGCTGGACGGGTCTGCTTGTGGAACCGCTCGCGGAGAAGGCCGAACAATTGCGTCAAGAGCGCAAGGCCCAAGTGGAAGAGGTCGCCTGTGGCCCCCCGGAGCTGGATGGTTCCGAGGCAGAGTTCCACATCTCCCATAAAAAAGATGCCCTTTCCTCCCTTAATCCAGACGGCGCCAAGCCCGGGCATGATTTTGCCGAAACACGAAATGTCCTGGTAAGAACGCTCGATGCGCTCGTGGAAAATGCTGGTTACGAACGAATTGATTTTCTTTCCATTGATGTTGAAGGCTTTGAGTTGGAGGTTCTCCAAGGAGCAACCTTGAGCCGGCTTCGGCCGCGACTATGCCTCATCGAAGATTGGGCCATAGACTGGAAAGTCCACTGGTTAATGAAATCCTCCGGTTACAAAAGAGTACGGCGCACTCAAGTCAATTCCTGGTACGTCCCTCGGCAGGACAAGTTTCCAGTTTCATTGTTGGGGTACATTCAACTTTTCAGAAAATATTATCTGAACGTGCCGATTCACAGAATGCGCCACCGCTCCACTGTCCCGGATTAATGGCATTCTTGAGCCAATTGGAAGCTACCGCGGCACACCTGTCATTTCACGCAACTTGCCCCAAGCTTCATCAAGAACCTCGTCCCAATTCCTTCCATCCTTGCCGGCGATTCTGACTTGAGGATACCAAGGGGTGCGGTCGCTGGTCACCGGCCACTCACGCCTCAACATGTCATCACGCACCACCACGGTTGGAACATTCAACGCCCCACCCACATGGGCGAGGGTGTTGACGATGGTAATCACACCATCCAAGGCTGCCACTTGAGCCGCAAAAACATCCATGTCCACCAGTTGGTCCACAGCCTCGTCCACAATGATGTTGCCTCTGCCCAGCACGCTTATATGTGAGTCCACATCGCCATATTGTAGTGAGACAAAGCCCGCGTCCACTCGCCCCATCAACCCAGCCCAATGCTCCAAGCTTGGCGAATCTTTCGCAAAATGCGAACTGTGCCAACAAACCCCGATCAACTGCTTACTTCCACGACATCGTGAATCCGCCAGATATTTTTTCCGCAATTGTTTCACCAAAGCCTGATCTGGCACCAAAAAATCCCCCGGCTTGTTTGGCTCAATGGTGGTTGGCAAAAAATGCGCCATCATTCGATCTGGAAGAATAACAAAATCAAACTCATCCCCGTTCAGGTCTGCGGTGGAATCCCACATCTCGATGGATGGAAAACTCCGCCGAAAAGTTTCAACCAAACGTGACTCCACGTTCACTGCGACCCGTCTGGCAGGCTCAATCACCCTCCCCATCAACCGAGCCCGCCGATATCCCACAGAAAGCCCCTGCCGATTCGAGGGGTGCAATTGGACAAGAACATTTTTCCCAGTCAAATCCTCTCCCTGCCACTCGTTGGGGAAGGTCTTTGGCATTCGGTTCAGTCGGTTCAGCCAAAGGCGCTGGCTTTCTTCATAGTCGCCCAACTGGGACCATGCGGAGATCATTTCCTTAACGGTGATCCAATGACCGCATGAATCTGCCAGAGCCGCCACCACCTGAACCCGCTCTCGAACCAGTTCCCAATCGCGTGTCCGAATTGCCCGTCGATATGCCGAATACGCAGAGCCCAGCTTCGGGTTCACCAAATACCTGCCCACCTGCCTTCGCAACTGTTTTCCCCGATCACGCCGCCACAGCCACTTGCGCCAATTCTCCTCCGAGATCCAACGGGGACGTTTCTTGAAAAACATTGATGGAAATAACCGAATTAATCAGTAGCCATGAGTGAACGTACCCGTTCCAAATCCTCGGGCGTGTCCACCGACACGGCATGGTCTGCAGGTGTCTTCACCATCGCCACTTCAAACCCATGCTCGATGAACCGCAACATTTCAACACCCTCAGCTTGCTCGACTGGTCCTGGCTGGTGATCGCCAAATATTTCCAATCCCTTTCTGCGAAAGGCATAAAGACCCAACTGCCGCCGATAGAGTCCCGTGCCTCCCCTTGGGAACGGAATCGGTAACCGTGAATACGCCAAAGCCAGCCCATCCACCTTGAGGGCGACCTTCACCACATTAACATCCACCGCCTCCGATGGATCGGCGATATCCTGATATCCATTGGAAGCCATGACCCGATCATCCCGGTTTTCAACAATGGCCATCGCCACAAGTTCAATGGCCTCAGGCTCGATCATCGGCTCGTCTCCCTGTACGTTGACGTAAATATCCGCGTCGATCATTGACACGCACTCCACCAACCGGTCCGTTCCCGTAGGATGGTCCGAATGGGTCATAACCACCGGAAGACTCAACTCCCCGCACGCCTGCGCGATCCGATCATCGTCCGTGGCAACCCAAGTTTCATCCAGCATCGCCACCTTAGACGCTTGGCGATGAACGTGCCACATCATCGGCTTGCCGTGGATATCTGCCAAAGATTTGCCGGGGAACCGGGAAGCCCCGAATCGGCATGGGATAATGCCAACGACTTTCATTCTCCCCCTTTGTTTCCTTCCGTTTGGGCCACTTGATCAGTCTGCACAAGATCCCCCATATCCCTCAGCAACCAACAATCACCCTCCGGCTCTTCTCCGTATCCCCAAGAGGCATGCGCGTAGTCCACTCCTGCCCTCGTCGCCGCCTCATAATCTGCATCCATATCCCCCACGTACAAGGTTTCAGACGGATCCACATTGGCCTGAGCCATCGCCATCAACAAATGGTCAGGCGCGGGTTTGCCCCGAAAACTGTCATTCGGGGAGCGCACGCAGTCAAACTCCACCGGCAACATGGCTATGATGGCGTTGGTCCGCAATTTATCCTTGGATGTGACAATGCCCAGCATAAAATCCTCGGAACTCAGTTGAACCAGCACACGGCGAACCTTGGGATAAAAACTAAGGAGATCTAGGCGCTCCATGGACGCCACACGAAAAGTGGACTCGACCACGTGATCCGGATCCGCGATTCCGAGCCTTCGAAGAATGGAGGAAAACGGCCGGCCAATCTCCCTGAAGTACGCCTCAAAATCCACATCAATACCCGCTGCCTCAGAAGCCTTCGACCACGCGAAACTCATGTTCTCCCTCGAGTTTAATAGAACCCCGTCTAGGTCAAACAAAATCAGCCGTTTACCGGTCAAGCATTTCCCATTGAGACCACTCATCCTTGATTCATGAATTTAGAGTATGATTGGGGAGCATCACCTCACCAGCCGATTGGAAAATCATTCCAGAACACCGTCAAGCTAAACCCGTTCTCAGGCCAGCTTCACTCGAGAAAAACGCCCTATTTCAACCCGGCTTCACAAACTGCCGGCCCGAATAATCCAGATACCGCAAGTCAACATCCAGATTTCGCGCATCCATGAATTCATGCAGGGCCTTTCGTGCTCCAGCCCAGTGTCCGTAGTCATCAATTTGAACGATGCCCCCCGGAGACACTTTATCATAGAGATGTGCCAGACAAACCATCGTGCTGTCATACCAATCGCCGTCCAAATGTAGCAGGGCAATTTGCCGTACCTCAGCCGTAGGCACCGTATCCTGAAACAAACCCTTGACCATGGTGATTTCTTCCAGGACCCCAAGCCGGTCAAACAAATCCTGCACCTCATCATAACCGCCCCGGCACTCTCCCTCCCAAGCTTTGGCCAGATCAAAATCAGGATCATCCTTAGTTGGCGGAGGCAATCCCTCAAATGTATCAAACACCCACAGGCTGCGACTCAACTGCTGCTGCTTGGAGGCCAATCCCATCAACGCGGCACATCCGCCCTTGGCTGTCCCACATTCCACAAAATCTCCGGGAATGTCACGTTGCGCCAAGCCCCTAATGCCATCGTAAATGCCCCTGAGCCTGGCACGGCTCATCATGCTGTAGGGGCGCACCGTCTCGTACAGACCACCAAAATTTCCGGGAGCCACGTGATCGCACAAAGCCTTCACCCGGTTGACGAAATCAGCCCATCGATTTCGCTGAAGCTTACGCTCTGCTTTGAAATACTCGTCAGAAAGTTTTTCATTTTCGAAACTCGTCACGCAGGCCATCATAGTTTGACTGAATCCACAATCAAGCTGAAGTGGAATCACCGACTACGCGCATGGTTTTTCTTGCCCATGGACTCGTCAGTATGATACGGCCCCTTGCTCGGCCTCGACCCTGAAATCAGATGGGATTTGGAGCCGAAGCAACACGCTGTGGGAAGCCGTCCATGCTCCAAGTCATTGAGTCCTGAGATGTCCGGGCAGGAACTGTCGGGCTTAAGGAAGTGGATTCAAGCCGCGGATTTGAAGGGGCGGCACTTGGAGGTCGGCACCGCAGCAGGAGGAACACTCTGTTTCATGATGAAATGTTTCACAGAGGAGTCCCGCCCCCAGTTTACCGTTGTCGACACCATGTCGTACTTCGACGACCAAATGAACATCGTCAAAAAAAATCTGGCTCAAAATGGGCTGGACAGCCAGCTCATTGATTTTCGGGTCATGCCCAGCGTGACGGCCTTCACCCATGCCGAAGCGGCAAGGGAGCAATTTGACTTCATCCTCGTGGATGCCTCACACAAAATTCGCCATGTGATGGAGGACTTGCGGTGGCTCCGCCTGCTTAATACCGGAGGCATCGCGTGCTTTCACGATTACGCCATCAGGTTTAAGGGGGTTTGTTGGCCCATTGACCGTTTCTTAAGGCGCAACCCACATTTCAGCCGGGTGGGCTTGGAGGACAGCCTGCTTTGCATTCGAAAAAATGCGGAAGCCTCGCAAACGGAAGTTACCGCCTTCGACCGAGTATGGGCCTTGCTGTGGTCGCCCATCCTTCAACTGGACTTGAGTCTGCAAAAACGCCTCAAGCCGAAACAAGCCTCAACCACAAACTAATCGTGCCGCAAAGAATTCAGTTTGTGCTTCCGGGGCCCTGCAAAAAGCTGGCGAAAACGAATCATGCTTCATTCATTGCCCTCGGGATGAAATCCACAATCCGGACGAAGAAGGGTGCTCTGCATGGATAATTTAAAGCGATACGCCTTGATCCTCAAGCAGCTCGCAAAATGGTTTTTCAAAAACGTGATAAATCTCCTTGTGATTGCCTACTGCACTGCCACGCGGAAACATCACCAGCGGAGGAGCATTTACTACAGGGAGCTTATCGCCCTGCAGAACATCTTATCGTTCACTGATTACTACTGGCACCGCCTCGACAGGCAATACAGTTCCAGCATTGATGTCTACAGGAACTTTGTAAAGGCCAACTCCTATGACACTGTGCGCCAGCGCCAAGTTGAATTCATCAAATCCCTGAACCGGATCCTGCAGAACAACAACTTCGACCCGCTGATTGGAGACGAGAAAAACGCAGAACTGACTTGGGTGATGTCAACCGGACGATGCGGGGTGGATGCACTCGACAGATACTTTAAATTGTCTGCGAAGCACTTTTCAATCCACAGGGAGTTTTACAAGGATGAAATGTTTTATGAGCACAGGTCCACGTGGACCACAAAAAGCCGGGTGCTCCATAAATTTTTTTATAACAACGCCTCAGACTCGGAAATCAAGTCCTTTATTGAAACCTTCCTTGGGAAGAGGATGAAAACAATTCGGCGAAGGGAAGGGAAGCAATGGATATTCTGTGAACACTGTGACACCGTGTGGCTTCCTGTCATCTTGAGATTATTCCCTTCCTCCAAGATAATTTTTTTATCGAAAAACCCGAGGGATGTTATCACGTCATACATGAGCAAACAACAATACTCCAGCGCTCAGGAAATGCCACTCCCCCCCCGGCAGGACAAATTGCCCTTCAAGACACTTTTTGGCCTCATGTGCTGGTTTTATACGTATATCAACATGTTCATCGATATACATTGCGACCTCATCGAGGATGATCAACGAATACTAAGGATCAACGGCAAGGACTTGATGCTGGCCTCCCCGACCGTGCACAAGGAATTAAACAAGTTTTTGAACATGAACATCACGGAAAAGGAATACCAGGCCCACTTTGCAGGGAGATACAATTCAAAGATCCATAGGTCAAGATACTCCAAATTCCCCTCCCCAGACAATTGGCCGAACTCTTACCATGCCCTATTGGAACTGTTTTTTTCCCAAATTAAAAACAGGATAAAGTATTAATCCCTCATCAACATATACCACGAAAAACAGCACTCGACTGCCCCCCATTCCAATGCCCCCAAACCATTGTAAAATTATCTGGCTCACCGGCCTGTCAGGCGCGGGCAAATCTACGCTGGCTGAAAAGGTGTCTGAATTTCTCAACTCAAAAAGTGTAAAGAGCAGGATTATTGACGGTGATGATGTCCGAAAAACCATGAAGGTCCAGAAATTCACCGAGTCTGAAATTGTCCAAAACAATCTGCGTGTCATACAGATATGCAGGAATCTGGCGAACGAATATGAGTTTCTTCTAGTAGCCGTCATTGCCCCCTTCCGCAAAACCAGACAGAAGGCAAGGGAAACGTTCGGGACGAATTATACAGAGGTTTACGTGCAAGCCAGCATGGAAACCTTGATGAAAAGAGATACAAAGGGCCTATACCAAAAAGCCTTTTACGGAGAAATTGAAAATTTGATTGGCGTGGATCCCAAAACCCCCTACGAGGAACCCTGGTCCCCCGAGCTCACCATCGACACAGATAAGGAAACGGCGGAGAACTCCGCAAGCAAGATAATCAATTTTATCGCCAAAATCATGTAGCCATGGAAAAAACAAAAATTATCGCAACCCTAGGTCCCTCATCACTCACCAGGGATGTCGTGGCACAAATGGACCGGCTGGGCGTTGACTTGTTTCGCATCAACCTGTCTCACACAAAGATCGATGAGTTGGAGGATATAATCATAACGGTACAAGGCTGGACTGAAAAAAAAATCTGCATCGACACGGAGGGCGCCCAACTCAGGACCGGCCCCATCAGCAATAATTCGATGCAAATCAACTCTGGAGAGCAAATCAGGTTTTGCGATTGTTCAGGAACTCATGACCAAGAACTCATCCCGCTGAACATATCAAATCCTCATAAGATCTTGCTGCCGGGCGACCTGTTGAAAATTGATTTCAATTCCGCACTGGTTCAAATTACTGGAATTGAAGGCAGACAGCTGATCGCCCGGGTTCTTAAAAGTGGGGTGGTTGGAAGCAACAAGGGCATTGGCATTGACAGAGCGATCAGCATGCCGGCATTTACCGACAAGGACCTGAAGGCAGTTGAAATCGCCAACCGACTGAAACTGGACACCATGTTTCTTTCTTTTTGTTCCAGCGGCGGAGATGTATTGGCACTGAGGGAAATGTATAACTATCCAATCTGTGTTATTTCCAAGGTTGAAAGCCGTCTTTCAATCACTAATCTGGAATCAATTTGCACTGAAAGTGATGCCATTCTCATTGACCGGGGCGACTTGTCGAGGGATGTGCCACTAACCAAAATTCCATTTGCGCAATCCCATATTTTGAATACAGCCAAGAGAATCGGTACACCTGTTTATGTGGCCACCAATTTATTGGAAACAATGGTTGAAAAAACAGAACCTACCCGAGCTGAAATCCACGACGTCGTGAGAACACTGGAGGATGGAGCCACCGGGCTTGTCTTGGCCGCCGAGGCCGCCATTGGCCTAAATCCCCCCAACTGCGTCAGGATCCTGTCGAATCTCATAAGTGAAGTAAACAACAAGCCCCAGCAACTTGAGCAGGACTTTCTGTTCGAAAACCCGCCTAACAATATCGTCCCACCCCACGGCGGACGGCTGATAAACATGTATTTAAGTGATGACGTTGACTTGGATTCATCGAATTGCCCCGCCATAAATATCAATGGAAAAGTTAAATCAGATGTGGTGCAGATTGCCAACGGTGTGTATTCGCCTCTTGATAGATTCATGAACCTCGAGGAGTTGTCCCTGGTTTTGAATGAGAATCGACTGCTGGACGGCTCCGAGTGGACGATGCCAATCATTTTTCAAGCAGAACAGGCGGACAAGAAAGGTATCGCCGGACGGAAATATATTTCACTTCAATTCTCCCAAGACAAATCTTTCCATGCAGTCATCAAATCACCAGTTATTGAGGAAATCCAAGACATGCATAAAGTTGCCCAAGGCTGGTTTGGGACTGATGACGAGAGACATCCCGGCGTCAAAGAATTTTTTGCCGGAGGCAATTGCATTATCTCAGGAACGGTCTTGTTGCCTCGGAAGCACAAGAACAGTGCCGACTGCTGTTATGAATTAACCCCCAGACAAACAAGAGGCATTTTCAGCCAGAATGGTTGGTCCAATGTCGTAGGATTCCACACAAGAAATGTTCCCCACCGCGGGCATGAGTGCATTCAACTAAAAGCCTTGGAGGATTCCAAGGGGGACGCCATTTTCATTTCCCCAGTAACGGGCATCAAAAAGGCCGGTGATTTTTTGTCACGCCCCATCATCGAGTGTTATAACGCATTGATCCGGAGCAATTTCTATGGATCCTGCGGCGCTGTAATCGGAGCCTTTGACACGTACTCGAGATATTGTGGTCCAAGGGAAGCAGTTTTCACGGCGATATGCCGAAAAAACTATGGCTGCAATTACTTCATTGTTGGAAGAGATCATACGGGTGTTGGTGACTTTTATGCGCCGGATGCCTCACTGAAGGCGTTTGATTCCATAAATCTGGGTGTAAATATTTTGTCGTTTGAAACTGTTTCTTCAATCAACGGCATGACGACCATGGAAAACCCCTCGGCCCCGGGCGAAAACCAGAAAATACAACCAATCAGTGGATCAGCCGTGCGGGATTGCCTAGTGAGGGGTGAACAGATTCCCAGCTATTTGATGAGAGATGAGATTGCGGAAATCCTGCATGAAATGATGAAACGCGACTCCTCCTCCATGTTTCAAGGTTAGAGGCTCTCTACAAACCCTCATTTTCGGCGATTGAGGCGAACCTAAAAGACATATCATGCCTTGTTAAAACTCAAAACCGAGGCAATCCCATAAACTAACACAATGAAAGTTATAACACTCTGGAATTTCTTTTCCTTAACTTTCTCAATCAGGACCTTGTTGAAAAACAGGTATATTGCCAATGAAGCCAATGGGAACAGGACACGATTAATACTGAACCCCGCTGAACTGAATACGACCAACACAAACAACTGGATCAAACAAAACCAGCAGTACACGAAGGCTATATTCGTCCTGATTGAGATTTTGCTTTTATGGATGGAAGCCATCAAGATGGACAATGGGCCTCCCCCCATGTTCGACAATCCATGCACCAGACCGGTGATGACATAGACATGCTCGGGGCTCTTGTTGATGACATTGTTCAGCATGTCCCTCAGTCTTCGAGATGCCCTGAGAAGGCCAATCATCAACAGGAACACCCCCACAATCCTAGCCACATCAAAGACGCCTTCAAAATTTAAAATAAAAATCAAACCAACCAGCGTCGAGGGCAGAGTGAACTGATAAACTTTGTCCTTCGCCTCAACGAGGTGATAGTGATTATATATTTGAGCCAGTGAAATCGAAAGGGATGATGGCAGTACAATCCACAGTGTTTCACTGTAAGAATATCCCATGAGCAGGAGCGTCGGAGTTCCAAACAGAAGCAGGCCAACCCCAAACACGGACTGAACCATGCTAAAGACTATAATGACCATTATCAATATGACTGCTTCTGTCATGCTACGGCGACACCTTGTCCATCCTTTTCCTTTTGCTGCTATGCTCACCACAAACTTGGGAACCCTGTCAAGACAGCCCTCCGCATCCTCATCACTGGGAGTGTTACTCCCCATCATTCTCGTTCAAAACGGTTCTGAGGATCCGGTGTACCCATGCTGGACGGTGGCGTCAATTCACCTGAACTCTGGATAATAATTGTCTCTTCGACAAATGCACATGTCTGCTGGTAGCTTCCGCGTTCGATGCATCTCCAGTTGAAGGGGTGGCATCGAGTAGGCGCGAAAACAACATCACCAAGGACGCACACTGGAATCTTGAATCACCACCCTCCATGGCACATTGCGCACTCAGAAGCCTCACTGGGATGGGGTGGACAAGAACGGCGCATCCTGACGGAGTTGACAGGGTTCCAACAACGCCGTTCCAAGGTGACGGCGTTAACCCCGGCACACAGTAAATTAACCGGTCGTGCCCGCGAAGCGGGAATCCCTGTTTACCCCATCAATGTGCACCGGCTTAGGTTGCCATTTGAGATAATTCGCCTGTCGCGGTGGCTTAGGCGCAAC
>PBOU01000096.1 GCA_002724415.1 Planctomycetaceae bacterium
TGGGCCTGATGGCGATGGCTTTCATGGCGTTCGGAGGAATCCAACTGTGATACAGGTCGTGTTGGGGATAGCGGTCTTCACCGGTGTGGTGTTGTTGCTGGTCTGCGTGATCCTTGCGGCCCGTGCCAGGCTGGAGCCCACCGGCGAGGTGCAGATTGTCATCAACCAACAGCAGACACTGACGGTGCCACGCGGAGGGAAATTGCTGTCGGTACTGGCCGACAACGGGGTGTTTGTCTCCTCGGCATGTGGAGGTGGCGGAACGTGCGCGCAGTGCACCGTGCATGTCCATGAAGGGGGCGGCGAGATTCTGGCGACCGAGACCGGGCACATCAGCAAACGTGACGCCCGGAATGGGATGCGGTTGAGTTGCCAGGTGGCCGTGAAACAGGATCTGAAGATCGAAGTGCCTGCTGAGGTGTTCGAGACCAGCAAGTGGAATTGTACGGTCAGGTCCAATCGAAACGTCGCAACGTTTATCAAGGAACTCGTTCTGGAATTGCCGGAGGGAGAAGAAGTCGGGTTCCAGCCTGGGGGGTTCATCCAGGTCGAGGTCCCGCCGCACGAATTGTCGTACAAGACGTTTGATATCGAGGAGGAGTATCACGAGGACTGGGATCGGTTCAGCCTGTGGGACGTCGAATCGGTGGTTGAGGAGCCTGTCGTGCGTGCCTACTCGATGGCCAACTACCCCGGCGAAACCGGGATCATCATGCTGAATGTCCGAGTTGCCACTCCGCCACCTCGCTCACCGTCGGGTACGCCTCCAGGCAAGGTCTCATCGTTTATCTTTGACCTCAAGCCCGGCGACCCCGTGACAATTTCCGGGCCCTACGGAGAGTTCTTCATCAAGGAAACGCAGAACGAGATGGTCTACATCGGTGGCGGTGCCGGAATGGCCCCGTTGAGAAGCCATATTTTTGAATTGTTCAAACAGCAATCCACCGATCGCAAGGTTTCGTTCTGGTACGGCGCCCGCAGTTTGCGGGAGATGTTTTATGTCGAAGAATTCGACGAACTGGCGGAAAAGTCGGAAAACTTCGAGTGGCATGTGGCTTTGTCGGATCCGTTGCCGGAGGACAATTGGACCGGGCACACCGGTTTCATCCACCAGGTGGTGTTGGAGAATTATCTTGAAAACCACCCGGCTCCGGAGGATTGCGAATATTACATTTGTGGTCCACCGTTGATGTTGCAGGCAGTACTCGGGATGCTCGACGAACTGGGCGTGGAACCCGAAAACATCGCATTCGACGATTTTGGTGGATGACGGGCGGAACCGTTTCGAGGCGGGCCGTCGGACATGGCGGTTGGTGTTGTGAACTGATGAGGCATGTGATCTTCGCCGCCGCGGTTATCGCAACGATTCTCTCACCGGTGTCGGCCGGGGCTGAAGACGCCGCAGGGGGCCGCACGATGGGCACATCGTGGTCGGCGTCGTGGCACGGGACCCCGCGAGCCAGCGACCCGTTGCCTCCGTCGGCGATTGAGGATGAGTTGGGTCGCTTGTTGGAACGGGTCGATCAGTTGATGTCGACCTGGCGCGAGGATTCAGAGGTCAGTCGTTTCAACGATTCCGACTCGACGGAGTGGTTTTCGGTGTCGCACGAGACGGTTCGAGTGGTCGCTTCTGCGATCGAACTGTCCCGCGCCAGTCGTGGCGCATTTGATGTCACGGTGGCACCACTGGTCGACCTGTGGGGCTTTGGCAAAGCGGGGAAGCAACGAGAACCAACAGCCGAAGACCTNGCNGCNGNGCGATCACTGGTCGGATGGGAGAAGCTNCAGTGTCGGGCTGATCCTCCGGCCNTCCGAANGACTGTNGCTGGNGTCCGGGTCGATTTGTCTGCAATCGCGAAGGGATATGCGGTTGACGTGCTCGGTGAGTACCTGGAGTCTTTGCGTGTCTCGGGATACCTCGTCGAAGTAGGCGGGGAGACACGGGTGAAAGGGAGCCGCTCAAATGGGGGCGATTGGCGGATTGGTGTGGAACAGCCGGTTGCAGGACAACGGAGGGTGCGTTCCGTTCTTTCACTCTCGNATGGCCCGCACGGGGTTGCCACTTCCGGTGATTATCGNAACCGGAGAGAGATTGCCGGGCGAATTGTTTCCCACACACTGGATCCTCGAAAAGGCCAACCGGTGACGCACCGGTTGGCTGCAGTGACTGTTGTGGCTGATGATTGCATGACTGCTGATGCGTGGGCGACTTTGTTGATGGTCATGGGGNCGCGCAAGGGGCTGGTGTTCGCGAAAGACANCAATGTGGCAGCGATGTTTCTGTCTCGCGACGGGACGACGTTCAAGGAATTCACCACTCCGAGTTTTGAGGCAATCCAGCGCAACGCTCAGAAGGGGGCGTGGTGGAAGACCTGGATGGCTGCGTTGGTTTTCGTTTCGTTGGCCGTTGGCGGTCTTGGCGTGGGTGTTTTGATCCGTGGGCGAGGGCTGGTTGGGAGCTGCGGTGGACTGGCCTTGATGTGCGATGCCCGCGATGATCCTCTTTGTTCCGCGTGTGGCGNGCGANCAGCGACCGGCGAGAGTTCGGAGANNCCACANGCNACCGATGACGCGGTTTGATGACCCGGNNACGGGACGGAGGGTGGCATGGCGGATGTTGACTTGGTGATTGCCGGAGGTGGGATCGTCGGTCTGGCCACCGCGTATCGTTTTCTGGAGCGATTCCCGGAACGNNGCGTGACGGTGCTNGAGAAGGAGGCGAACGTCGCGNAACACCAGACGGGGCACAATTCCGGCGTGTTGCATTCGGGAATCTACTACAAGCCGGGATCGTTGAAAGCAGAGAACTGTCGCGCTGGCAAACTGGCAATGGAGGAGTTCTGCGAAGAACACAATATTCCGTTCGAACGGTGTGGCAAGGTGATTGTCGCCGTCGATGAAAGTGAACTCCCGGCCCTGGAACGGATATATGAGCGAGGATTGGCCAACGGGGTGGCGTGTGAAATGATCGGTGTGGAACGGCTCGGGGAGCTGGAGCCGCATGCGGCGGGGATTCGTGCCATACACGTCCCCGAATCAGGGATTGTCGATTACAGAGAGGTCTGTCGCACACTGGCGAGGTTGATTGTCGATCGTGGAGCAGATCTGCGTTTTGACAGCCGCATTTTCGGAATCGAACACGAGTCCGACAGTGTNGTTGTGGAAACAACAACAGGAACCGTGACCGGCGAGTTGTTGGTCAATTGCACCGGATTGCAATGTGACCGGGTGACCCGGCTGGGTGGTGTGGAACCGGAGGCNAAAATCGTTCCGTTCCGTGGAGAATATTTCGAATTGAAACCCGAGGCCCAGTCACTGTGCCGGAACCTGATCTACCCCACACCAGACCCGAAGTTTCCGTTCCTGGGCGTGCATTTCACTCGGATGATTCATGGTGGTGTCGAGTGTGGCCCGAACGCAGTCCTGGCATTTGCTCGTGAGGGGTATCGGAAAAGGGATATCAACCTGCGAGACCTGTGTGAGTCGTTGACCTACATCGGATTTCTGCGGATGGCATCGCGGCATTGGCGAACAGGGATGGGGGAAATGTGGCGGTCGTTCAGCAAGCGAGCGTTCGTGAAAGCGCTGTCTCGGTTGCTGCCCGACATACGATGTGAACACCTCGAACCNGCGCCGGCAGGTGTTCGCGCCCAGGCTCTGTCCACTGACGGAACGCTGGTCGACGATTTTCTTGTCCAGTCTCACGGGCGGGTGGTGAATGTTGGGAACGCACCATCACCGGCAGCGACGGCCTCGTTGAATGTTGGCCGCCTGGTGGTGGGGCGATTGGCCGAACGATTCGAATGACCCCGATTGGAGACCGAACGTGACTGCCGCGGAAGTTGTCGTTTTTGAACACGAGAGGCTCTGTGAATTTTCACGGCGTGTGTTTCAGCATTTTGGTGTTGGTACGGCGGAATCTGAAGAAGCGGCGTTGATCCTGTCGCAGGCGGATCTTCGCGGAATCGATTCTCACGGCATTGCGAGGCTGCACGCCTATTCAAGAATGCTCAACAGCGGGAGAATCAATCCGACACCCGAGATGCGGGTCGTTCGGGAAACCCCGGGGACGGCTACGGTCGATGGAGACAACGGCCTGGGACTCGTGGTTGGTCCGTGGGCTAATCGCTTGGCACTGGACAAGGCCGAAAGCGTGGGGACGGGGTGGGTGGCTGTTCGGGGCAGCAACCACTTTGGGATTGCTGGTTATTACGTGTTGGAGGCTTTGGCCCGCGACCAATTGGGGTGGGCAATGACCAATACAACAAAAATTGTCGCTCCAATGTGGGGGGCCGAAAGAATGCTGGGGACCAATCCGCTGGCCATCGCATTTCCCGGCCTTGAAGAGCCACCGATCGTGATCGATATGGCGTCGCCGGCCGCGGCCTTTGGGAAGGTCGAAATGGCCATTCGAGAAGGAAAGAAAATTCCCGAAGGGTGGGCAATCGATTCCTCCGGTCAACCGACGATCGAACCGGAGGAAATGGCCGACGGGGGCGCGATGCTTCCGCTGGGGTCGACTCGCGAGCGAGGAGGCCACAAGGGGTATTGCCTGGGGGCGTTGATTGACATTCTTTCTGGAGTGCTCAGTGGCGCGAATTGGGGGCCATTCACTCCGGTCTTCACGACTGATTTTGAGGAGCCACCACGGTCGGTCGGTGTTGGATTGGGACATCTGTTCGGCGCGATGCGGATCGATGCGTTTATTGAGCCGTTAGAATTCAAACGCCAGATCGATGATTGGATCCGCACCTTTCGTAAAACCAGCCCGGCGCCCGGTACTGACGGACCGCTGATTCCAGGCGACCCGGAACGCGAAGCCGAATCCCAACGAAAAGCTTCGGGAGTGCCATTGGTTTCGGCGGTGGTCAGCGATCTCCGTGCCGTGTCGGTGATGACCGGCGTGCCATTCGACTAACGGATGATCGTGCAGCGTGGCATTAGCTTGCCGAGACTGCCGGCTCCGTCGTCGGTAATTGCTGTGCCGGAAATTGTCAGGCGTTCGAGGCCCAGCACGGATTTGAACTTTGGCAGGTCGGCGTCACCAATTTTGGTGCCTGTCAGGTCGAGGTCTCTCAAGGCCTTGTGGTCCGCAAAATGTGAGAGTCCGTCCGCTGTGACCTTGGTGCCCGCGAACCCAACCTGGTACACCGCCGCGAGTTTTCGAAGGCGAGGAAGTTGAGCCAGGTGTTTGAGTCCGGCGTTGCCCAGCCCGGTGAGGCTCAGGTCGAGGTGGGTCAGGTCCTGGAGTTTTGTCAAAGACGCGATGGCCTTGTCGTCGACCCGTGTTGCCCGCAGGTTGAGGTGTTGGAGCCCGGTCATGGTGGCCAATTTGGCGAGGCCGTTGCCCGTGATCGAGGCTTTTTCGAAGCCCGTTTTTGTGAGGACCAGGCCTTTTAGCGAACGGAGCGTGGCCAACTGTGATGCCGCAGAGTCCTCGATCAACGGGCAGTTTTCCAGGTTCAGGCCTTTCAAGCTGCGGCACTTGGCCAGTTGGCCCGGCGAATTCGCAGTGATGTCCGTGTCAGCCAGGTCGACCAAAGTCAACCTGGGCAATTTGGCAAGAACCGCGAGATTGGCACCCTCGATACGTGTTCCCGCCAGGCCGAGTCCTCGCAGTTGTGAGAGGGTGGCCAAACCGGTGAAACCCGCGTCGGTGATTCGAGTCCCGGCAAGGGACAACTGTTCCAGGGACTTCAGGTGGCCAATCGAAGCTATGGCCGTGTCATTGATTCGCCGGCCTGAAAGCTCCAGGACCTGGAGCCGTTTCAACGATTTCAGGGACGTCAGGCCGCCGGAAGTGACGCGTGTGACACCGAGGTCCAGTTCTCGAAGCTCAGGGAATGCTCCGACTGCTTCGAGTGCGCCGTCATCAATGCGTGTCCCGTAGAGGTCCAGGATTCTGAGCTTTGCGCGGAGCGGCTTGAGGTCAGAGATGGCGGAGTTGGAGATGTCGAGATTGCGGAGGCTGATTCCAACGATGTCGCTTGTCCCGGAGAGGATGCGAAGGATCTCGGGTTTGATTGAGCCAGTGGTGTCGACGTGCTTGTCGGACAGGGCGACAACACGAGTGCCGGGCTGTTTCGTCGCGGCGCGAACCGGAATGAATGAGGAGAGTTCACGCCACCGTTGAGCGTGTCTCTTCAGTGTGTGTTTTTGAGCCGAGGTTGTGGGCAATGGCGAGGCGGCGATTGTGACGGACACGGGGGCCACGGTCAGTAGTACGAGCCATGGGGTCNAAAGGCGAGGCATCGGTTGGTTCTCNAGTGGACGCTGTGTGTGTGTTGGTCTGTCAGCATCCCCAATGTTCAGTCGCCGTGGCAAGTCCCAGCGGCAGCGAAGTTGCTTGGATCCAAAACTCATGCAGGTTGTGAAGACACGATCGTCACTCGTATACTGTCCGGCCTTGGAGGCATCTGTCCCTTTGGTGGCGCTGCAATGAACGACCAGTTGCGTACAGGTCTCGTCACGCTGTTCCTGCTGACGTCCGGGATCCAGGCTGCAGATTGGCCGCAATGGAGAGGCCCGGCGCGAGACGGGAAGTCCGGCGAAACCGGCCTTTTGAAACGGTGGCCAGAGTCCGGCCCCAATCGGGTTCGGACTGTTAGTGGGCTTGGAGAGGGATACGCCAGCCAGGTCATCGCGGGTGGCCGAGTGGTCACCATCGGTAAGGAAGGGGCCGTTGTTTTTGCTCGATGTTTCTCGGAAACGGATGGGAAACTTCTCTGGTCAACTCGTATTGGGGAAACGGGGCGGAAGGCCTTGTCGACGCCAACGATTGATGGAAACCGTGTGTACGCGCTCGACCCAGACGGCCACTTGCATTGCCTAGCGGTGGCGGATGGCTCGGTGGTGTGGAAGCGGAGTTTTGTTGAGGAGTTCGGTGGGAAGTTGCAGAACGGCCGTGGTTTTGCCGAATCACCACTTGTCGACGGTGATTCACTTGTCGGGACGCCCGGCGGCGACAAAAACACCATGGTGCTGCTCGACAAAATCACTGGCAAAACCAAGTGGAGTTGCGAGGTTGGGGCTTTCGGCCCACGGGGACGGATTGGAGCTGGGTTTTCGTCACCCGTCGCGGTGACAGTCGGCAAGATCCGGATGTACATCCAGTTCATAGGCCGTGGCGTCATCGGGGTTCGGGCATCCGACGGAAAGTTGATGTGGGGTTACAACAAGATCGCGATCCCGCAGGCCAATATTCCGACCCCNGTTGTCGTNGGGGCGAGCGTGTTTACGTCCAATGGTTACAACTGCGGTTCGGCCCTGTTGAATCTCACCAGGGATGGGCAGGGCGGGGTTGCTATGACCGAGGAATACCANCTGCGAGGCCGCGAGTTTCAAAATCATCACGGTGGTTTCGTACATGTTGCCGGTCACATCTATGGTGGCCATGGAAGCAACAACGGTCTCCCGACGTGTATTGAGATGAAGACCGGCGACGTCCTTTGGAAACGGCGTGGCCCCGGCTCTGGTTCGGCTGCGGTCATTTCGGCTGAAGGCCGGCTGTACATGAGATATTCCAATGGAGTGGTTGCACTGGTGGATGCGTCGCCGGAGGGATATCGGCTCGGTGGTTCGTTCCGGTTGCCGGGAGTCGGCAACGACAGTTGGTCTCATCCGTCCCTGGCAAATGGCCGGCTGTATCTTCGCGAAAATGATTCGCTTCACGTTTACGATGTGCGACAAAAAAAGTAAGGGGCGTCCGGCAGGGGGCGAGGTTCGCCGTTGGCCTCGAGTGGTTGTGCTGTTGGCCGTTTTGGTCGTCGCCGGAGTGGGGACATGGGCCACGGGCGGTGGACGTGCCGGATTGTGGCTGGTGGGGCAGCAGGAGCGACTGGAAGCCTGGGCGTCCGAGCACACGGTGGTGAGTTGTTGCGTTGCTCTGACGGTGTACGTGATTGTCACCGGGTTCTCCATACCGGTCGCAACCGTGTTGTCCCTGGTCCTGGGACGGGTCCTCGGCTTCTGGCCGGCCCTGTTGGTTGTCAGCTTTGGTTCCAGTATTGGTGCGACGTCGGCGATGCTGTTGTGCCGGCACCTGTTTCGCGACTCAGTGGTTAAGCGGCTGGGGTCGCGTGGGGGCGAGATCCTTGAACGGTTCGAGCAAAACGGGGTTTTCTATCTGTTCAGCTTGAGGATGTTGCCGCAGGTCCCCTTCGTTCTGGTCAATCTTGTGATGAGTGTGTCGTCGGTCCGAGCGAGAACCTTTTTTGTTGTCAGCCAAGTGGGGATGTTTCCGGCTACATGTCTTTATGTGTTCACCGGTTCGCAACTTCCATCGCTGGAGGTCATTGCGCGTGGTGAAGTTGGNNAGGTCCTGACCGGTCCGCTCGTGTTTGGCCTGGTGGCGCTGGGNTGTTTTCCATTGATCGTGCGTTTGTGTTGGAAAAAAANNCNGCAAGAAANTGGGNACGGTGCGTGAGTTGAGAGGATGCAGTTGAGCAGTCTTGGTNCTGGTTGCCGATGTCACGTATACTNGNNTGCNGAAGCGAGAGTGTTGTCAAANCGTGGTTCCAGCGGGGAACGCAAGCTGATGCGACACATGTTGTTGGTGTCTGCCTTTCTGTGGACCGTGTTGTGTGGTGCCGGGGGCGTGGTGCGAGCGGAAGACGGTCCGGTTGACTTTGAACGGGACATTCTGCCGATCTTCACTCGTTTCGGTTGCAACTCCGGTTCGTGTCATGGGAAACAAGCTGGCCAGAATGGCTTCAAGCTCTCCCTGTTGGCCTTCGACGCAGATTTTGATTTCGATGCGTTGACGAAGGAGGGGCGAGGACGCCGGATTTTTTCTGTCGATCCGGAGCGGAGCCTGTTGTTGACCAAGCCCACCGGACGGAATCCGCATGGTGGCGGGAAACGACTGGCGCCGGATGGGCCCGAATATCGCCGTTTGTTGGCTTGGATTCGTGGCGGGATGCCTCGCCGCGTTCCTGGCGCCGCCAAACTGGAACGGATCACGGTCAACCCGGAACAGGAAGTGTTGTCGCCGCGGCAGACGCGACAGGTCCAGGTGACGGCCCATTACAGCGACGGCACGAGTAAAGATGTCACAAGGTATGCGCAATTTCAGTCCAACGAGGCCGCGATTGCCGGAGTGGACGACAGCGGGCGTGTCACAGCTCACGGAATCTGCGGTGAAGCGGCCATCATGGCGCGGTACATGGGGGAAATCGCGGTGTTTCGCCCCACCATTCCCCTGGACGGAGAAGTCCCAGAGAAGTTCTACAATGAACTTCCACGAAAGAATTTCATCGATTCGCTGGTGTGGAAAAAACTTCAGCGGCTGAGGATCACACCGTCCCAGGAGTGCAGTGACGAAAAGTACCTGAGACGTGTCTACATCGACATTATTGGTCGGGTGCCCACAACCGCAGAAGCGGCGGCATTTTTGAGTGATTCGAAACCGGATCGTCGCGAGAAACTGGTGGATTCACTTCTCGAGCAACCGGAGTATGCCGAGCACTGGGCTAACAAATGGGCGGACCTGCTGCGGCCCAATCCTTATCGAGTTGGAATCAAGGCGGTACTCAACTACGACGCCTGGGTGCGCCGGGCGTTCCGACAAAATATGCCGTATGACCAATTCGTGAGGGAGTTGGTTACGGCTCGTGGAAGCACGTACAGAAATGGCGCCGTGACACTGTTTCGTGACCGTCGGGATCCGGGGGAACGCACGACGATCGTGACTCAGTTGTTCCTTGGCATTCGCTTGGAATGTGCGCGGTGCCACCATCATCCGTTTGAGGTTTGGGCGCAGGAGGACTTCTACAGTTTCGCCGCCTATTTCACTAACGTCTCGCGGAAAGGAACCGGATTGTCTCCTCCGATCTCTGGGTCCGAGGAGGTGTTCTTCACCACCGCGGGGAGCAGCACGATGGCCCACCCTCGCACGGGGGCCACCCTGTCCGCGAAACCGCTTTTCGGTAAGGCGCCAGACCTGGATGGCGAGACCGATCCGCGTGAGGCACTTGCCGCGTGGATGACCTCAAAAGAGAACTCATTTTTTGCCAAGGTGATGGTCAATCGTGTCTGGGCCGACCTGATGGGCCGTGGTCTTGTCGAACCGGTTGATGATCTCAGAGCCACCAACCCACCAACCAACCCAGAACTGCTGGATGCACTGGCTAAGGACTTCCAGGAAGCGGATTTTGACATCAAGGCGCTGGTGCGGCGCATCACCGCCTCCCACGTCTATGCTCTCAGTTCACTGCCGGGGACGCGCAATGTCCAGGACACCCGGAATTATTCGCGGCATTATCGACAACGTTTGCGAGCCGAAGTGATGTTGGATGCGATCGTGGAAATTACCGGTGTCCCTGAATCATTCTCAGGAATGCCGCCGGGTTCGCGGGCCAAGGAATTGTGGACCACCCGGATCGGATCTTTGTTCCTTGACGCGTTTGGCAGGCCGGATCCCAACCAGGATCCGCCGTGTGAGCGCACGCCGGACACGACGGTTGTTCAATCGCTCCACCTGATGAACTCAAAAAATCTTTACGCGAAAGTGACAGACAACAACGGACGGGCTGCTCAATTGTCTGGCAGCAAGCGGACTCCGCAAGAGATTGTTCAACAATTGTATCTTGCGATATACTCGAGGATGCCTGATAGCGAAGAGCGGATTATTGGTCGTGGTCTGTTCCAGAAAAAGGGGATCACCCGACGCCAGGCGACCGAAGATTTAATGTGGGCATTGATCAATACCCCTGAATTTGTGTTCAAGGATTGAACCGAAACGAAGCTCCAAACGCGGAGCAGTAGACAGGAAAACAAGATGGCAGTGACAACCAGCAGTGCGAGTCGTTACTGCGACGGACTCTCTCGTCGCAGTTGCCTACAACTGGGCCTGGGGGCGTTGACCGGTACCGGGCTGACGCAGATGTTGCAATTGCGTGCAGCTGCAAAATCGTCCGATGCCCGAAAACGCAGTTGCATTCTTGTTTGGCTGGACGGTGGTCCGACCCACTACGAGACGTTTGATCCAAAACCGAAAGCCCCAAAGGAGGTTCGGGGCGAATTCAACCCAATCTCTACCGCTGTGCCGGGCATTCAGTTTTCTGAAAAACTGGTGCGGTTGGCCAAGTCAGCCGGAGAGTTTTCGGTGATCCGGTCGATCCGACACAACCAGGGGAACCATGGTGCAGGCAACCATTACATGATGACGGGGGCTCCTCCGCGGATCCCGGTGTCCTGTGGAGCGTTTGTGAGCTTCCATCCGAGCTTGGGCAGTGTGACGGCCCATGATCGTGGCGAGAGCCGGGGGCTGCCGCTGTATTTCTCGATTCCTCGGATGTCCCGATCCGGCGGGCCCAACTTCCTGGGGGCTCGATTCGCGCCGTTTGTTGTGCCAGACGATCCGAACAGCGCTGGCTTTCGGGTTCGGGACGTTGCGTTGCCCAAGGGGCTTGCCGAGATGCGATTCGGGTCGCGACGTGAGCTTCGCGGGCTTGTCGACAAGCTGAAACGAATTGACGACAAGACCGCCGGAGATCCGGTGCTGGCCCTGGATGATTACTATCGGCAGGGGTACAACCTGGTCACCTCGCCGGAAGCTCAGAAGGCGTTCGACATTCACTCGGAAGACAAGAAAATCCGGGAGTCATATGGTCGGAATTCGTTTGGTCAACGGGCGTTGTTGGCTCGCAGGCTCGTTGAAGCCGGTGTTCCGTTCGTGACTCTTTACGAAGGCGGCTGGGACCATCACCGAAACGTATTTCCGGCCTTGAAAACTCGGTTGCCGAGTTGGGATCAGACGTTGGCGACTCTGCTGGAAGATCTGCAGGAACGCGGGTTGCTCGAGTCGACACTCGTTTTGGTGCTCGGAGAGTTTGGCCGGACTCCAAAAATCAACACGAGAGCCGGCCGGGATCACTGGTCAAGCGCCATGTCGGTATTGATGGCGGGGGCAGGGACTCCTGGTGGGACCATTGTTGGGGCGACGGACCGGGCCGGATATTCGGCAGTCGACCGAGTTCTGTCACCGGAGAATTTCGCGTCCACGGTGTACACCAAGCTGGGGATCGATCCCGGGCAGACACTTCATACTCCGCAGGGGCGGCCAGTTCACCTGGTGAGCGACCCGACCCCGATCCGGGAATTGCTCGGGTGATTCACCTGTTGAGTCCACGGCGTACAAAACGTGTCGTTCTGGTTGCACTCTCCGCGTTGGTCACCACCACTGCGGGAATTGCGGCAGACGAGGCGTCGGTGACGCATCTCGTCCCGAGTGGGGGGCAACAAGGTAAAACGGTCGAGGTGGTACTGCGCGGAACGCTCAACGGAGGCGACAAACGCAAAGCCTGGTCCAGTCATCCGGGAATTGTTGTCACGTTTGCGAAGAAAAACGATCGGGTCCAGGTTGCGATCAAAGGCGATGTTCCGCCCGGCCGGTATTTTCTCAGGTTTTCAAACACCGGAGCGGCCAGTTCACTTCTACCGTTTATCGTGTCACCGATTGGGGAAGTGAACGAGTTGGAGCCAAACGGGAAATTGCCGGAGGCCCAAAAACTCGCAGGGGTGGCCCGCGTCATCAACGGGGTTTTGTCGGAGTCGCGGGACGTCGATGTCTTCGAAGTGGCGATGAAATCCGGCCAGACCCTGGTCGCGTCGATGATGGCAAATACGGAGTTGGGGTCTCCGATGGATGGGCTATTGCAGGTCGTGTCCGAAAAGGGGTTCGTTGTTGCACAGGATGACGATTCGCTGGGGTTGGATCCATTCGTGACATTCACGGCACCAGGTGATGGGCGTTTTTTCGTCCGCACCTTTGCATTCCCGGCCAAGACGAATTCGACGATCGGTTTGGCCAGCGGCTCGGATTTTGTTTACCGGCTGACTGTGACGACAGGCTCCTACGTCGACTTTACGGTTCCCTCGGCCTTTTCGAAAAAAAAGCCCGGGCGATTGGCTGTGAAAGGCTGGAACCTGCCGAAAGAACATCGTGAGTGGTTGATCGACCCGATGGCACATGGAGTAGACGGACGCTTCTACCGCCAGGGATGGAACAACACGGTGCGGCTGAAAGCGGTCACACATGATGTCGCGACAGAATTGGAACCAAACGGACGAAAGAAACCGCAGAGAGTTTCGGTTCCAACGACGCTGACGGGAACGATCGGAAACGACAAGGATCGCGACGTCTTTGAAATCGAAGCAAAAAAAGGTTCAGCCCTGGAAATCGCAGTCGAATCGCGTCGGTTGGGGTTCCCGTTGGATCCGGTGATCCGAGTCAGTGACGGCACTGGCAAGGTGTTGAAAGAGACCGACACGCGCTCCGCCGACAAGGTGGATGAGGCAATCAGTTGGTCGCCGCCGAAGAACGGAACATTTCGGGTTGAGGTCCGCGACTTGTTCGAGCACGGTGGCCCTCGGTTTGTCTACCGGCTGACAATCCAGCCCCAACCGGTAACGGTTTCCGCCACGGTTGGAAAAGACGTCCTGACGCTTGACGGTGACAAGCCTCTCGAAGTCAAGGTGACGATCAATCGCAGTGGAGGCTTCGACAAGGCCGTGCGTATAGAGCTCGAAAACCCATTTGAAGGGGTTGTTGCGAAACCGGTGACTTCTGAGGCCAAGGGACCAACCGCAAAAACGGTGACGTTGAAGTTGCAGCGAAAAGAGGGTGTCCAAGACGTCCAGGGAGGCCCCCTGAGGATTGTTGGTCGTGTTGAAGGCATGGCCGACCCGGTGGCAATTGTCACGGCCCCGGTCCCTCGGCTAACTGAACGGGCCGGGAACCTGTGGCTGATCGTGAAACCGATGTCCAAGCCCAAAAAGAAGTGAGGCGGCGCCGATCAGTGGCCGGAGGATTCAACCTCGTTCACGACTTCGGCCATACGGTCGATAGCTGTTTCGGTCATGGCCGGGTAAAGCGGCAGATAAACGACTTGTGGCAATAGGGCACGCATTTCGGGTGCGGTGTCAATCCTTTGCTCGGGGGATGTCACAATTTCCATGCTGCGGCCCTGTGTTGCGTCGTAACCGGATTGCCTGAGGCGGGTGATCAATCGGTCAGGATCGTGTGACGCCACCGGAAACACCCAAAATGTGTGTCCGGTCGCTTTGTGGCCCACGAGTTTGACGTGGTCGGACGTTCGCCCGGCGAGTCGGCTTCCGAGAGCCTTGCGGCGTGAGAGTTGGCACGAATCNAATCGTGAAATCCGCCGAGCCACCAGGTGCGTCAGAGGTCCCGAAGGGGACTGTGTAATTTGTTGGATAAAATGGTCACCGGGAAAACCGCGAACCGAATTGTTCAGGGTCGCATCCAGGTCACGGCCGATAACTCTCAGGACGAAACGCAACAGGCTGAAAGGCAGGCGGTAGCCGAGAAGTTTCAGCAGCACGACTTTGAGGACACGCTGAAAAAAATGTGCCCGCGTCTGGACGGGCCATGAATCCTGAGCGGTCTTGATGTCATCGAAAAGCTGTTGGTCTCGAAGTATCACGACTCCGCCACCACAGGCGGTGGCTGTCTTTATGGTTCCAAAACTGAAAAAAGAAGCCAGGCANCCCTCGGTNCCGGGCCAGTTGGGGCCGATGAATGCCTGGGCGCAATCTTCCAGAACATCGATGCCGCGGCGATTTGCAAAAGACAAGATGTCGTCTAATGGGATCCGGCCTCCAAAAAGGTGCGCTACGATGAGTCCACGGGTGGCGGTGGTTGTCGCTCGCTCAAGGNNGTCTATGGTTGGGGCTGCGGTGTCAATATCGAGATCGANCGGGATCGGAACATAACCGTGGTGTCGGACGATTCGAGCCATGTCGGGGATGGTCATGGCGGACATGAGTACCTCGGACCCCACCGGCCAGTTTACGGATTGAAGGAGTAGGTGTAGTCCACTTCGGACCGAAAGCGTTGGCAACGCTCTTGGCAAAGGAGGCGAAGGCCCAAAATGGCGATCGAGTCGAGTGTTGCGTCCACGGTTTATGGCGCAAGACCAGCTGGCGGCGAAGAGGTCTCGCCAAGTTATGTCGAGTCGCTTACGTGGCCACATCATGGTATTTCCGCTCTCAGTTTAGGNGCGTTGGGGGTTGTGACCCAAGCGACACTTGGCGGCTATTCGACGGTGCTTGCTCGCGTCCAACCGGTTGGGTAAGGTTGGGGCAATTCGGGCCACGGGTTGATTCAAAACAGCCCGGGGCCGTTCTTCCTCACCGAACACTCGAAACGTGACGGATCCGATGAAAACTTTCTCAGAAATGTCGCTGCGACCCGTGGTCGTGGGTGCGTTGTGCCTCGTTGCCATTTTGTTGTCCTCGGCGCGTGTCGAAGCGGCAGATGTTATGGACTGGCCCCACTGGCGTGGGCCGGAATGGAACGGGATTTCGCGAGAGACAGGTATCGTCGACAAGTGGAACCCCAAGGGAGAAAACGTTCTTTGGAAGAGCAAGGAGGCGGCAGGCCGTTCAACACCGATCGTGATGAACGGCAGGATTTATACGATTGTCAGGAATCATCCGGGCACACCCAAGGAAGGTGAAAAGGTGTTGTGCCTGGACGCCCTGACCGGCGAGAAAAAGTGGGAGTACGCCTTCAACGTATTTCTTTCGGACGTGCCCGACACGCGTGTTGGTTGGTCCTGCATTACGGGTGATCCCGAAACAGGAAATGTGTTTGCGCTGGGCGTCTGCGGTCAGTTCCAGTGTCTTTCACCGGAAGGCAAACTTCTGTGGGAGCATTCGCTTAGCGAAGAATATGGCTTGTTGAGTACCTACGGTGGCCGGACCAACGTGCCGCTCGTGCATCGGCAGGTCGTGATCATCAGTGCCATCGTGATTGGCTGGGGCAAGATGGCAAAGCCAGCGCACCGGTTCATCGCCTTCGACAAACGCAACGGACAGGCCGTCTGGTTCGAGGGCACACGTCCCTTGCCGTATGACACGACCTATAGCACTCCGGTCCTGACAACGATCAATGGGCAACGGTTGATGGTGTTTGGTTCCGGGGATGGAGGAATCCACGCTTTTCAGCCTTTGACGGGGCGAAAAATCTGGACGTACAACGTGTCGCGGCGAGGGGTGAATACCACACCGTTGGTGGTGGGCAACACGATCTACAGCGGGCACAGTGAGGAAAACATTGATTCCAATAAGATGGGAGCCCTGTTTGCCATTGATGGAACGAAGTCGGGTGATATCACAAAGACCGGAGAAAAATGGCGAGTGACCGAGTGGTTTGTTGGAAAAAGTTCGCCAATCCATGTCGACGGTCGGATCTATGCAGCTGAGGACAAGGGCACACTGCTGGTTGTGAATGCAGCGGATGGCAAGTTGGTCAAATCGTTGAAGCTACGCGGGCCGGTGCGTGCGAGTCCGCTGTATGTTGATGGAAAGATTTTTGTCTGCACGTCCAACGGAATCTGGTGGACACTTGCACCAGATAAGGCGGCGGGCGTCAAGGTGGTGAATCGCACGCGTTTCTCGAGCACCGAGGTTTACGGGTCACCGATCGTCTCGCACGGCCGGCTGTATGTGCCAACCACGGGTGCTCTGTTTTGTGTGGGCGGCAAAGACATCAAGCCAAAGGCTGGCAAGCAACCAGAAACGGCCAAGGAGACTCCCCGAGAGGAGGACGCCGAGGTCGCTCATGTGCAGGTGGTTCCCGTTGAGTGCCTGTTGAAACCGACTGTGGATGGTGGGCAGGCCCAGGAGTTCCAGGTCCGCTTGTACAATGCCAAGGGGCAGTACTTGAGAATGGCGAAGCCCGACGAGGTGGAATTCTCGATCTCCGGCCCCGGCAAAATTGCCAAGGGAGAAATCCCCGGTGGAACCCCCCCCCACAAGGGATGGGAGTACTCGACTCCGAAAGAGAATGTGCACACAGCTGTTTCTGTTACGGCCAAGTTTGGGAAGATCCAGGGCGCGGCGAGAATTCGGCTGGTGCCCGACTACAACTGGAAATTTGATTTCAGCAACGGGCAGGTCCCCATCACCTGGGTGGGGTGTCGCTACCGACACATTTCGCTGGATTTTGACCTGTTGAAAAAGGTGGAAAAAGAGAGTCCGCTGGCCAGCCAGTTGTACATCTACCTGATGACNAGCTTTACGAATTCCAACAATCCCGCTGTGACGGCAGGGAAAGCCCCGCAGGTGTACAACGATGGAACGCCACGTCGAACCTGGACGGCCATGTTGCGTTTTCTCGGTTTGCTGGGCGAGGTCAAAAATGTTGAAGAAGCCAAGGCAAAGTTGGATCCAGCGTTTGCGATCCTTGCCCGAGAAAAATTTGTCGCGAGGCATGCCTGGACGACGCCGGGCGGCGGAGTGCAGTTGGCCGTGACTCGTGGGCCACGCAAGGTCGACGGGAATGGAGTTATGGTCAAGATCAAGACAATCCCCAAGGGGGCACGAAGCCAGGGCTGGATGGGATTCATCGAGGGGTCCAATTACACCATCCAGTCGGATGTCCANGGAGCGACCAAAGACAACAAGTTGCCGGACATCGGNNTGAGTGCGCAGCGATACACGCTCACGATGNTGGGNGCGAGCCAGCAACTTCAGATCCGGACCTGGCCGACTCAATTGCGGATGGCCAAAACNGTCCCATTCAAATGGGATCCCAACAAGTGGTACACGATGAAACTCGAAGCNCGNGTTCAACGGACCGCCGGAGGAGCCACGAAGGCTGTTCTGAAAGGAAAAGTTTGGGTTCGCGGTGAGAAGGAACCCGAAAAATGGCAGGTTGAAGCTGTCGATGAGTCTCCCAACGTCAAGGGAAGTCCCGGGCTGTTTGGCAATGCAATTGATGCCGAAATCTTTTACGACAACCTCACTGTGACAAGAGACAAATAGTCATCTCGTTTCCTCTTGACGAATCCCACCCCACACACAGAGCGCCTTCCCACAAAGGACTGAGACGATGAATCGAGTTTTGAACACTCTGGCCGTATTGAGTTTGGCTGCATTTTGTGTCGCATCGTTGACCCAGGCACAAGACAAGGCTTCGGGGACGTACGATCCCACCGCCGTGGCGCTGGCCGAGATCGCCACNCTTGACGTTGGGAAACTCGATTGGCCGCAATGGGGNGGTTCAAGNGGCAGGAACAACACTCCGCNNGGAGTGAANATCCCGGTGACGTGGGACATAGAATCCGGAAAAAANGTCAAGTGGCAGGCGAAGNTGGGNTCACAGACATACGGAAATCCGGTGGCGGCCAATGGCCGCGTTTATGTGGGCACAAACAATGGTGGTGGGCACGTCAAACGTTATCCGGCGAATGTCGACCTCGGTTGCATGTTGTGCTTTGACGCAGCGACCGGAAAACTCTTGTGGCAACATTCGAACCCGAAATTGCCCACCGGCCGCGTGCACGACTGGCCGCTCCAGGGTATCTGCGATTCGCCGTACGTTGACGGAAAACGGGTCTGGTATGTGACAAGCCGTGGCACGGTGGTGTGCGTGGACACCGAAGGGTTTCACGATGGGAAAAACAACGGTCCATTCACAACTGAACCCAATGAGAACAAGGACGAAGCGGACTTGATCTGGCAATTCGACATGATGAAAGAGTTGGGCGTGTCCCAGCACAACATGTGCAGTTGTTCAGTGACGTGTGCCGGTGAGGTTCTGTTCGTGAACACGTCCAACGGCGTCAGCTTTGAACACCTGAACATTCCGGCGCCCAATGCTCCGAGTTTCATCGCGATGGATCGGAACACCGGCAAGGTGTTGTGGACCAACAAGGCGCCGTCGACNGCNATTTTGCACGGNCAATGGTCGAGTCCGACGTACGCGGTTTTCGGNAAGCAACCCCAGGTGATNTTCGCCGGNGGGGATGGATGGGTTTACAGCTTNGATCCCAAGGGGGANGGCAAAGGCGGNGCGAAGCTGCTGTGGCGTTTTGACGCGAANCCCAAGAGNGCAAAGTGGATTCTTGGTGGACGGGGAACTCGGAACAACATCATTGCCACTCCGGTNGTTTACGANGGNCTNGTNTACGTGGCTGTNGGNCAGGANCCGGANCACGGNGAAGGAATGGGNCACCTGTGGGCNATCNATCCCAACAAGAGCGGTGATTGCAGTCCGACTCTCGCGTTGGGTGCAGATGGAAAAGAGATTCCGTTNGAAAAACGCCGNCGACTCCAGACGGTGATNGNCAAGGACGGAGAAAAGATCAAGCCGAATCCGAATTCAGCCGTGGTGTGGCATTACGGCCAAAAGGACGAGGAAGAATACAACGCGACCGATTTCGAGGAACAAATGCATCGCTCCTGCGGAACGGTCGCCATCAAAAACAACTTGCTCTACATCGCCGACTTCAGTGGTCTGTTCCATTGCCTGGATGCCAAGACGGGGAAGCGTCACTGGACGTATGACATGTTTGCTGCGTCTTGGGCGTCGCCATTGATCGTCGAGGACAAGGTCTACATCGGAGATGAAGACGGCGACGTGGCGATTTTTCCGCTTACCAGTGACCCGAAGAAGGCATTGAAAGATGTTGACGGCGAATTGGAGCCAGCTCTTGGTGTGATCAACATGGGCAACTCGGTGTATTCCACACCGATCGTCGCCAACAATGTGTTGTACATCGCCAACAAATCGACGTTGTTCGCGATCCAGGCACCGGGGAAATAGCCCAACCGTCGTTTAGACTCCTCCTCCCGGGCCTGACGATCTCGATGCCACGGTAGATCGGAGACGATCCACTGGTCATTGCGGACACGCAACAGGCTCCTCCTTTTTCAGCATTGTTGTTCGATGCAACTTCCGCCGGAAGCCGCCGACTCATTGGCTGAGGATGAGTTGGCTGCGCTGGCTGTTGAGGAGTTGCTCCAAGTGGGGTCGCCAACCCGGATTGAGGTTGGTCCAGGGGCGGTGAGGCATCTTGGCGAATGTGCCCGTGAACTGGGCGGTGAACGGTTGTTCCTCGTCACAGACACCGGCCTGCGCAAAGCGGGCCACGAAGGCCGGGTTCGGAAATTTCTTGAAGACTCCGGGTTCACTGACGATAGCGTGGCAGTTTTCGATGATGTGACGCCAAATCCCACGACCGAGGACGTGGACCGGGCTTTGGACGTGGCCCATGCCCACCGGGCGGACCTGATTATTGGGTTGGGCGGTGGGAGCAGCATGGACTGTGCCAAGGGGGTCAATTTCTTGTTGACCAACGGTGGACGGATTGAAGACTACTGGGGAGTTGGCAAGGCGGAGAAGCCGATGCTCCCGATGATTGCCGTTCCGACCACGGCTGGAACCGGCAGCGAAGCCCAGTCATTCGCCCTGATTGCCGATTCGTCCACGCATATGAAAATGGCCTGTGGTGACAAAAAGGCCGCCTGTCGGGTTGCTATCCTGGATCCCGAGTTGACACTGACCATGCCGACTGCCGTGACGGCTGCCACCGGAATCGACGCGATCAGCCATGCGTTGGAAACAGCCGTCACGACGCGCCGAAACCAGATTTCGGGACGGTTCAGTTTCGAGGCGTGGTCGCGTCTGGCTGCTGGTTTCCCAAGAGTGATCGAGGATCCGAGTGATATTGAGGGCCGCCAGGCAATGCTGTACGGGGCGCATCTCGCTGGCGCCGCGATCGAAAATTCCATGCTGGGCGCGACGCACGCGTTGGCCAATCCGTTGTCGGCACATTATGGAATGACACACGGAGTCGCGATTGGTTTGATGCTGCCCCACGTGATTCGATTCAACCAGGAGGCGGTTGGCGAAATCTATTCCGAGTTGCTCAGCGAGGTTGGGATCACGGAGGAAGGTGGAGAGGGGGCCGGCGACGCGCTGGCCCGTATGGTGGAACGAATGCGGGCGGCGGCGGGATTGCCATCGACACTGGCAGAATGCGATATTGAAGATGATATTCTGGACCAATTGGCTAACGAGGCTGCCGAACAATGGACGGGGAAATTCAACCCCCGACCGGTCACGGCCGCTACATTGAGGGACTTGTACCTATGCGCCTCTCCACGCAGCAAATCCTGCTAGCCCTGGCGTTCGTTCTCATGTCATTGGTCATCGCGGACAGCGGTGACGGTGCTGCTCCCACGGACAAGGCCGCCAGAGACGCAGGTGCGTCCTGGCCCAACTTCCGCAACGGCCTTGAGTTGCGCGGCGTCACGAAGTCGCCGTTGCCGGACAAACTCGAGTTGTTGTGGTCGCACCCCATCCCCGACGGGATGGTGTTCACCTCGGCGGTCGCTGTCCTTGATGGGCGTGTGTACGCGTCCACGCTCGGGGGCGAATTGCTGTGCCTGGACCTGAAGAGCGGAAAGTTGCTCTGGAAATATCTGTCGGCAGCGAAACCGGAACCGGACACGTTTATCCCGGGCTTTCCATCGGCACCAACGGTGGCGGCAGATAGTGTTTACGTTGGTGATGAGGACGGCGTTTTCCATGCTGTCGATCGGAAGACGGGCAAGAAACGATGGTTGTTTCAAACTCAGGCAGAAATCAACAG
>PBOU01000097.1 GCA_002724415.1 Planctomycetaceae bacterium
CTGCAGGTGACCGCCGTCAGCAACAACCAGGCCCTGGTCCCCAACCCGACGGTGACCTACACGTCAGCGGATGCAACCGGCAGCCTGAAATTCACTCCGGTGGCCGATGAAAACGGCGACGCCACGATCACCGTGACCGTCGAGGACGCCGGGCTGGACAACGACCTGGGCACCGCCGCGGACAATGTCACGTTCAGCCGCACCTTTGACGTGACCGTTGCTGCAATCAACGATCTGCCGGTGGCCGTGGCCGACAACTATTCAACCAACGAAGACGAACAACTGGTCGTTGCGGCCTCGGGTGTCCTGGGCAATGACACCGATGCCGAAAACGATCCTCTGACATCGGTCCTGGCCAGTGACGTGTCAAACGGAACCCTGGCCCTGGCTTCCGATGGCGGATTCACCTACACCCCGGCAACCAGCTTCACCGGTAGCGATACGTTCAGCTACAAGGCCAACGACGGCAGCGACGACGGCAACACGGTCACCGTCACGATCGACGTGATCGCGGACGCCGAGATCCACGGCACGCTGGTCCACGATCTCGACGGTGACGGGAACCTCGATGCCGGGGAACCCGGCCTGTCCGGCTGGACGGTGTTCCTGGACACCAACGACAATGGCGTGCTCAACGCTGGTGAGCGATCGACCAAGACGGTCTCGGACGTGCGGGGGGAGTACTCGTTCGACGAACTCGCTCCCGGCGACTACACCGTGGCGTGGATCACCCCGACCGGCTGGCAGGCCACCACTTCGTCACGGTCGCTGACACTGGCCGCCGGCGACGTCGAAGAGGACATCGACCTGTTCGACCAGTTCATCGTCTCGGAGACGCCGACCGTCGACGGTGTCGCCTTCGCTGATGACGGGGTCAGCGACACGTTTCGTATCGCCCCCAACGGCACCGACGTCGAGGTGACCGTCAACGGAAACGTCATCGTCCGAAAACCACCCTCCGAATTGACGTCGATCACCGTCAACGGTTCCGGAGACGACGACACGCTGATCCTCGACCTGGGAGGCCTCGCCGCCTCGCTGGGCCTTGCCGGCAACGTCACCTTCAACGGCAACGGTGCCGGAAGCGACAACGACACGCTCGTACTCCAGAACGGCTCGGCCACCAACATCGCCTACTCGTTCGCCAATGCTTCTGACGGAACGATCACCATCGACGGTCACTCGGTGATCTTCACCGGCCTGGAGCCGATCTCCGACAGCCTCACCAGCGACCATCGCGAGTTCACCTTCGGCACGACCGACGACGTGGTCACGCTGGCCAACGACGGCGGTTCGAACAACGGCCAGATGACCATCAGCAGTGTTTCCTCCAGCGAGACGGTCACGTTTTCCAACCCGGACATTTCGATGGGCATCCACCTCGGCAGCGGAGCCGACCAGTTGACCGTCGTCTCGCTGGATGACGGTTTCGCCGGGTCGTTGACCCTCAACGGCGAGTCGGGCGACGACACGATCGACGCCTCGGCGATCTCCGTGGCCGTCAAGCAGAATGGCTCGGGCGGCAACGACATCCTGAGAGGCGGATCGGCCGCCGACACGCTCAACGGAGGCAGCGGTTCCGACTCGTTGTCCGGCGGAGCGGGCAACGACAGGCTGCAGGGACAGGGGACCAGCTACGACACGCTCAGCGGCGGCCCTGGTGACGACACGCTCGACGGTGGCGACGGCTACGACCGGATCTCCGAATCGGCCGACGTCGACTTCACCGCAACCGACAGTTCGCTGGCCGGCCTGGGAACCGACACACTGATCAATATCCAGTTGGTCCAACTGTTTGGCGGTTCCACCGCCAACACGATCGACACGTCGGCCTTCACCGGCCGCGCGTTCCTCAACGGGTCCGGGGGCAACGACACCCTGACCGGTGGCGGCTGGTACGACCGGATCTTCGGTGGTTCGGGCCGGGACCTGATCACCGGGGGCACCTCGGTCGTCGACCCGGGCACCGGGCGGTTCACCTACGACGTGCTCCGCGGCCAGGGCGGCAACCTCGACACGCTGATCGGCGGGGCCGGAGGCGACAAGCTCGATGGTGGTGCCGGCCACGACAGCCTGGTCGGTGGCGATGGTGACGATGTCTTGACCGGCGATAGCGGCAACGACACGCTCGACGGGGGCGAGGGAACCGACCGCTTGCTGGAACGGGCCGACGTCGACATGACGTTGACCGACGAAAGCCTCAGTGGCGGAATGGGCAGCGACGTCATCACGAGCATCGAAACCGCCTATCTCAAGGGCGGCAACAGCAACAACCGTCTCAACGCCTCGGCCTTCACCGGCCACGTCACGCTGATCGGCGTCGGCGGTGACGACACCCTGCGGGGAGGGGCCGGGGACGACCTGATCTACGGTCGGGCCGGGGCCGACTCGATGCTCGGCGGCGATGGAGACGACACGCTCAAGGGACTCCGCGGCAACGACACGCTCAACGGCGGAGCCGGCAACGACTGGCTGGACGGCGGCAACGACGACGACGGAATCTCCGGCTACACCGGCGACGATTCACTGTACGGCCGTTCGGGTGACGACACGCTGGTCGGTGGCGCAGGCAACGACACGCTCTACGGAGCCGACGGGGCCGACATCACCCTGGGCGACGATGTCGACGACAACTCGGAACTGACTCGTGACGACGACTGGATCGACGCCGGGGCCGGTGCCGACACGGTACGGGGCGGAGACGGCACCGACCAGTTGATGGATGCTGTGGCCGAGGTCGACGAGGCCTACTCGTTCTGGGCCGACTGGGTCGACAACCTGTAGAGCCGGGTGCCGCTTGAAATCGGGAGCGTGGGGACCAACGGTCTTCCGGGAGGCCCCATCGGCCTCTACCGGTTGATGCCGATGTAGAAGCTGAAGACCCGCTCGTTGTCGAGATCGTTCTTGATCACCGGGATGCCCCAGTCGACGGCAATCGGAGCCGGTCCCATCGCCGGGATCGTGACCCGCAGGCCGGCGCCCAGGGTCATGCGGAAGTCGTCCATCGCCACGTTGTTCTCGACCGTACCGAAATCGGTGAACACAACAGCCGAAACCATCTCGTCTGCCGTCACCGGGAANTGGTACTGGACACTCCCCAGGGCCATCCACGAACCGCCGACCCCAGTGCCGGGGAAACCGGCCTGACGCGGTGTCACACCACGAAAGTCGAAGCCGCGAAAACTCTGGTANCCACCGGCAAAGAACCGCTCGTAAATCGGCGTGTCGTCCCCGGTCCACCCCACCTGCCCCGACAGTGACAGGACCTGCCGGCCCTGGCCGTCGGGCCGCTCGTGCAAGGTGAAGTACTGCTTGGCATCACCGCGGATCTGAGGATACGAGAAGTCACCAAAGGCCTGCTCGTAACTGGCCTGGACGAAATGCCCCTCCGTCGGGATGAACGCGTTGTCACGCGTGTCGTGGGTCACCGACACCTTTCCGGTCGTGAACCATGTTTCCCCCAGCGCCGCCAGCAACAGATCCGGCGTCGGGACGTCCGGATTATCAATCTCGACCTGTTCGAACCGCAACGTGCCGGCCAACGACCATTCCCGGGTGAGTTGTCGACCCAGCGTGACCCGCCCACCCGTGCGGTGTTCATCCCAGTCGTAGAAGAATCGCTGGTAGTAGAAGCCGGCCACGCTGAGACTGAAATCGGTGTCCATGAAGTAGGGATCCGACCAGTTGAACAGGTACCGACTGAAGTAATAGCCGGGCATCGCCTCGATACGGAATCTCTGACCACCACCACGGAAAGCCGTCCCGTCACCAATATCCTGCAAGCTCGTGGGAAGCCGTAGCAGGTCAAAGTTGTTCTCGTCGAGAACGATAGAGCCAATCAGGCCCGAATCGCTGTTCACCCCGGCCCCGAACATCAACCGGCCCGTCCGCGCCTCGGTGACATCCACGTCGATGTCGAGCAGGCCGTAGTTCGGATCGGTCAGGGCGCGGCCGAGCGATCCAAAAGGATCACCCAATGGCGAGTTTTCGAGAATCGGGTTGAACGGCTGAGCGGCAGGATTCGGCGACGGGTTCTGGCCCCGGGCAACCGGAGGAGGCGCCTCACCGGTCAGGACATCGGTGAGCAGTCGGTGCGACGTCTGCAACAGGGTTCGCGTGGACGCCGTGAGTNGGGAATTCGACTCGGCCCGTTGCACGAACCGGGGTGAGTCAACTCGCCCCGACCCCGTGTTCTCGTGGCCCGTCGAGGGTATCAACCCCGAGAGCGGATCGGCCTGGATCTTTTTGGGCACCAGTTCCTCGGGCTCGAGGGGCCGGACCCGGATCTTTGGGCCCCGCATCGGGCCCCTTTCGAAAATCATCCCCGCCAGTCGTCGCTCGCTGCGATTGATCAGCTTCGGATTGGCCAGTTCTCCGGGTTGGAACAGCAGGCGATTCAGGACAACGGTTTCCTTGGTGTGCGGATAATCGCCGTGGAAATGGACATCGATCGGGCCGAACAGGTAAGGACGGTCCTCGTCGATGTCATAGATCACATCGACCATGGCGGGCGCGTTGTCGTCAAACCGTGTCAGCGGATTGACCCGGGCAAACAGCCGTCCCAGTTGACCATACATCTCCTTCATCCGCTGGACGTCGGCAGCCAGGTAACGCTGGTTGAACGACTGGCCCTTTGTCAGCGCCATGTCGGTCGCCAGTTGGCCCGTCGTATACACCTTGTTGCCCCGCAGCGTGACGCTACGAACGGTGTACTGCTGTCCTTCGTCAATCTTGTACTCGATGGTGAGATTCGCATCGCCCAGGCGGAACGGGTTGTACAGCACATCACCGGTCAACACCCGATGCGTGATCTTGACGTCGAAGAAACCCAGCCCACGGTAATAGGTGGTCAAGCCCTCCTTGTCCTGGGGAATCGTCTTGGGGTCGAACTTTCCGCCGAACAGNTCGATNCCNAGCAATGCTCTTTTGGTCGTGAGCTTGGTCTTGAGAATCCCCGCCGTGGCGTACTCGTAATTATTTCCGATGAAATTGACGCCGGCCACGACGACTTTCTGGCCCTCTTCGATTGCGAACACCACGTCGCGGTCGCCACGTTTGTCGCCAGTGGTGAGCCGGACCTTGGCAAACGGAAACCCCTTTTCACGATAGAGTTCATCAATCCGCCGGAGTGCCTCGCGATTGGTACTGATATCAAAGGGACTGCCAGCTCTCAGGCCAATCGCCTCGAACAGATCATCATCATCCAGCCGCTTGTTCCCCTCGAAACGAATCGCACGGATCATCGGTCGCTCGACGACCCGAAAAACCAGTACCCGTCCGGCTGGATTGCCGGGATCGGGCCGATAGATCGGTTCAACGCTGAAGAACCACCGGGTGGCGAACAGTCGCCGCACATCGTCACGAACCTGAGCCTCGGTCACGGTGCGGCCGGCCTGGACACGCAACAGGTTGCGGATATCGCGTTCGGTGATCGCGTCATTGCCCTCGATCTGAACATACGTGACAGGGGATCCACCCGCCGTGGAAGCCTCGTCGATGGGCTGGGCGGTTGTCTCGGATTCGGGTGTCGCCAGGAGACGTGGAGGTGATGTCGCCGCGGGAGACTGGCCACGAACTATCGGACCACCCTGGCACCCCAGCGCAACGAACGTCGAGGCGACCAGGAATCCGGCCACAACGTTTCGGCGCAACAACCGGCCACACAAGAGGACCGCCATGGCGGATCTCACGGAGTAGGATCTGAAGGGGAGACGAGCGAGAAAACNCGAGGGGGCNGCGTATGTAGTGGATCTATCCGGGTGCGNCAACCCGAATTTTCCCCTCTCAACNCCCGTTCGCTCACTTCTCCAGCGATTCGCCAATCCGGTAAATCGCCTCGGTATCCAGGACCCCATCGTTGGCCACGAACAGCCTCTTCAGGGCGGCCGTGTGGATCTTCATCTTGGTCCCTCCGACACCGATCGCTCCGTAACGAACCACTCCACCCGACTCGACCGCCTTGTCGGTCATCTCGACCCCNTCGATCCCCAAGGGTGGTACCGCATTGAGGTCGATTGCCACCTGCAAATCGGACGCGGCCAGTGTTTCGGCCGAAATCAATTGCACACCGGGCGCTCCGGCAGCAATCACCGTCGCAGCCCCAGCCAGTGCCGTGGCCACGCTGTCCGAATCGCTCGTCGCAACCGGGTCCAGTTCAGCTCCTTCAACCCGCGTGGCGATCGATTCGCATGTCGCCGCAGCTCGCTCGAGACTGCGACTGCCCACGCGGACACGAGCCCCCTCCAACGCCAGCAANTCGGCGGCCCGCTGACCGACCGGGCCAGTTCCACCCAACACGACNGCAACCGAACCAGCCAACTTCACATGGCGACGCGCCCGCAACACCGCGGCGGCAGCCGTCGTATTGGATCCGTTGGAATCCATCATCACCGAGACCCGCATCGGGCCGAAGAACGCTTCCTGGACCGCCGCAAAGACCTGCTCACCGGCGGCGACATCGCTGCCACCGACAAAAATTGCCGTACTCGAGAGATCGTGAACCCCCCGTGTGAAGATCGCTCCATGAACCAGCGACTCGACCGTCTCCGGCGTCACCCCACCATAGGCGAACAATTGCTCGACTCCCGAGTCGACAGCCACCACCCGATCGAAAACACTCGGCTGCACGTCAGTGTCGAATTGCACGAGGATCGACTTCATCGGCCCGATCTCCCAACACAGAAAAACACGCCCGGTTCCCTCTCGACGAGAGAACCGGGCGGTGATTTTGACGCTCTTCTAATAGCGGCGCCGCAGCGAATCACTCGCCGCCACCGTCATCGCCACCGTCATCGCCACCGTCATCGCCACCGTCCAGCTGGGATGCTTCAAACGGATGCACGGCGCTTTCTCGCTCGGAGATCACCTGGTCGGCGCCGGGCTCGTTGGCCATGGCTCGCTCGATCGAGAGCTTGGTGGCTTCGTAGTTGTACTGCTCGATCTTCGCGTTGTCCTCGGCCAGCCAGTGGATGAAGACACCGCAGACGATGACCAGTTCGTCGGCCTGGTCGGCCGGGATCGTTCCCTCGGCCAGGCAATCGGCCACGGCCTTGGCGACACCCTTCTGGGCCGGTCCGAACATCTGCACGGCCTGTCCGGCGCCCTTGATGGTGACCTTGCTGATCATCACCGTCGCGGGCTTCACGGCCAGGTTCGGAGTCAGCACGGCCAGCAGGTTGCTGTGACCAGCCGACTGNCGTGCCAGTGCATTGGCAAAGGCCGTTCCGACCGGACCGCCCTTGTCACCGATCAGCAGGTCGATATGGGCAACTTCATTCCCTTCGCCCACCAGGGCTTCACCAACAAACATTGACATCTGGGTTGTCTCCTCGACAGGTGTGAGTCTTTGCGGGTTGGGGAGTAAGCCCCCCCTGAAATCCCGTTCCACGTTATCCTCAAAGGCTCGTGATACCACGTCGCCACCGGGATTTCCAGCACGCGCCCCTCGCCAATGCCCCTTCCACATCTCCAGACCGCCCCATCACGACCACATCGGTCCTCGCCACCACTGGTACTCGTCGGGGCCAGCACCCGCGCCGCCGCCTGGTCGGCGATCCGGGCGGGCTGGCGCCCCCTCTGCGCCGACTTGTTTGCCGACCAGGATCTACTGGATGTCGCCACGGCAATCGCCGTCGAGGAGTACCCCACCGGGTTGATCGATGCGGTATCGACACTCACCGCCAATCTCCCCAATGAGACCTGTCCGCGAATCTACACCGGGGCCATGGAGAATCACCCGGACGTGCTGAACAGCCTGGCCNCCGGTGGCCCGCTGTTGGGCAATTCCACCGACGTGCTCAAGCTGATACGAGATCCACACTGGGTCGCCCGCGTGTGCCAGGCCGCCAGCCTGTCCTGCCCGGAAGTTCGGAATGGACACGACATCCCTGAGGCCAACGGGCAATGGATGCTGCGTCGTCTCGACAGTGCCGGCGGGNCTGGCGTATCGGAATGGAAAGCATCGACAGGATCACCGGGCCGGGATGTCGTATTTCAGCGGCGGATCCCGGGCCTGGCGGCCTCGGCGGTNTGCCTGGGCAACGGGTCCTCGGCGTCCGTGCTGGGGATCACCGAGCAACTTGTCGGTGAACCGTGGCTTCATGCTCCCCGGTGGTCATGGTGTGGCTCGATCGGCCCACTGGCTCTGCCTGCTTCCCTCAACGAGCAGGTCGCCCAACTGGCCGACGTCCTGGCTTCGGCATCGGGCCTGGTGGGCCTGTTCGGGATCGACCTGGTCCTGGACAACAAGTCGGCATGGCCGATCGAGATCAATCCACGGTACACGGGGTCAGCCGAGGTGATCGAGATGGCCTCTGGCCGATCCATGATCGGAAGGCACCTCGAAGCATTCGGTGAGCCTCCAGTTGCCCCGCTGGATGCGGTTGCTCCGCTGGGTGATCAGACCACCGCGACGATTCAAGGCAAGGCCGTGTTGTATGCGCCCCGAGCCACCCTGGTCTCCGGATTGCCCGAAGGCGGCACGTCGTGGCGGTTGGCAGACGTTCCTCAACCCGGGCACCTGGTCGACCAGGGACGACCCGTCTGCACGATCCTGGCAACCGCCACAAGCCTCGAAGGCTGTCGAAACGTCCTGGAACGGGCCAGTGAAAACGTGTACCAGAAATTGGCGGGCATCGAATAACCCCGATTGTTGAACGCCTCAACCTTCGGCGGTAGGATCACGGGACGTCAATTCCCTTCCCACTGATCGACATGGGCTGGCTGGCAGCCCCTTACGGAGACCGATGACCAAGCCGACTGATATCCGGATCGTTGAAGCCACCTGCGACTTCGAAGCGGTCGCCTTCCGCACCCCGCTGAAATTCGGGGGACGAGTCACCGAGAACACGACACTGATCAACGTNNAGGTGACTGTCGAGAACAATGCTGGGGACTACGCCACCGGGTTTGGCAGCATGCCCCTGGGCAACATCTGGGCCTGGCCCTCCGGGTCTGTCTCGCCCGATGCAGCCGAGACGGCGATGAGTGAATTCGCCGAGCGGGTCGTGTCGCTGGTGGAAAGCTATCCCGAGTTCGGCCACCCGCTGGACATCATGTTTGGACTCTCGGCCGAATACCACCACCTCGGCCGTGCCATCGCACAGCAACACGGACTCGACGAGGCGATTCCCGAGTTGGCTCAACTGGTCGCCGNCAGCCCCGCGGATGCCGCCGTTCACGATGCGTTTGGACGCATCAACAACATCAATTCCTTCGATGCACTCTCGGCCGACTTCGTGGCCCATGACCTCTCCGAATACCTCGACGAGCAGTTCGCCGACGAATACCTCGACGCCTACACGCTCCGCGAGCCCAAGCCCACCCTGCCGCTGTACCACCTTGTCGGAGCTCTCGACCCGCTGACTGATGCCGACATCGAAACCCGCATCGCCGATGGACTGCCCGAGACGTTGCCCGAGTGGATCGCCGCGGACGGCCTGACCCACCTGAAGATCAAGCTCAACGGCGATGATCTCGACTGGGATGTCGCCCGTGTGCTGGCCATCGAGGCGGTGTCGGCCGAGGCCCAGGCGGCCCGGGGCTGCTCGGAATGGTGGTACTCGACCGACTTCAACGAGAAGTGTGAAAACGTCGAGTACGTGCTGGAATTCCTGGCGAAGGTCCGCGAGGGATCTGCCTCGGCCTGGGATCGGATCCAGTACATCGAACAGCCCACCAGCCGCGACCTACAAGCCCACCCCGACGTCAAGATGCACGAGGCCGCCGCGATCAAGCCNGTGGTGATCGACGAAGCACTCGTTGACTACGAGTCGCTGTTGCTGTGCCGCGAGCAGGGTTACAGCGGCGTGGCCCTGAAAGCCTGCAAGGGGCAGACCGATTCCTTGCTACTGGCCGCCGCCGCGCAGAAATTCGACATGTTCCTGTGTGTCCAGGACCTGACTTGCCCGGGGGCCAGCTTCCTGCACTCGGCCAGCCTCGCCGCTCGCATCCCCGGTGTGCAGGCAATCGAGGGGAACGGTCGCCAGTACTGTCCGGGCCCCAACCGCACGTGGACCAAGCAGTTCCCGGGAATGTTCGAGATCACCGACGGCACCGTGGCCACCTCGGAACTCGGTGGAGTCGGACTCGGCTTCTAGCCGATCAGGACCAACCGCCACGTCGTCTCATCTGCCACCCGGCGAAATTCTGGTAGGCAAACAGGCCGAAGATTATCGCCAGGAACGTCCCATCCAGGCCGACGTATGGTCCGAAGAGATATCCCCCCACGGCAGTCACGGCACCGACGACCGCCGAGAACCACATCGCTCGCTGCTCTCCCTTGTNCGGGTTGACCCACACCAGGATCTCCCGGGCAATCTGGCCACCGTCCATTGGCAGGACCGGGACCAGATTCAGCAGCGACCACCCCACGTTGATGAACACCAGGAAACCGAGTGCCTGGGTCGCCCGCTGCGGCATNTCCCCAAACCCGACCACGCACAGNATGGCTGTACCGGCCAACAAGAAACCGGCACACGGTCCGGCAAACAACACCACCAGGTTGCGGAAGGTCGTCGTACGAGCCGTCGTGGCGTAGCCTCCAAACGCTCCCAGCACGATCTCCGACGGCCAACCGAATTTCCGGGTCATCGTGGCGTGTCCCAGTTCGTGCACGAGAATGCTCAGAAAAACGCACAGGACTCCGAGGAACGTCTTCGGCGGATCGNTTCCATCCCATGCCAGGAATGCCGCCGTCGCCCAGAAGATCGGGTGCACGCGGACCGGAATCGGCCCGACACGAAAGCGGAGGTCAAACTGGGTCTCGGGAATTCTACCGATCATTGTCGTGCCGGGTCCGCAGGACTGGTTGAACCGGGAACATCGCCGGGCGGCCAAAGGGTAGTCGACACTCCCGGAAGTGGCAAACCGTACTGAAACCGACGACCTCGTCGACCATTGCGAATCCCCTCCACCACCGGTATCAAGGGGACACACCAAGTGTGCATCAAGTCCCCGCCACGCGGTGCAGGAAGGAGCCGTTTCCCGCAATGCCACGAATCCAGCANCTCGACGACCGGATCGTCAACAAGATCGCCGCGGGCGAGGTGATCGAGCGACCGGCGAGCGTGGTCAAGGANCTGCTGGAGAACAGCGTCGATGCCCTGGCGACCCGGGTTGATGTCGAGATCGAAGAGGGAGGCAGCCAGAGGATCCGGATCGTCGACAACGGGGAAGGAATTCACCCCGACGACATCCTGCTGGCCGTCACCGCACACGCCACCAGCAAGATCCGCACGGCCGAGGATCTGTTTGGCGTCCACACGATGGGATTTCGGGGAGAAGCACTGGCATCGATCGCCGAGGTCAGCCGATTCATCGTCCGCAGTCGTACCGCCGAGGCGATCGCCGGAACCGAATTGATCGTCAATTACGGCGACGCCGGGTCACCGCAACCGGCNGCCGGGCCACCCGGGACGTCATTTGACATCACCGGCCTGTTCGCCAACACCCCGGTTCGCCGCAAGTTCCTCAAGCGGCCGGCCACCGAATTTGGCCACATCGCCGAACAATTCACCCGGGTCGCACTGGCCCATCCACGATTGCACATGACACTGTCGCACAACGGTCGCGACGTCTTCGACCTGCCTCCCACCGATCGACTGATTGATCGGCTCGAATTGTTCCACGGCAGCGAGTTGACCGAGAAGCTGATCTGGGTCGAGAACGAGACGGGGGACTGTCGGGTGTGGGGCTACGTGGGGCATCCCAGCCAGACCAAGTCGAACCGCAAGGGACAGTACCTGTTCCTCAACGGTCGCCCGATCACCGACAGGTCACTCAGCCACGCGCTGACCGAGGCCTACCGCGGCCTGGTCATGGTCGGCCGCCAGCCCATCGCGTACCTCTTCCTGGAAATGCCCCCTGAACTCGCCGACGTCAACGTGCACCCCACGAAGGCGGAGGTTCGTTTTCAGGACAGCCAGCAACACTACCGCCTGCTGCTCNCGACCATCCGCACCACCTTCCTGGGCTTGCCGCTGGAAACCGCCCTGCGGGTCGACCCGACGGTGGCCGCCCAACCCGGTGCCGCCCCCGGTCCTCACCAGCAACGGCTCTCGATCTCGCCACCCCAGGGCGGAACCCCCTCGTCGTTCAACTGGGCCACGCGACCATCCACGGCCCCGACCACGCCTTCGGCTCCGGGTGGTCCGGGCACGCCCGTGCCTCAACCGGGCGAGNATGTCTCGACCGCGACCACAGGTCCGGTGGTGGCCCACCATGAGCCAGGCCGGCCCGTGACCACCGGCGGCGGGATCCGTGGCATCCAGGTCCATGACTGTTACCTGTTGATCGAGACCCCCGATGGCGTGGCGGTGGTCGACCAGCACGCGCTCCACGAACGGGTGCTGTACGAGCATTTCAAGCAGCGAGTTCTCGATGGTGACGTCGAGCAACAAAAACTGCTCGTGCCCGAGACAGTCGAATTGTCCGCTCGCGAGGCGGCGACGGTAACCGAGTCTTGTGAATTGCTGGCATCGTTGGGGTTCGTCATCGAGGCNTTTGGAACCAACACCGTGCTGGTCCAGGCCTACCCGGCCATGCTGCGTCGCCCGGACTTCCCTGAACTGCTGCGGGATCTGTGCGAAACACTCGAACGCCCCGGCCAACAGCCCGACCGGCGCGATATACTCGAGTCACTGTTGCAGATGATGTCGTGCAAGGCGGCAGTCAAGGCCGGGCACAGGCTCTCCTCCGAGGAGATGGCCAGCTTACTGGAACAAAGTCACCTGATTGATGATGCTCACCATTGCCCGCATGGTCGCCCCACGGCACTGGTGCTCAGTCGAACCGAACTCGATCGCCAGTTCGGTCGATTGGGATAACGTGGACNNCCTGGACGATTCGGAAGAACGATGATCTGTGTCAGTATCGGCCGCACCCGACACAAGATGGTGCTGGCCGAACACCGAGCCCTGGCCGAACGTGGAGCCGAGCTGGTCGAACTGCGTCTCGATTGGCTGTCGCACGTGCCGGACGTCAACCGGCTGATCGCCGACCGCCCCACCCCGGTGGTCATCACCTGCCGCCGCCGTGCCGACAAGGGCCGCTGGAGCGGTTCCGAAGAACAGCGGCAAACGGCGTTGAGGTCGGCCATCGTCGGNGGGGCCGAATACGTCGACATCGAGGACGACATCGCCAAGTCGGTCCCACGGTACGGCGAGACCCGCCGGATCGTTTCGCACCACAACTTCGACGAGACTCCCGACGATCTCGAGGAAATCCACGAGCGGATGTGCGACCTCGACCCCGACATCNTCAAACTGGTCACCATGGCCAACAAGCCCGAGGACTCGGTGCGACTGCTCAAGCTGGTCAGTTCCTCGGAAATCCCCACGATTGGTTTTTGCATGGGCGAACTGGGACTGACCAGCCGCCTGCTGTGTGGAAAGTACGGCTCGCCGTTTACCTACGCCACATTTTCCAGCGAGCGAACACTGGCCCCCGGCCAGTTGTCGTTCAGGGAGATGACCGAGACCTACCATTTCGACCGCGTCCAGCCCGACACCCGGGTCTTCGGCGTGCTGGGCGACCCACTCGCCCACAGCCTCAGCCCCCTGATCCACAATGCCGCCTTCGATGCCGACGGGATCAACGCCGTCTACCTGCCACTTCGCGTCCCCGCCCACGGCCTGATGAAGACCCTGGACGAATTCGAGTGGCTGGGGATAGACGGTTACAGCGTCACGATCCCGCACAAGGAGACCATCCTCGAACTGGCCTCCACAAACGATCCGGCTGTCGAGCAACTCGGTGCAGCCAACACCTTGTGCCGTCTCGGTGACCAGGGCTGGGCAGCGTCCAACACGGACCTGCCGGCCGCGATCACCACGCTGAAGGTGGCACTGGAAGCCGACTCCCCCCCCAGGTCGCTGCAGGGAGCCAAGTGCCTGGTCCTGGGTGCCGGTGGAGCCGCACGGGCTATCGCGGGCGGCCTGATCGAGGCGGGTGCCGTGGTGACCGTCACCGGACGCACCCGGCCACGTGCCAACGCGCTGGCCGTTGACCTGGGATGCCAGGAAACCGGGTGGGAAAATCGCGGTGCCCAATTCGCCGACGTGTTGATCAATTGCACGCCCGTCGGCATGCACCCGAATCTCGACGAATCACCCTTTCAGCCTCAATGGCTCGGGGAAAACACGCTGGTTTTCGACACTGTCTATAATCCCGAGAACACCCTGCTGATCAAGCAGGCTCGCGAGCGTGGCTGCCCGACGGTCAGTGGAATCGAGATGTTCATCCGCCAGGCAGCCCTGCAGTACGAACAGTTCACCGGAAAACCAGCACCGCTGGACGTGATGCGAGAGACATTGAGACGAGGCATCTCNGCGGTCCGCTGACACAGGTTCCANCTCCCCAATTCCATCCTCGAATCCGGACCCCGCCACGATGCGTGTCGTCCTGATCGGATACCGCGGCAGCGGCAAGAGCGCGGTGGGAAAAACCATGGCCCATCAACTGGGCCTGGCGTTCGTCGATGCGGACATGGAAATCGAAAGCCGGGCCGGCCGGTCCATCTCCACGATCTTCGCCGAAGACGGCGAGGCGGAATTCCGGCGGCTCGAGCGGGAGGTGATCGCCGAATTGTCCAACGGCGACGCGGTGATCATTGCCGCCGGTGGCGGGGCGGTGCTCGACCCCGAGACACGGGCCCAGTGGAAACAGGCGGGCACCACGGTGATCTGGCTGACGGCAACTCCCCAGGAACTCGCGAACAGGATTGCCAGGGACACGACCACCAGTGACCGCCGTCCAGCACTGACGAGTGACGGCGTGCTCGAGGAAATCACCACGGTGCTGGCCCAGCGACTGGATCTCTACCGAGACTGCCAGACATTGACGATCGACACCACGGGACGGACGATCGAGGAAGTGGCCGCCGAAGGTGTCGACGCGGTCAACAGCGACACTGGTTTCGGAGACGCGTGATCGTGGTGCCCGGTGGTTTGCCAACCTGGTTTGCGCTGCTGTCGGTCTTCCTGCTGGGAAGCATCATCGGCAGTTTCCTGAACGTCTGTGTCCACCGACTGCCCGACCACGTTTCGATTCTCGGCGGGTGGAAAGGCCTGTTCCATCCCCCGTCTCGCTGCCCGCGGTGCTTTCANTCGATCCGGCTGTTGGACAACATCCCGGTGGTCGGCTGGCTGAAACTGCATGGCCGCTGCCGACACTGCAACCGGGCGATCTCNCCACGCTACCCGCTGGTCGAGTTCTTCAACGGGTTGCTGTGGGTGGTGATCTACCTTGTCGAGGTCGGGGTCACGCGACCCACCGGCGGACCGCTCATCGGTGCCAGCGGCCTGTTCGCCGGTGATCTCAGCCCCAGCCCCGTCTCCGGGTGGATGTCGGCCGAGGCCATGTTGCATGCCCGATATCTCTACCACATGGTCCTGATCGAGACCCTCGTGGTCGCCTCGCTGATCGATTTCGACCTCAAGGTCATTCCCGACAGTGTCACCGTGCCGGCGATGATTGTCGGACTGGCCGGATCGTCCCTGGGCTGTGTCTACATACTCCCGGTCTGGTTCCAGGTTCCCGACAGCGTCCAGGCACTCTTCAACACCCTCACGGTGGGCTCGCGTGACATCCCCGCCTGGATGGTGTGCCTTCGTGACGCACCACGGGTCCCCGCGTGGATCGACGATTCGCCCCATCTGCACGGCCTGGCCGTCAGCAGTGTGGGCCTCGTCTTTGGTGGCGGGATGATCTGGCTGGTCCGTATCGCCGGCCACTGGGTTCTGAAACAGGAAGCCATGGGTTTTGGTGACGTGACGCTGATGGCCGCCATTGGCAGTTTCCTGGGCTGGCAACAGNCGCTGGTGATCTTCTTCATGGCCCCGCTCCTGGGCATCGTCTTTGCCCTGTCCAACTGGTTTCTCCGCCGTGAACGCGAATTGCCTTACGGGCCGTTCCTGGCCATGGGCGCGCTGTTGTACCTGTGTGGNTTCCAGTTCATCTGGGCNGACCATCTCGAGCCCACCTTCGGCTACGGCCCCTTCCTGGTGCTGTTGCTGGTCATCGGCGGATTGATGTTTGCTCCCATGCTGACACTCTCGCGGCTGATTCGCCGTGCCCTGGGAATCCCCGATTCGGAACCATTCGACCAGGGAGAATGGCGGGCCGCCGACCAATTGCACTATGCCGCCGGCGAACGCGTTGACCGGTTCCAGGGACNATGGAGGATCGGTCCCGGGACCGACTGGCCCGGGAATGACGCCGGTCGTGGCCAGCGACACGAATCGGATTGGCGAGGGAACGGTGCCTAGGAACCACGCGAGTTCCGATCGNNCCACGGTGACTGTCGANCTTCTCGAGAATTCAGCTGTCGCGGCGGGTCCGCTACAATCAGGCCTATCATGATCACGATCGTCGACTACGGCATGGGCAATCTCCGCAGCGTGCAGAAGGCGTTTGAACGCCTTGGCCACGAGGCGGTGATCAGTTCACGTCCCGAGGAAATCGCCGCGGCCCAGCGACTGGTGCTGCCCGGTGTCGGTGCCTTTCGCGATGCCATCAATGAACTGGACAGGCTGGACCTGGTTGCCCCGATCCGGCAGCACATAGACGCCGACCGTCCCTTCCTGGGCATCTGCCTGGGACTGCAACTGTTGCTGGACCAAAGCCACGAAGACGGCCAGTGGGAAGGACTCGGCGTGGTGCCCGGCGAGGTCNTCCGATTCGGCTCGGCAGGCGAGTTTCCCGGGGACCTGAAGATCCCGCACATGGGCTGGAACACGCTCGACCCGGTTGTTGGCGACTGCCCGCTGCTGGCTGATATTCCGCCCGGGTCCAGTTTCTACTTCGTACACAGTTATTATGTGAGTCCCTCGGATCCCGATTGCGTGGTGGGCCAAACCGACTACGGGCTGCCGTTCGTCTCGATGATCGGCCGTGGCCGGATGTTCGCGACACAGTTCCATCCGGAAAAGAGCCAACGCATCGGGCTGCAACTGTTGGCCAATTTCAGCACCCTCTAGGCACGCTCCAGATGTCCCCTCCCCGTGCACACCTGGACCAACTCGATGAAGTCGGTTGTGTGGCACTGCCGGGTTTCTGTGACCCCGCCACCACGCGGCGGATTGCCACCCGGCTCGAGGAACTCTTCGAATCCGAGGGAGAAGCCGCCGGAAGCGAGTTCAAGCCCGAGGCGGGCTGTCGGCGATTGGCCAACCTGGCCGACAAGGACGACCTGTTTCGACAACTGATGGTCCGGGACGACCTCCTCGCTTACGCCGGCCATGTTCTCGGCCCCCACTTCAAGCTCAGCAGCCTCAACGCCCGCAGCATCAATCCCGGCTGTCAACGGACCCAGCCGCTGCACGCCGACATGAGCGCCGTGCCAGACGAACGTGGTTTCTGGGTCTTCAACAGNCTCTGGATGCTCGACGATTTCACCGCGGACAACGGCACCGTCCGTTATGTGCCCGGCACGCACCATTCCGGACAGTTGCCGGCCGATGCGCTTGAGAACCCCGAGGCGGACCATCCCGACCAGGAACTGGTCACCGGACAGGCTGGCACCGTGTTGTTGATGAACGCGCATCTCTGGCACGGCGGCCTGCCCAACCGCACCGGCCAACCCCGCCGGGCNCTGCACATCTTCTTCGCGCGTTCCGACCGTCCACAACAGCAATACCAGAAGCAGTTGCTCAGCGCACAGACACAGGCCGGATTGACCGATCGACAGCGTCAGATCCTGGCACTTGATGACCCAGAAAACGATGCCGTCAGCTTGCAACCGTCCCTCCGTAGTGGATTCCTGAAGTGAACCAGCAACAAGAAACCCCGTTGCACACCGGACTGGAAATCATTCCCGCGATTGACCTGCGAGGAGGGCGGTGCGTGAGACTCCGCCAGGGAGACTACGCGCAGGAGACCATTTTTGGTGACGACCCCGTGGCGATGGCCGCGCGGTGGGTCGAGCAGAATGGACCACGGCTGCACCTGGTTGACCTGGACGGCGCACGGGACGGGATTCCGGCCAACGCCGAGAGCGTGCGTGACATCGTGGCCTCCGTCGATGTTCCCTGTCAGTTGGGAGGTGGCGTTCGTACCGACGAGGCGGTTCGCACGTTGCTGGAAGATGTCGGGCTCGACCGGGTGATCGTGGGCACACAGGCACTCAAGGCCCCCGGGTGGTTTCGCGANATCGCCAGTGCGTTTCCCGGCCAGGTCTGCCTGGGACTGGACGCGAGAGATTCCATGGTCGCCACCGAGGGCTGGCGGGACGTGTCACAGACTTCAGCACTGGAACTGGCATCCGGATACTCCGATCTGCCATTGGCGGCGATCATCTACACCAACATCGCACGCGATGGAATGCTCGAGGGCATCGATCCGGGGACATTGCGGGACCTGGAACAAATCGCCGAACTGGGACCACCGGTGATTGCCTCCGGAGGCGTCACCACCATTGAGGATGTCCGACAACTTGTTGAACTGGCCACGACGAGACCGAACCTCCAGGGAGCAATCGTCGGCCGGGCCCTCTACGAGGGCACGCTCGATTTGNCAGCCGCCGTTGAACTCGCAGCGCCCGGATCGGCCGGCTAGCCTTCAAAAAAGGTGTTGATCCGCCATCGACGGCGTTGCGGTCGGTCNGCAGAGACCGCGGTTCCGGCTTCGAGTCGCNCGGAGNATTCATCCCGTTGCCGGCGGGCTGCCGCCAGTTGCTGTTGCTGCTGGNGGACCTGCTCCTCGACACCCTGNAGCCGCTGTCTTGCTGCATCGAGTTGCTCTTCGAGATCAACGCTGACCTGTTTCTGGAGATCGGCATCGCGATGAGCCCGTCCGAGTTGTTCCCGCAATTGNCCCAGTTCGGCCGACAACCGGTCAATCCGGGCCTCGGCCTTGGTCAGCAGTTCTCGTGCGACCTCCTGATCACGCAACCAACCGGCCTCGACTTCATCCTTCGCGTTCCGGGCTTGCTCCAGGTCACCCAGNACCGTCTCGCGGTCGCGTTCAAGCATCTGAATTCTCATCTCCTCTTTGGCCGCTTTTTCTTCGTACTCAAGACGATGGGTCTCGAGCACTCCTCGCTGACGGCGTAACTGTCGCCCCCGAATCACCCAGGCCAACAACGCTCCGACGATCACCCCGACAGTGGCTGCGGCTAGAGGCAGTGGTTCCATTGCGGTCTCGGTTGGGCCCGTCTCGCAATTCAGACTAGCGGTTTCCTAACCCTTGATCACCCCAACGGGACGCATCCGGGCGACCTTTCTCGAGAGCCCGGCGGTGTGAACAACNTCGACCACGTCATTCACGTCCTTGTAGGCATCGGGGTGTTCTTCGGCCAGGCCGCGACGGCTTCGCGACCTGGCCACCACACCCCGGGCCAACAGTTCCTTGTCGATCCGACGTCCTTCGGCATGACGCACCGCTCTGGTCCGGCTCATTCNTCGNCCNGCCCCATGGCACGTTGTGCCAAAGGAACGACGCATGCTGCCGGGCTGGCCAACCAGCACCCAACTGGCTCGCCCCATGTCACCGGGAATCAGTACGGGTTGACCGACGTCACGATACCTTCGAGGGATCTCGGAATGGCCAGGCGGAAAAGCCCGCGTCGCTCCCTTGCGATGGACCCAGACCCGTCTCGGCTCGTTCTCGATCTCGTGCTCCTCGAATTTCGCGATGTTGTGAGCCACGTCGTAGACCAGGTCCATCCCCAGCGACTGCCAACTCGATCCCAGCACCCGCGCAAATGCCTCACGAGCCAGTTGCATCAGCAGTTGTCGATTGCACCAGGCGTAGTTCGCAGCCGCCCGCATGGCGCCGATGTAGGCCCGGCCCTCGGAACTGTGCACCGGGGCACAGGCCAGTTGGCGGTCGGGCAACACGATTCCATGCGACTCGGGAACACCACGCAGAGCTTTCAACGCGTCATCACATACCTGGTACCCCAGGCCACGGGATCCGGAGTGAATCATCACGCAGACCTGGCCGGCAAACAGGCCCAGCACCGCCGCGATTTCCGGTTCCACCACCTCGTCGACCACCTGGACTTCCAGGAAGTGATTCCCCGACCCCAGTGTGCCGCACTGGTTGGCTCCGCGAGCCAGGGCCTTCTCACTGACACGCCCCGGCTCGGCACCCGGCAGACACCCTCGTGCCTCGGTCATCTCGATGTCCTCCTCGGTCGCCAATCCGCGACTGATCAAGGACTGCGGCCCACGTTCCATCAGGTCGTGCAACTCACCGCGATCGAACCGGTAGGGACCACTCCGGCCCGCGCCCGCCGGCACGGTGGCAAACAGGTCCTCGACCAACCGGACCAGGTGTGGTGCCAGTTGCTCTTCGCGAATCGTCGAACGGATCAGCCGGACACCACAGTTGATGTCNTAGCCAACCCCTCCCGGGGAAATCACTCCGCCACGTTCGGGATCGGTCGCACAAACACCGCCAATGGTGAATCCATACCCCCAGTGAATATCGGGCATCGCCAGGCTGGCCAGTTGGATTCCCGGCAGGGTGGCCACATTGGCCACCTGCTCAGGCGCCCGATCACTGCGAATGTGCTCCATCAACACATCACTGGCAAATATCAGTCCGTCGACCCGCATCTCCGGCTTATAAGACCGTGGAATCCGCCACAGGCAGTCGTCAATCCGCTCCAGGGGTCCNTAGAATCCGTGCTGTGTCATGACGGGGCACCTGGATCAGATATCAACGATCACCTCGGCCATCCATCGACCAGCCTGCTGCTGAACCTTCAATCCGTGATACGTGATCGCCTTGATTTCTCGAGCCAGCCGATCAGGCTGATCGGCAATCACCTCACCGTACGCTTCCACCGCGAGGCCAGTTTCCGTGCTGGTGACCGAGAAGTCACGACCGAGAAATCCGGTGGTTTCAAACTGAAACAGCAATTCGTTCAGCAGGTCAAACAGCAGCANTTCCAGGTCGACACCGACAACCGGCATGTCAAACCGGTTGTCGGACCGCAGTGCACCAGGCTCCTCGATCAACAACGACGTCAACCCCCGAGCAGCCTCGGCGAACATTCCCTCTCGGTCGTCGGCAATGGCTCTCAACCCCAGGTCAGCGGTGTGGTCAAACGTTTCAAACACGGCGGAGACCTTATACCATGATCCGCCGCACCAATGCCTGACCCACCCACCGAGTCCCGACTGGCCGCGGCGACCCGCGGCCGGTGGCTGCTGGCTGCCGCTGCCTTCTTGCAATACACCGCTCNCCCCTGGTCGTTCCTCCTGGACCTGGTCATCCTGGGCGAGACCTGGCGACGAGGAACCGGGAGTCTGCCGTGACACCCCGGACAACCGTCAGTCGGCCACCAGGGCCACACGAAGATCCATGACATTGGTGTGTGTCGGCCCGGTCTGCAACAAGCCTCCGACCGCCTCGAAATAGGTGTAGGAGTCATTGATTGCCAGGTACGGTTCNGGGTTCAACCCACGGGATCTGGCGGTCTTCAAGAGATCCTGGTCGACCAACGCGCCGGCGGCATCGGTCGGGCCGTCCTCGCCATCGGTTCCTCCCGAGAGAATGGCGATGCGGTCGAGTCCGGTCTCCCATGCCTGCTGGATCACCGCGAGCACGAGTTCCTGGTTGCGGCCACCGCGACGTGGCTGGTCGGTCTCGGCCAGTTGGACAACCGGCTCGCCTCCCGAAATCACGCAAGCGGGCGCAGCGACCGGCCCCTNTCCCGCNCGGATCTCACGACACAGTTCCAACAANTCCACTCCATGCTCTCGGGCAATNCCCTGGTTGTCGGATCCCAGCGAGTGNACGTGATAGCCCAGTGACTCGGCATGTGAGGTCGCCGCCGCCACGGCCACCTCGTTGTTGCCGATCACGTGGTTGCTGACCCGCTGAAACACCGCGTCATCCGCCTCACCATCAGTGTCGCTCGCCCTCGCTTCCAGGAATCGCCAAACCGCATCCGGCACATCGTCATCCCGNGAGGCAAATTGCCTGAGCACCTCCAGTGCCTGAGCGTCGCTGCCGGTGTCGGTCACCGTCGGCCCGGATGCAATNATGTCCAGCGGATCACCGATGACATCGGAGATCAACAGGCAATGCAGGGCCGCGGCCGNAGCAGCCGCCCGAGCCAGGTTGCCCCCCTTCACGGCGCTGAGCCGCTTGCGGACGCAGTTGAGTTGGTTGATGGTCGCCCCGGACAGCATCAACAACCGGGTCACGGCCAACTTGTCCGCCAGGCTGATTCCCGTAGCCGGAGCCGGCAACAGCGCACTGCCGCCACCGGAAACAAGCACCAGCACCACGTCATCAGACGTCGCCTCGGCCACCAGTTTCAGGATTTCACTGGAACCGGTCACACCCTCTGCGGTCGGCTCGTTGACACCCGCTGGTCTCGCCGCATGCAGGCGAATGGCCTCCAGCGGTCTCACGCANTCNGCCGGNACGTTGACCCAACCGCTCACCCGGTCGGAGACAAAATCGGCTGGAAGCAGGGCCTCGACCTCGGCCGCCATTCCAGCACCGGCCTTGCCACCACCCACCACGACCAGGCGTCCAATCGTCTCCAGCAAATGCCGATGACCGCAGACGTCCAGGGTCGTCCCGTCACAATCGATCGCCGAGCGGACCAGGCAACCGGAATCCACCGCATCAACGCCCGCCTGCCAGATGCTGCGAGCGTGAGCGGAAACAACCCCGTCCATCAGGCGCTGGGACGAAGGTGACGAAAGGCACACAGGACCTCGTAGAGATCCGGCGAGACCCGGACTTCATCGTCGGCAAAATCTCGCAGCCACGTCCGATCAGTGCGGCTGGCATCCGAGAGGATTTCTGTGAGTTCGGCGAAGGTGATGTTGACGGCCGGTTCCGGCAACGTGGCAACATTGTCCTNGCCNGTAAAGATCCTCAACCGCGGTCGCATGGTCGTGTCCTCCGTGACTCGACGAGCAACAACGCGAGGGCTTCCTTGCCCCGGGATCACCCGGATCGAGTGACCGCCGTCCTGGCTCGTCTCACTATGGAGATCGGCACGCGACCTGCGGGGGCTTGATAAGATTTGCGGGAAATCTTTTTTTTTCTCAACTCCAGAGCCATGGCGTCCGACGACCTGCGGCTAATCCTCGCCGCGTTGCTGTCGGTAGACTTCCCGCAACACGTCCTCGACCGATGAAAAAGACGCCCCGGTCCCCAGTATTGCCTCCAANTTCGACCGGGCATCGGACGTCGAGTGTCCCAGTCCGACCANTGCCTGCAGGGCCTGGCTGGCCAGATCACCNACCGATTCAGCACCATCTCCCGCCGATTCAACGCCAACCATCAGGGCGAAGGGAGTCATCTTGCGATGCAACTTGGCAATAATGCGGTCCGCCACGGCCGGCCCAATTCCCGGCAACAGCGTCAAGCGGTCGGCATCTCGTTCGACAATCGCCTCGGCCACGTCCCGGACCGGCCGCACCATCGCCTTGAGCGTCTTCTTGACCCCGACACCATCAACCGAACACACCAGTTCGAAGAACTCTCGCTCGGCGTCACTGGTGAAACCGATCAACCGTGGAGTCATTCGCCCCTTCTGCGGGTTGCCCTCGAGATACTCGATCGTCCTCAGACTGATCTCTTCCCCCTCGTGGCCTCGCAACTGTTTCTGGACGAAGTCGGGNACGTAAACCGCGTAGTCAAACGCCCCCACNTCGATCGTCGCCTCGGTCTCGCCCAACTCGCTCAATCGACCACTGATACGTGTTCTCACGCCGAGAGTCTCCTGCTAGGGCCCTGGTGCGTGTGCAGGTGGCAGATCGCCACCGCGCAGGCATCGGCCACGTCGTGGGGAGCCGGAGGAGCGTCCAGCCCGAGTTCGGCCTGGACCACCCGGCCGATCTGCTCCTTGTCTGCCCTGCCACTGCCGGTCAAAAGCTTCTTGATCTGGGTTGGCGTGTAGTGAATCACCTCGGCCTCACCCTNGATCGCTGTCATCAGAATCGCGCCGCGTGCATGTGCCAGAAGCAGAGCGGACTTGGGATTGCGGCCCAGCGAGAACACCTGCTCGATGGCCAGCACGGAGGGACGAAACTCGGTGATGACCTCGCTCAACCCGTTCCCAATCTCCGCCACGCGTTCGGCGAGCGAGCGATCCGTCGTCGAACGGATCACGCCCGCTTCGTGCAACACCAGCGTCTGGTCGACCATCGACATCACCGCGTACCCGGTCCGGTTCAATCCCGGGTCGATCCCCACCACATGGGCCCGGATCCCAGCGGGAGCGCCGCCGGATTCATTGGAAACGGAGTGCGTCATTCTCTCCGCCACAAGGTCTGGTCATTGCGATCCTCGATTGTGATTCCCAGGCTCGCCAGTCGATCGCGAATCGCATCGGCCATTTCGTAGTTCTTCTGTTCACGCGACACGGCCCGCAACTCGATCAAGACCTGCATCAATTCGTTGGCCAACCCGTCACCGTCGTCCGACACACCAGCCTCCACCGGGCTCCGAAACACGCCCAGCAGGCCGCCCAGTTCCCTCAACAACGTGACCGCCGACACCAACCCGGCCAGGGACGTGTCATCCCCCCCGGAGGACCCGTCGTCGAGGCCACGATTGTCGATATGGGCGTTGATCGCCTTGCGAAGATCGAACAACGCTCCCACCGCACCGCCGGTGTTGAAGTCGTCATCCATCGCCTCGAGAAACCGGTCACGGTGCGAGGCGAAATCGCCATCCACCGTGACAGACAACTCGCGGCTCGTCGCCACATCCAGGTCATAGGCCGATCCACCGGTGATCCTCTCGAACGCCTCGAACAACCGGTAAAACCCCTGCAAACTCCTCCCGATTTCGGCGATCCTCTCGTCGCTGAGTTCGATTGGACTGCGATAGTGAGTGGCCAGCAGAAAAAATCTCACGGTTTCGGGATGGTGGACCGCAAACAACTCCTTNACCGAGGCCGCTCCCTGCGAACCGGCCAACTTGCCAGCCACCTGGTCGCGTTGGTCCGCCTCGAGGTCGCCATCGGGCGACGCCTCAATCTCGCCGTGTCGATCATGCCCGCCGCCCACCTTGCCAGCGGACGTTCCCGCCTGCATCAAGCCGTTGTGGAGCCAGTAACGCGCAAAGGGTTTCCCGGTGCATGACTCGGATTGCGCCAGTTCGTTTTCATGGTGAGGAAACAGCAGGTCGAGGCCACCGCCGTGAATGTCCAGCGATTCGCCCAGCAACTTGATGCTCATGGCCGAACACTCGATGTGCCACCCCGGTCGTCCCGCTCCCCACGGACTGTCCCAGGCCGGTTCGCCATCACGCGACTTCTTCCACAACGCGAAATCGGCCGGATGCCGCTTCCTCTGGTTCGCCTCGACCCGTGTCCCGGCCAGGGTCTCTTCGACAGACCGTCCACTGAGCTTGCCGTAGTCCTCATCGGCGGACACTTCAAAGTAGACGTCACCTTCAAGAGGATACGCGTGCCCCGACTCGATCAACCCGGCGATCATCGCCTGCATCTCGTCGATGTGGTCCGTCGCGCGTGGAAAATGATCGACGGTGTCAACGCCGACCGTGGCCAGGTTCTCGAAGTAGTCGGTGGTCATCCGCTCGGCCAGTTCGGACACCTCCGTCCCTTCCTCGGCTGCCCGGTTGATCAACTTGTCGTCGATGTCGGTGATGTTGATCACGTAGCACACGTCGTACCCGGTGTACGACAGGAATCTCTTGATCGTGTCGAAGATCACCGGGCCGACCATGTGACCGATGTGCGCTGGCTTGTAGACCGTCGGGCCACACAGGTACATCCCCACCCGCCCTGGCTCGACCGTCTCGAAAGGCTCCTTGGTTCGGGTCAGCGTGTTGTAGACTCGTAATGTCATGTCGTCTGATCCGTCTCCTGCCCCTGGTCCATGTCTGCCGGTTTCGAGTCGACCAGCACCGACGCCATGGCGCTGATGGCTTCACCTCGCCCCACCGGCCCGACTCCCTCTCCGGTCTTCGCCTTGAAGTTGACCCGGTCGATGTCGATCCTGAGCAACGTGGCCAACCTCTGGCAAATGACGGTCGCGAAACCGGACAGTCGAGGAGATTCGGCAAAAACAATCACGTCCAGGTTGACGACGGCCAGTCCGCGTTGGACCAACTCGCCATGAACCGTTTCAACAAACCCGGCGCTGTCTGCCCCGGCATGCTCCGGGGCGTCATCGGGAACCCACTGGCCAATGTCTCCGAGTCCGGCCGAGCCCAGCAACGCATCGGTGACCGCATGCAACAGCACGTCGGCATCGCTGTGACCGACAGCCCCCCGGTCACTGGGCACTTCGACTCCCCCGATCCACAGGGGCCGTCCCGGTTCGAGGCGGTGGGTGTCGTGGCCGATACCGACCCGCATACTTGTTTCCCGGCTGCATCTTGAGACAGCAGACAACGAGACCTTGTGCAGGTGAGGAACAAACCGGCCTCACCTCTCGGACTCGACACGCGTGCGGCGGGCATGATAACGAGCGGCCCGGATCCTGACAACGCGAGTGATTCGGGTGGTTGCCGGTGATTACGGTTGTCAGCACAGGCCGGATTGACACTCGCCGGACCCCTCTTCTAGACTCCCGCCCCCTCACGACGGCCCGGATCGCCTCGATGACCCCCCCCCCGACACAACCTCATCGCGGCCGGTCGATTCATCGACGCCGCGTGATAGGTGCCGTGTCCGGACTCGTGCTGGCCGTCGCCGTGTTGACCGCCACCGGTTGTCGAATGTTGAAGGGTTCGACCGGTGAAACACTCGAACGGATCGGCCTCCGCTGGCAACCGTTGGGATCCGGTCGGGACGTGATCCAACTGGAATTCATGACACTGAAACGCTCCGGAAACGACCCCCTGCTGGGCGAGTCGCTCTGGAATCGGCTCGACACAATCGGGCGACGCCCCGCCCCAATGCGATCCGCACTGGCCGGCCAGGGAATCCGGGTGGGCCAGGTCGGAGCAACACCACCACCGCCACTGGAAGAACTGCTTGGACTCACCGCGCCCGAACACGACGACACGGCCAACGCCAACCGGTCCTCTCGCCACGACCTGAAAGGGTGGCGGGTGTATCTGCGAGACGGAGGCGAGACCGAGGTGGTTTTGCACGAGTCACCGCTGCCCAGCCAGCAGCTGGACCTCGGCGACGAGAAAGCCAGCACGACGTATTACAACGTGCGGTACCTCCTGAGAATCCGGGTTCGAGAATTGAGAGAGGGCTGGGTCCGCCTGGAATGTCTGCCGGAAGTTCACCACGGGCGCCAGAAACTGCAGCCAACGGCGACCGAGGCCGGATGGGGACTGAGAACCCGGCAGAACATTGTCCCCCTCTACGACTTGCGATTCACCGTCGACCTGACCGAGGGGGAAATGACCGTCGTGACCACCACGCCGATTGCGACACACGACTCGATCGGCCACCGCTTCTTCACCACAGCCGACGGCCGCACCCAGTTGCTGGTGGCACGACTGGCCGGCCTGCCCCGGTCAACACCACTGCCGGAACGACTGGCCAAAGACTCAGACTGACAGTGGCACGGTTCACGACGGCCTCACGGGCACCAGGCCTCGGGACCGCCAGGGACACTCTCAGACGGTCCCGGCGAGCGTCTTGCCACTGCACAGCAGATCGTCGCAGGCGGTCGCCAGGCGACTGGCAACGCCCGCCTCGGCCGCCTTGAGATAGCTACGAGGATCGTAGGCCTTCTTGACGCCGATCTCGCCGTCGACCTTCAGGACACCGTCATAGTTCTTCAACACATGATCGACGACCGGACGAGTGAACGCGTACTGGGTGTCGGTGTCGATATTCATCTTCACCACGCCATACCCAAGTGTTTCACGGATCTGGTCAACCGGGGTCCCCGACCCCCCGTGAAACACGAGGTCGAACCTCGCCTCCTCACCATTCTCGGCCATCACCGCCGCCTGCCCGTCTCTCAGGATTTCCGGCTTCAACTGGACCACGCCCGGCTTGTAGTGGCCGTGGACATTTCCGAAGGTGGCCGCAAACAGGTAACGGCCAATGCCATTGAGTTGCTCGTGAACGTAGAGCATGTCCTCGGGCGACGTGTAGAGTTTCTCGGCCGGGGCCATGGTGTTGTCGACCCCATCCTCTTCGCCCCCGACCACGCCGGCTTCCACCTCGAGAATGATCTCCTCGGCTGCACACTCGGCCAGGACATCGCGTGACAGCGCCATGTTCTCTTCGAGCGGAAGTTCCGAGGCATCAAGCATGTGGGACTGGAACAGGTTGCCTTGCCCCGCGGCTCGACGCGCTGCGGTTGCCGCGATCAGTGGCCGCAAAAACGAGTCCACCTTGTCCGGCTGACAATGGTCGGTGTGGAGTCCGACGAGGATGTCGTACTCGGCGGCCAGCCGGTGAGCCGCCTCGGCAAGCACGATCGCTCCGACCACGTTGTCGGCGACGTTGAGTCCCGAGGCAAATCCACCGCCTCCCAGGGAGATCTGGATAATGCCATCACAGCGTTGATCGGAAAAGGCCTTCAACGCCGCGTTGATGGTGACCAGCGACGTGACATTGATGGCCGGGAAGGCGTAGTCACCCGCCTGGGCCGCATCGATCATCGCAGCGTACTGTGAGGGTGTGGCAACAGGCATCGGAGTCCAACCGTTGGCAGTTTTCGGACGGTCGCGACCGGATCAGCGATCACCGCGGGAGTTCCGCAAGGCCGCCGGACGGACGGTTCCAGTTTCGGACTCGACTGTAGGCAATCGATCCGGGGCTGCCAACCCGTTGGAAAGCACCTCGATCTGCAGATCATCAACCCGCAGTTCGCCCATTCCCTCCAACGCAATACGCAACTGCACATCGGCATCCCGTTGTGCTTTTCGTAACAACTCGAATCTGCGCCACCCCCCCGGCCGGCGACAGTGCAATTGGGCGTCAGGGCCTCCCAGGGTGTCCTCCAACACGCCGCCATCCAGGGAACCCGGCCGCGCCGAAACGAGTCGAATCCGTCCCGAGATGCGGACCAGGTCACCAGCCTGCACGGGCACAAGCGGTGAATCAACGATCACCGTGTGACGCGGCAGACGGGTGGGAACAGCCGTTCGCAGATCCGTTTGTGCCGAGAGCCTCAAGCAACTCCCGGCTTCTCCATTCCGTCCACGACTGCCGCGATAGACCTCCGCGACCATGGTCATCCCGGCAATCGCCGCTCGTCGACTGCTCCACCCGGCCCGGACCATCTCCTCGAGGTTCTCGAAATCGCCACCCACGAGCCGCGGATCGGAGGCCGCTACGGCCGACCGAACCGCCGCGACGAGTTCCCAGTGCTCGGGCAGGGTTTGAAAGCAACGCGACAGCGTGCTGGCCACCGGTGATGCCGATTCCCGGATGGCCTGCTCCCAGTGAGCCCGTTGCAGGATTCTCAGCGTCTGCAAGGTCGCGTCACTGTAGAGCCGTGAAGTGTTCGCCCCCCCCTGATCCAGTGCCGCCGCCGCCTGCGACAAGTAACTGGCGGCCCGGGTCAGCAACCGGGAGGCATCCGGCTGCGGATGCCCCAGTTCGACCAACCGTCGATCGATGTTGCGGACACGGTCGAACCGGGCCTGGGCCAACTGCAAAGCCATGCGAGCGGCCCGTCCCGAAATCGCGGCAACCTGTCGACGGAGCTGTGACACCAGCGCGGGGTCGGAGGTGAGAATGATGTTGGACCTGCGATCGAAACGACTCAACTCCAACACGACGCCACCGGCCACCCGCCGCGTCGCGACACTCCTCAGCCCCGTTGTTGTCACTTCCCATGCCGTCGCCGTCTCGTCCCCCCCGGGCACCACAACCGAGACGTTGGCCAGGGCCATCTGGTCGGGAACGAACTGGACGTTCTCCCCCACCCAGTTGATCATCAGCAAACGTCCATAATCGGTACGGAACAGCACCGACTCGACTGTCCGGGAGACCCGCGGCCCCTCCGACTGGCCCATGTCCAGCGGATTGGTCGCCACCACTCGGCGGCGACGCCGGATGCGATCGTTCGACACGTCGAGGCTCTCGTTGGCCCTGGTCGTCCCGGCCGAAGGATCATTGGGATCAATCCGGCGGCCAACCGTCACGGGCAAACGGCCCACCCGGGTCGACGTGGCCAGGAACGATTCGAGCAACTCCAGCTCGAGATTGACCAGGCCGAGCATCAACAGGCGTTCGCCCGCAGCTGGTCGATCAGCATCAAGCCGTTGGGTGGTACGATACCCCACTCCTCGGAATCCCGCGGCCAACGCGGAACGAACCTGCAACTCGATTTGCTCGGGCTCGACAACCACGGACTCCGACCCGGCCCGGATCCAACTCCACGCCAACGATCCCGGCCTCGCCCGGTCACGACGCTCGTCAAGCCACTCCTGGTGCAGTTTCAGTGACAGGCCGGTCCCGATCACCTCGCGGCTGATCAACGGAAGCAACCGCTGCCTGGAAATCACGTGCTCCAGGCCTTCAACATCGGCGACGATCGGCCGTTTCATCCGGCGATCTGCAATCCGCAACTGGTTGACCCAGCGCGTCAACGAATTCCATCCCAGTCGACCGATCCGCCGTGGCTCATTGGATTGTGCGGCCGTTGCTCGAGGATCGAGATACCAGCAAAGCACTCCGTCGGCCTCCGTCGCGATCGGGACCAGCGCCGCGGTGCCCGGGTCCGCCACGACACCGCCAACTGTTGGTGGCCGCGGCGGTGCTGCCATGGCCCACAACCCCGCCGCGCGCAACCGCTCCAGCAAGCCGCGATCGCGATAATCGGGGACCTGCACCAGGTTGGCGCCCGACGCCCTGAGGACCTCCAGGGGCTCACCACGGTAGACGATCACCCGTGGCAGGAACGGGCGGCCCTCGACGTGGAGCCTGTCCAGCCGCACCTCGGCCGGAGCCCCCGATCGACCATTCCCCCCACGCTCATCGGCCGCGTCCACAACCTCCTCGCGAGGAGCGACGATCGGCCCCACCCGGAGGTCGTCGACCAGCCATTCGGTCGTCCCTGGATCCGGTTCCGCCTGGAGCACAACTCGATCAATGTACGCGTCACGCCCCTTCAGCCCCGGCCGGTTCAGCCTGGCTCTCAACAAGACCAGCCGTTCACGAAGCCGGCCCGGAATTCCCTCGAGTGTCAATGTCTGCCACTGGCCGGCCTGGGTCACGCGCGGCCCGGGCACCAGGTCAGTCAGAACCCGGCCGGTTCGCGGATCGACCTGGTGTGGAAACACGACCCGTGCCGCCAACTGGAGCCCTCGCGAACGACTTCGTGTCGAGACGCTGATCGCCAGTTCGTCAATCACACGAGAGGCCGGGATCGACTGCTCCCAAGTCACCGACGTCCCCAGCCGGCGGGTCCGTACGATCACCCGCTCGCATCCCGAACCGTCCACGCCCCCCTGGGATTCACGACGATGCCGGGTCACCTCCGCCGTGGACGAAGACACGGTGACCCGAGACGAGACCTCGCGGCCCTCGAAACTGTCGTCCAGTCGCTCGGCCGAGGCCGCCACACCTGCCACGGCCAGCGACCACACCACGATCGCCGCCCGGGCACAACGGCACCTCGACCAACGGCATCCGGTCCAAGATTCCTGCTGTTCGGGCAAGGGGGAGGAGTCCTTTCCTCCGGCCACATGGCCGCGTATGGGGGGCGAAAGAACCGGGAGTCTACGACAAGACAGGATTTCAGCCAAGACCGGCGTTGTCGTGTGGCTTGCGTCCGACGTACAGCGTGACCGAACCGAGTGTCAGAGGCTGCATCCGCACTCCATCGAGCCCGGCATCCCGCATCAACTCGGCAAACGCATCACCCTGGGGAAACTCGGCCGTCGATGCGGGCAGATACGAGTAGGCAGCGTCCGGATCCGGCGACAACCAGCGACCAATCCGGGGAACCACTCGGTTGAAATAAAAACGAAACAGCCCACCGACGATTGGCAACCCCGGAACCGACGTCTCGAGCACGATCACGTACCCCCCCGGCCGGCAGACTCGAACCATCTCGGCCAACCCCCCACTGGTGTCGCCCACGTTTCGAATTCCAAAACCGACCGAGACGACCTGGAACCGACCATCCGAGAACGGCAGCTTCAACGTGTCGGCCCCGAGATACACAACGTCCCCCGGCTGACTCGCGGCCCCACGACGGCGGCCAGACTTCTCACGGGCCCGCACAAGCATCGGTTGAGTGAAGTCCGAACCAATGACGACAGCACCCGGCCCCAGGCATTTCCTCCAGGCCAGAGTCAGGTCGCCCGTGCCACAGCAGACATCCAGCACCGGCTGGTCCGGCTCGAGTTGTACACTGCGAACGGTGCGTCTTCGCCACAGCCGGTCCAGCCCAAAGGTCATCAGGCGGTTCATCCGGTCGTAGCGCGGAGCGATCGCGCCAAACATTCGCCGGATCCGCTGTTGCGACTTGTCAACCGGCATCCGCTCACCACCTCGGGTCCCATCCGATCGGCCAGACTAACGCAGTTCGGACAAAGGGGACAGAGCACCCCCCCCTGCCCGGGTGTGTCCGGCCACCACAATCGACTAGACTGGCACCGCGGGGGACAACCAAGTGGGAGGAGACGGGACGTTGTCGAACGACCTGGTGGTAGCAATCACCGGAGCGAGTGGATCGGCCTACGGGGTCCGGTTGCTGGAGGTGCTGTTGTCGGCCGGTCGCCGCGTCCACCTGGTCATCAGCCCCGCCGGTCGCCAGGTGCTGGCGCATGAACTCCACCTGTCACTCCCCGCGGAGCAAATTCAACCGGCCGACCTGTTCGAACACGATGTGTCCGACGGGGAGTTGATTGTGCACGATCACGGCAACTTCATGGCGGGAATAGCCAGTGGCAGTTTTCTGACCGGAGGCATGGTCATCTGTCCCTGCTCAATGGGAACCCTGGCCGCGATCGCCGGGGGACTCTCCACCAACCTCATCCATCGTGCGGCCGACGTGCACCTCAAGGAACGTCGCCGGTTGATCCTGGTGCCGCGAGAGACGCCGCTGGGGCTGATCGGGCTGGAGAACATGCAGGCCGTCGCGCGGGCCGGGGCAGTGATTTTGCCCGCATCCCCGGGGTTCTACCACCACCCCCGGAGCATCGCGGACCTGGTCGACTTCGTGGTCGCGAGAATCTGCGATCAACTGGGTGTCGAGTCCACGCTGGCACGCCGCTGGAGCGTCTCGACCGATTCAGCCGATTCAGCCGATTCAGGCGGCTAGTCCCCGGCTGGTGACTCGGTATCGTCATCCGGTTCGTCGTCACCCTCGACAACAGGCCGGAATCCCTCCTCGATCAGTTCGCCATCGATCGTCTTCAAGTCCGGTGGCCGGTTGTCCGACTCCCACGCCTCCAGCGACTTTCCCCATTGGGCCTTGATGTCCTCTTCAAGTTTCGCCCAACCCCCGCGTCCCTTGCACTTGGGAAACGTCGAACACCCCAGCCAGGGACCTCGTTTGCCGGTCCTCAGGAACAACGGCTGCTCACACTTGGGACATTCCAGGTCCGTTTCCAGCGGCGGCGGTGTCGGCAACTTGATGTTGCCGGTTTTCTTGTCGATGTTGACCACCCCGTCGCATTCCGGGTAATGGGCACAACTGAGAAACGGGCCGAAACGTCCAGTTCGCTGGATCATCGCGTCTTCGCACTTCGGACAGGCGACGTTGGTCTGTGACGGCTCGATCGGGCGGCCCTTGTGATCGATCGGGGCCGCGTACTTGCACGGCTCGTCAATCTTCGCCTCGATCTCGGTGACGATGTCCTTTTGCTCGGGAGTCAGTTTCCGCCAGCTCTCCTTGTGCAGACAGCCCGGGCAGGTCAGGAACGGGCGTCCCTTGGGGGTCTTGCGCCGGTTCACCGCCAGCGGATGTTCATCGCATTCGGGGCACTGGTACTCGGTGGGAATCGTCGGAAGATTGAAGCCGGTGCAACTGAGAAACTTGCCGTTGCGACCAAAGCGGTACTCGGTCGGCTTGTTGCACTCCGGACACCGGTACTCGTCGGGGGCCATCTGCCTCTCGGCCTTGGCGTGCTTCATCGCCTCGTGAGCCGACTCGAGACTCTTGCTGAACGGGTCGTAGAATTCCTTGAGGAAATCGACCCAGTCGGCATCTCCGTCCTCGACCCGGTCGAGTTGCTCCTCCATCCAGCGGGTGTACCCCACTTCCATGATGCGAGGAAACCCCTCCCGAAGCTTCTCGGTCACCACCTCGCCCAGATCGGTGGGATACAGGGCGGCTGCCCCCCGTTTCTCGACATACCGCCGGTCCTGGACCGTCTTGAGAATCTGTGCGTAAGTCGAGGGACGACCGATCCCCTCCTGTTCCAGCTTCTTGATCAACGAGGCTTCGTTGTACCGAGCCGGAGGCTTGGAGAACTTCTGCAACGGCGAAATGTCGAATGGCGCCAGTTGATCACCGACCTGCAGCGGTGGCAGCACCGGTTCATTCGACTCCGGCACGCCCGACACCCGCTGGAAACCATCGAAGACCTGCACCCGGCCGCTGGCCTTCAAGACCGCCCCGGTGGCCTGGTCGTCCCGTTCCAGCAACACCGTTGTCGACTCCCACTTGGCGTCACTCATCTGGCAGGCCATGAACCGTTTCCAGATCAAGTCGTACAATCGCCACTGTTCCTCGCCGAGTTTCCCCTTGAGACTCGCGGGAGTGCGACTGGCGTCGGTCGGCCGAATTGCCTCGTGAGCCTCCTGGGCGTCAGAGCGATCGGTCTCGTAGATCCTGGGAGACTCGGGACGGTACTCCGCTCCATACTCCGTCTCGATCAATTCCCGCGCGGCCTGGATCGCCTCGGGAGCCAGGTGAGTCGAATCGGTTCTCATGTAGGTAATCAGCCCACCCAGGTCACTGCCGGCCAGGGCGTCTCCCTGGTACAGCCGCTGGGCGGCCCGCATCGTGCGGTCGGCGGTGAAGCCCAGGAAGGTGGCCGCGGCACGCTGCAGCGTACTGGTCCGGAAAGGTTTTTGAGGCTTGGATGTCGAGGGCTTTGTCGAGATGTCCGAGACCCGGTACCGGGCCGCGGGGTCAATCGCACCACTCACCTCACGACGGGTCCGTGCGGGCCCCTTGGCCTCGTCGTCGGTGGTCACGCTGATCTCGACATCGATCAATCCCACCGCCTCGGCGGCCGCAATCACATCCTCGCTGAAATCTCGCGGCGACTCGCCGGAACACTCGAGCTTGAACGGGCCACTTGAGAGCAGTGCCAGTTGGGTCGGCAGCCCGCCATGTTCCTCGATCCAGGCATGACGCTGTTTTCGAGTGGGTCCCTTGCCCTTTTCGTCTCGTCGGGCCAGCAATTCGGCGTACGGCTCGACCAGCCCGACGGCAGCCTCGGGATCCTGTGACAGGATCGCGGTCACCTCCCACGACTCGTCCGGAACATGTGCCCGCACAAGTTCCTCGCGATCGACGATCAGCATCACCGCCACGCTCTGGACGCGACCGGCCGAGAGCCCCCCGGCCACTTTCTTCCACAACAGTGGCGAAACCTGGTAGCCAACAATGCGATCGAGAATCCGACGGGCCTGCTGCGCGTTGACCATGTCCATGTCGATGGCGCGCGGATTCTGGAACGCGCGATCGATGGCCTGCTTGGTCACCGCATTGAAGACCACTCGCTTGAATCGCTCGGGAGGCAGCCCCAGTTCCTCGGCCAGGTGCCACGCAATCGCCTCGCCCTCACGGTCGAGGTCCGTCGCCAGCCAGATGTCATCCGACTTCTTGGCAACCTTCTTGAGTTCCCGGATCGTCTTCTGCTTGCCATCAATCGCGACGTAAATCGGCTGGAAGTTGTTGTCGAGATCAATGCCGGGAACCGGCAGATCCATCCCCTTGGGATTGCGGCGAGGCAAATCACGGACGTGACCGACCGACGCCTCGACCTGGAATTCCGGACCGAGATACTTGTTGATCGTCTTCGCCTTGGCCGGCGATTCGACGATCACCAGGTGCCGTCTCGAGGAAGTCGATGATTTGGCCATGGGTTGTCTTGAAGAAAAGAACTGTTCAGAAAGCGTCAAGCCGACTCAACAATCGGCTGCTGGCCTTGTCACGTTTTTTTGAGGACCACTACAATGGCTCGCCGTTGCCTTCGTACGGGCGACCGTTAAACAATCGCTAATGCTCCTGTCAAGTGGTGAGCCCAATACGGGCTACGAGATCACGTTCTGATTGAGGATCTTGATGGCTTCTCCGTTCCAATTTTTCCGCAAGCACACCGCGGTCATGATGGTCGTTCTTATCGGCCTCTCGATGGCGTCATTTATTATCCTGGACCCGTTGATGCAACTGGCTCGCAACCCCGGCCAGTTGCAACAACTCTCGGTGTTCCTGTTGCCTCTCCTGGGAGCGATCCTGGCCTGGACGATCAAGGCCGCCAGCGGTCGTGCCATGGAATATGCCGTTTGGGGTGCAGTCGGAGGTGCCGTTTTGGCCGTCGGATGGCGGATGGCACCCGACCCATTGTCGTACGGGGTCCTTATCGGTGGTCTGGGGGCCGTGTCTTTCGGATTTTGGAATATCGCTGCCAGCCAGGACTCAACCGGGCAAGCCCGATCCTGGGAATCCCGGTCCGCTGATCTGACAGAAATCGGCGTGCGTCCGGGCAAGGGCATGATGGTCAACGCTCCCGTGGCCTCGATTGTCACTGGCTGCCTCTTCGGAGTCATCGCCGGAATCGTCGGTGGGTCCATGGAAGGCCAGTCGGCTCCCACCACGATTGATGGACAGGCCATTTCGGCTTCGGAGATCGATCAACTCAAAAAACGACGACAATTGGCCACCAATTTTCTCGCCTCGCTTGCTTCGGCCGTCGACCGGAACGCCGGCTTCCAGGCTCAGAATCACTTCACTATCGGCCCCCGCTTCGGACAACCACTGAGCATTGACCAGGACGTCGTGTTGGGCGAACTGTTCCGCCGGGAAGCCGACCGACTGGGAATCCAGATCGACGACGCGGCCGTCAAGGCCTACATCAAGCGATTCACCGATGGTCCTGCAGCCAAGATTCCGCTCCTGAACCAGGCCAACCAGTTCAAGAGAGCGATGAACGATCCCACCAACCCAATGGCCTTCGGGGGCGCGGCCACCCTGAAACGTCAAAGCGACATGCTGCAAACTCAAGCCGACTCGATCCCCGATGGCGATCGACTGGGCGGTGACGTCTACCGGCGTACCCTCAGACGAATCGGAGCCTCCGAAACCGAGGCGTTTGATGCGCTTCGCGAGGAAATCCGGATTCGCACGGCAATCGACATTCTCGGTCCCACGCTCGCATTGCAGCCGGAACAGGAAATGATGTTTGGCGGTTCAACCACGCTTCCGGTGGCCCCCGCCCAGGCCTGGCAACAACTGAGACGTCAACGGGTCAAGCAGAAAGTCGAAGTGGCCATGCTGCCAACTGCAGCCTTTCTCGATGACGCTGAAATCGGTGACAGTGACATCAAAACAACTTTTTCAGGAGAAACCAAAGGCTCTCTCCACAAGCAAAGCCTTCCCAATCAGATCGAGGAAGGAAGTTTCGGATTCGGGCAGGCTCGCAGAATCAACGCTGGAGTCTTCACGATCGACTTCAACGAGTTCGAAGAACGTGTCCTGGAAGACAATCCGGTGACCTCCAAACAGGTCACCGATTACTACAACAAACACCGCGAAACTGAATTCCGTAATCCGGCGTACCGCGAACTTCCCGAAGACAAGAAGGAAGACAAGAAGGAAGACAAGAAGGAAGACAAGAAGGAAGACAAGAAGGAAGACAAGAAGGAAGACAAGAAGGA
>PBOU01000098.1 GCA_002724415.1 Planctomycetaceae bacterium
AGTGGTGAAGCGTTCCAGGCGTTCCTGGTCGACGAATCGGTTGCTGTGCGACGTGAGGCTGTGGCCGCGCTGGCGAGCCTGAAGGGACTCGAAACCCAGTCGCTGTACCTGAAAGCACTCCAGGATGACGATCTGACCATTCGAAACCAGGCGAGAAAACGGCTGACGGGGAGCAAGGACGTGGCGGTCCGCCGGGCGTTGACAGAGGCGATTTCGAAGGATGTCAAGGATCTCGTTCCTCAGTTGGCCAGCCGGACGACGTCCCAGGCCGCGACCAAGCAACTGCAATCCCTGGGACCTGCTGCGGCACCCGTGTTGATGAAACACATGGGTGAAGCAAAGTCGCTCGCGGCACAATTTGCGCTGGCTCGCGTGATTGCCGGGTTGAAGAATCCGGAAGTGGCTCCCCTGGCGGCCAAGGAACTGGAGAACGTGAAACTGGTCCGCAACACCCGGTTTGCCCTGGAACAGATTGCTGCCTCCGCCGGTGAGAAGGTCGTTCCCTTGGCCCAGGATCTGCTGGAACACGAATCGGTGGATGTTCGTCAGAGTGGGTTGAGGGTGTTGTTGCGGGCGGGTAGTAGTTCGCGGGCGGCGCAAACGGCGCTCGAGTCGGCCTTGAAGGACAAGGCAGCTCCGGTGCGAGTGTTGGCGGCCTATGCCCTGGCACAAAAAGGCAATAAGGCTGCCGTGCCGGCACTGATCGAGGGCACCAAGTCCAAGGACTTGTTGTCCAATCAGTACGGGATGTTTGGCCTGGCCACCTTCAAGACCAAGGCTGCCAGTGACGCGATTGCGGACGCGATCCTGCGGTCGCCGCAACTGGGGCGACTGGGGGTCCAGTCATTGCAACGTCAGGGGACCGCTGACGCGGCGCGAGCGCTGGGTCGGGTGCTACGCGAGGGACCGGCCAATCTGAAGACCACCATCCGACAGGCACTGGGACGTATGAAAGTGCCCGAGGCGAAAAAGGTGCTCGAGGAGTCCAGCACGACCAGTCCGGACGCCACGAAGAAATAGGTGCCGTTCTTTGGCGGATGCAGCTGCCTGCCGTCGGAGGTGGGAACTGGGGCGCGGCTACTGGTAGGCCACGTTGCCGTCCGGTTCGATTACCAGTGGCCGACGCCAGTACTGCAGCGGATGATTCTTGATGGCGTCCTCGTTGACCTCGACTCCCAATCCGGGCGTCTCGGGGATCACGAGGTATCCGTCGTCGAACTGGATTGGCTTCTTGAGCAGTTTGCTGTTGGGGCCGACCGTGTCGAGCCGGTATTCGAGAATCAGGAAGTTCCCCGTCGAGGCGGCAAAGTGAGCCGACACGGCCGTCGACATGCCTCCCAGCGGATTGTGGGGGGCGATGGTCAGGTAGTTGGCCTCGGCCATCGCGGCGATCTTCTTGGACTCCAGCAGGCCTCCACACAACACGATGTCTGGTTGCAGGATGTCGGCCGCGCGAGCCGCGATCAGGTCGCGGAACTCGTACTTGGTATAGAGCATCTCGCCGGTGGCCAGTGGGATCGGCAGCTTGTCCTTGAGTTGTCCCATCGCGTCGATGTTCTCGGGCCGTAATGGTTCCTCGAAGAACATGGGGCGGTATGGGGCCACGGCCTCGGCCAATTCCAGGGCCTTGTACGGTTCGAAGAGACGCGCGTGTGGATCGAGACCGATGTCGATGTCGTCGCCAACGGCACGGCGAACGGCTTCCAACTTGGCGGCGGCTCCCTTGAGCACCTGTGCCCAGGGCATTTTCTCGGGACCGGCCGGGAAGGGGCTCATCTTGATCGCGGTGAATCCCTGCCGGACGGCGTCGGTGGCAGAAGCTGCAGCCTCGGCCGGGGTACCGCCACCGGTGCCCAGGTAGACCCGGATCTTGTCGCGACATCGACCTCCCAGCAATTGATAGACCGGCACACCGTGAGCCTTGCCCTTGATGTCCCACAGCGCGGTCTCGATGCCACTGATGGCGGCATTGACGATGGACCCACCCGGAAACCGGGAGCCATTGTGCATGATCCGCCACAGGTGTTCGATCCGTGTGGGATCTTCACCGATAAGCCAGTCCTTGAGGTACTCGATTGCCGCGACGACCGACGTGTCGGGGCCCGCCCGGTAGGCTTCCCCGTAGCCAACGAGGTGCTCGTCGGTGACCACCTTGACATAGATGTGGTTGCCGCCGCCGAGGTTCGCACCCAGGGTCTCGATGTTGGTGATCTTCATGGTGGATGGCTCCGGTGGCTGGTACCTGTTTTGGTGGTCCGATCCTATCCGCGTGGTCGGCAACTTGCACCCGAGAGCAGACGATGCCATTCTGCGAGCAGCAAGCAGGAAAAGGGGAGGGACGTTTCATGGCGACACGACGTGAATTCCTGGCCGCCGGAGCCGGGGGGTTGCTGGGTGCGACGGGATTGCCGGCCCTGGCCGATGACGAACTGAAGGTGAACGAGGGACTGGTCCAACTTCACCCGGGCATCGAACCGCTGGTGCGATTGGTCGAACGGACCCCCCGTGACAAGTGTGTCGGGTTGCTCGCGGATCAGATCAAGCGGGGCGTTCCGTACCGCCAGTTGCTGGCGTCCCTGTTCCTGGCCGGAATCCGGAACGTCAATCCTCAGCCGCCAGGGTTCAAGTTCCATTGTGTTTTTGTGATCAACGCCGCACATCAACTCAGTCTCGATTTGCCCGCCGATCAACGACTGTTGCCGCTGTTCTGGGCGCTGGACAATTTCAAGGCGTCCCAGGCCAAGGACATCGAGGAGGGAGATTTCAAGCTGGGGCCGGTCCGGGGCAAGTTGCCCTCGCCCGAAAAGGCCGGGCGAGAATTCACCCGGGCGATGAACGAGTGGGACGAGCAACGGGCCGACCGGGCCATCGTGGCACTGGTTCGCAGTCGGGGAGCCAGCCACGTGATCGAGAGGATGTGGCAGTACGGGTGCCGTGATTACCGCAACATCGGCCACAAGGCCATCTTTGTCGCCAACACCTGGCGGACATTGCAGACGATCGGTTGGCGGCACGCAGAGCCGGCGATGAGGTCACTGGTGCTGGGACTTCTCGATTTCGGTCCCGAGGAACGCGTCAACAAGTACGCCTTTTCCGATCAGACCTACTTGTCGAACCTGGAATTTTCCCGGGAGGTGTTGAAACCGGGAGCCGAAACCGGGATGTCGGCGAGGTGGCGGTACGAGTGGACTCAACCGGGCAGCCAGCCCGAGCAGGTGATGGAGTTGCTGGGTGGCATGAGGGAACTGGAGCCGGAGGCCTGTTGTCGCCTGGTGCGTGAGCGTTTGGGCCGGGGAGATTGTCGTGCCCAGGCGGTCTGGGATGCGGTGCACCTGATGGCCGCGGAATTGATGGTGCGGCAGCCGGGGATCTACGGGATTCACACGGTCACCTCGGCCAACGCATTGCACTACGCGTACCGGTCGGCCGCGTATCCGGTGACACGGTTGTTGTTGGTGTTGCAGGCGGTCGGGTGGATGACCCAGTTCCGCGAATTCATGGCGACAGCCCGAGGGGGATTGAAAAAGGGCGACATCACCAATTCGGCAGGACGGGAGGTCAAGAACGCCGGCAAGGTCCCCATCGGTCGCGAGGTGTCAGAGATCCTGGCCCGGGTGGGACCCGATACGGCGGCCGCGTCGTCGGCCGCTTACCGGCTGGCCAGTCGAGCGGCATNGGCCGGACGNCCCGATTGGATCGATTCCTTCAACAATTCTGCTCGCCAGTTGATCGCCCAGAAGGCCACCGACGCGCACCACTACAAGTATGGCATGGCGATATTTGAGAACCTGGATCTGGTCAGTCCCGCCTATCGGCCACACGTTCTGGCGACAGCGCCCTACTACATCCGCGGTTCCGGTGCTCCCGATTCGGCCGTGGTGACACAGGCCATGGAGGCGATGGGGGGCCGGTGAACCGCGTCGTGTCCCGGTTGACAATGATCGGTCCGAGCGGTTGTGATCTGTCGCAGACGATGTACCAGCGGTCGGCACGAAGCCAATGACGATCCAGCAACTCCGTGACGTTCTGAAGACCCACTGGGGCTATGACGGTTTCCTGCCGTTACAGCAAGAGGCCATGCAGTGTGTGTTGGAGGATCGGGATTCGGTCGTGGTGCTTCCGACCGGTGGTGGCAAGTCACTGTGTTTCCAGGCTCCCGCTGTCGTCCGTTCCGGGGTGGGCCTGGTTGTCTCGCCGCTGATTTCCCTGATGAAGGACCAGGTGGATGGACTCAACGCCGCCGGTGTCCCGGCGGCGTGTCTCAACAGCAGCATGGAACCCGATGCGCGTCGCCGTGTCTTTGAGGACCTCGAGGCCGGGAACCTGAAGTTGCTGTACATTGCCCCGGAAAGGCTGGTGCAGCCGGGAATGCTCGACACGCTGGCCGCCTCCCACGTGTCCCTGGTGGCCATCGACGAGGCACACTGTATCAGCCAGTGGGGCCACGATTTTCGACCCGAATACCGACAACTGAAGCTCTTGAAGGAGAGGTTGCCGGGGATAGCGATACACGCCTACACGGCAACGGCCACCATACAGGTCCGTGAGGACATGATCCAGGAGTTGGAATTGTCCGATCCGGAGGTGCTGGTTGGATCATTTGACCGACCCAACCTGTCTTACAAGATCATGCTTCGTGATGGTGGCACCGACCAAATGGCGACCATCATGGATCGTCACCGTGACGAATCGGGCATCATCTACTGTATCTCGAGACGTGACGTCGAAAAGACCTCGGAAGAACTCAACCGGCGTGGTTACCAGACTCGTCCGTACCATGCGGGGATGACCGACGAGGAGAGACGGGACAACCAGGACGCCTTTATCGGGGAACGGGTCGATACGATTGTCGCGACGGTGGCTTTTGGCATGGGGATCGACAAATCGAATGTCCGGTACGTGATTCACGCCGCGATGCCCAAGTCACTTGAAGGCTACCAGCAAGAAACGGGACGAGCGGGGCGTGACGGATTGGAGGCGGAGTGCTGCCTGTTGTACACCGGCGGTGATTATGGGCGGTGGCGGGCGATCCTGGACGGCTCCGACAGCGAGCCAACCGAGGGAGCCTGGCAAAGTCTGCAGGCGATGCAGGACTTTGCCGGCGGCGTTGTGTGTCGACATGTGGCACTGGTTGAGTACTTTGGCCAGTCCCTGGATTCGGACAACTGCGGTGCCTGCGACGTCTGCCTGGGGGAACTCGACCAGGTCGAGGATCCACTGGTGATTGGCCAGAAGATTCTTTCGAGCGTGATCAGGCAGGAGCAACGGTTCGGAGCCGATTACACGGTGAAAGTGTTGCGGGGGTCGAGCGAACAGAGAATTCTCGACAACCGGCACGACCAACTGAGTACATACGGTTTGCTGGCCGATGAGGACGTGAGAGCCGTGCGCGGGTGGGTGGAGCAACTGGTGGCACAGGGGTTCCTGGCCAAGGTCGGCGAGTACAACGTGTTGATATTGACCGAGAGTGGCAGGCAACTGTTGGCCGGCGAGGTGACACCACGTCTGCTGAAGCCGGCGCGAGTGGCCCGGGCCCGGAAATCTCGCGCGCATGACGATTCGTGGGAGGGCGTGGACCGTGACTTGTTCGAGAGGCTGCGCGAGTTGAGACGAGAACTGGCAGACGAGAAATCGGTGCCAGCCTACGTGGTGTTTGGCGATGCGAGCCTGCGTGATATGGCTCGTCAACGACCGGCCACGCCGGCGGAGTTTCTCGAGGTCCACGGAGTGGGCCAAAAGAAAGCGGCCGATTACGGCGAGGTGTTTCTCGCCGCAATCGGCTCGGTTGACTGAATCGCGTTGTTGCCCGGGCCTACAGTTTCTTCTTGCGGCCCTGGTACTGCACGTGCCAGCCACGGGTTTTCAGCTTGATGCGGTAGAGGCTCTTGTCGACGGTGATGTAGAGCACATCGCGATCCTTGCCGATGCCAAACTCGACATTGCTGGGCAATCCGACGGCAGTGGCCTGGTCCTGTCCGATTGGTCCGGTGGGGATGTAGCCGACGTTTCGTCCCTTGAAGGGATCGACGACCATGACACCCGGACGGGCGGCGTCGCGGACCGTCAGGTACAGGTACCCGTTCTCATCGACGGTCATCCCGTCGCAGCCTTTCATCTTGTAATGACTGAAGTCGACGATGGTGAATCGTTCTTTCTCGACTCGTCCGTCCTTCTTCAACCACCATCCGTAGATTTTCATCGGTCCGGGGGTCGGCGCGACCTTGGCATCGGGATCGATGTTGTCGGTGCCGTTGTCGTGGTCGGCCACGAACAGCATCTTGCCATCGGGGCTGATGGCGATGCCATTGGGCTTGGAGATATTGTGGGTGACCTCGAACACCTTGCCGTTTGGCTCGATGCAGTAGACCGCCCGGTGCTTCAGTTCGCGTTCCTCGTCGCCGACGTAACGGGGGTCGGAGAAGTAGATTCGGCCGTGCGCGTCGACACAGAGGTCGTTGGGGGCATTGAGCCGCTTTCCTCCGAAGTTGTCCGTCAGCGTTGTTTTTTTCTTCGATTTGACATCGGTTCGGGACACCTGTCGACCGCCGAAACCGGCGCCTTCACAGGCCAGCAGGTGGCCCTTGGCGTCGAAGATCAGCCCGTTGGACTTGCCGCTGTTGTTGCTGAAGACCGTGGTTTTTCCAGTCTTCGGGTCGAACCGGTGGATCATCCCATTGTCCTTGCCGAACGGGATNTCGGAGAAGTAGATGCTGCCGTCGGGAGCCACGGCCGGTCCCTCGGTCAGTCCGCCTTCAATCTTGGCACTCCGGGTGAAGAGCAACTTGATCCGGGCGTCNGAATCGACCAGCTTGTCGCCTTCGGGTTTGGGGATGTNGCCGGCGGGTGCCGACACAGTGGTCATCACCAGGGCCAGCAGGNTGAGAGTCAGTCTCATGGTGGAAATCTCCGGAGGATGTGACGTGTCGTGAATCAGTGTGTGTCGAGTGTGTGATCAGCGTGTTCGTGTGCCGATGCAGTAAATGGACTTGTAGGTGCGGACAAACAGTTGTCCATCCGAAGGAGCGACAGCCGCTTTCATGTGTTCAGCCATGCGGTTTCGGGCCAACAGCTTGAATTCTGGTGCAGCCGCCAGGACAAAGATGTCCCCCTCCTTGTTGCTGACGTACAGCCGTCCGTCGGCGGCCAGCATCGTGCCCCACAAGGTGCCCCCCAATCGCTTGGCCCAGACAACCTTGCCGGAACGGGCCTCGATACACTGAGCGATGCCGGTGGCGTTTGAGACGTAGAGGTGGTCACCGACAATCACTCCGGATCCCACGCGTTGCTGGTTCTTGGCCGTCAGCCACAGNNGGTTGGACTNGGTGAGGTCGCCTCGTCCCCCGAGCTTGACTGCCATGGCCGGTCCCTGGTGGCCGCTGATACCCACGACCAGNCCGTCCCCGACAGTCGGCATCGTGTAGATCTCGGTGCCGAGTCCGCCACACTTCCAGAGTTCCTTGCCACTGGCTGGATCGTATCCCTTGATCTCGCGGGGCATCGTGACGACCAGTTCATCGTGGCCGGCCACCCGGATAATGACCGGAGTCGACCAGGAGCCATAGAGATTGCTGTTCTTGGCGAATTCGGGTGTGTCCCACACGGTCTTGCCGGTTTGGCTGTCCAACGCGACCAGGTGAGTCTTGATGCCGGGCCCCCGGTGGACGATCACCAGGTTCTTGTAGAGCACCGGCGTTGTGGCCTGTCCGAAGACATGGGTCAATTTTCCGAGCTTGCGGTGCCAGACGACCTGGCCGTGGAAATCGCAGGCCAGAACACCGGCGGAACCGAAACTGGCGTAGACTCGCTTCCCGTCGGTGGTGGGGGACCCCGAACAAAACGGGTTGTCCGGATGAGTCGTTTCCTTGGCAGCAAATGGGACGTCGTGTTTCCAGAGAACCTTGCCGTTGTTGCGGTCCAGGCAGATCAGGCGGCGGACCTTGCCTCCCTCGACCGGGCAGGTCAAGAAGACCCGGTTTTCCCACGTGATGGGTGTGGAATTGCCTTCACCCGGCAGGGCGGTTTTCCAGGTCACGTTCTCGGTGGGACTCCACGAGACCGGGAGGTTGCGTTCACTGCTGCGGCCGGTGCCGTCCGAGCCTCGCCAGGCCGGCCAGTTCCCGGCCATCACTGGCATCGCGGTTGAGACTGTGAGCAGCGGCACGACGAGCAGTCGAAGAGCGATCTCGGAAATGGATGACATGAGAATCTCGGTTGAACGTGGTGTGAGGACCCAGCAAGACAATTCGGACCGCTATTGTGCCTGAGCTTTGATCGGCTTGCCACACTCGCGGCACTTCAATCGTTTTCCGGCCAACTCGGCACGGACCTTGTAGGACTGACCGCAATTGCTGCAGCGGACAACCAGTGGCTTGGCCGTGGCGGCTTCCGTGGTGGGCTGTGGGGCCTCGAGACGGAATTCACCGGCACTCTCTGCCAGCGCGGCCAGTACGGAGCTACTGACTTCTGGCTGGACCAGGGTGTCGGTGGCGATATCGTCGAGCAATTCCTGGATCGTCTGATGTCGCTGCCTGGGCAGCTTGGCCATCATCCGCATGATGACCGCGACCAGTCCCTCGGGAATATCGGGATTGAGTTCCCTGGGGTCTGGAGGGGATTGCGTGGCGTGGGCGGTGATCTTGGCGGTCAGATTGCCGTCGGGAAATGGAGGCGACCCGGTCAGCATTTCGTACCAGGTGCAGCCGAGCGAGTAGATGTCGCTGCGGGCATCAGCCGTGTGGCTGTCGTTGGCCTGCTCGGGCGCGATGTAGTCGACGGTTCCGACCAAGGTTCCAACCACTGTCCTCTGTCCACTGTCGGATTCTTCCTCGAGCAAACGCGCCACACCCATGTCGGCCAACTTGGCCGTGCCATCACGCGAGATCAACAGGTTCGATGGCTTGATGTCACGATGGATGATGTTGTTTTCGTGCAGATAGGCCAGGGACTCGGCCAGTTGACGGATGATTGAGATGGAACGCTTCACGGGCAACGACCCGCGTTGTGAGATCAACTGGCCGACATCGATGCCGTCGACGAACTCCTGGACGATATAGTGAATGTCGCCGGTGGATCCGGTGCCCAGGACTTCCACGAGGTTGAGGTGCTTGAGTTCCCTGGCGACTTCGCCTTCGAGTTGGAATCGTCGTAGGAGTTCCGGGTTGTTCGACTGTTCGGATCCGAGCACCTTGAGGGCGACGACCTGCCCGGTGTCAACGTGGCTGGCCATGTAGACCGATCCCATGCCCCCGGTACCGAGTAGACTCGAGATCACGTATTCACCGATGTGTTGCGGGTCGGCGGGGCCTGTTGAGGACTCCGGAGGCTGCTGGACCAGTTGAAACACTGTCTGGCCGATCCGGAAAGTGTCCTCGTAATCCAGGACACACGCCGATGTGGGTTCGCCGTCGAAATGGATCGGGTTCTGTGCTGTTTCGAGTTTCTGGACCGTCAGCAAGTCGTTGTCGAAGACCAATTCGGCGTGTTCTCGAGAGATCTGGCGATCCCAGGCAACGTCCCATCCGGATCCCGGGGATCGACCAAGGCGCACCACCTTCCCGCTCGGCAGTTCGCGGCACCACCGCTGTCCAGTTTCGGGGCCTGCGGCCACCAGGTGAGCCATCAGGGAATCTCTTGGCTTTGGCGGTTCAATGACAGGCTGCGGGTCAGGAGGCGTGTGTCTCCGAGGATACTCGATTCCTTACTCCGCTGCGTCGCTGCCGGGTCCTGAACCGGTTAGTCTGTTGGTCTGTTTCGGGGAAGACATTCAATCGACCACAGTGAAAGACAGGTTATGGCTCAACTCCCGGTCGGCAACTTGATCAACGGACAATGGGATCCCGGGGAAGGATTGGAACGGTTGGACGTGATGAGTCCGCTGGACGGTTCTGTGCTTTCCACCGTCCCACTCTCGACGGCGGCGGAACTGGACCGGGCTGTCGAGGCGGCCGCTGCGGCGTTCGTGGACTGGTCGGCGCGGACCATTCGAGATCGGTCACAGGTGGTCTACCGGTACCGTGACCTGCTCGAGAGGCACACCGACGAACTGGCCGAACTGGTGCACCTGGAGAACGGGAAGACGTTGGCCGAGGGGCGTGCTGAGGTGGCCAAGGCGATCGAGGTGACCGAATTCGCCTGTTCGCTTCCGCAAATGGTGGCCGGGGAGGTGCTGGAGGTCAGCCCGGGGGTGGAATGCCGTGTGGACCGTTGTCCGCTGGGAGTGGTGGCTTCGATCACCCCGTTCAATTTTCCCTGCATGGTGCCGCACTGGACCATTCCCATTGCGATCACACTGGGCAACTCATTCATTCTCAAGCCGTCCGAACAGGTCCCGTTAACTGCTCGTCTGACGGGCGATCTTCTGGCCCGGGCGGGATTGCCCGACGGCGTGTTTGGGATGGTCAACGGGGACCGCGGGATTGTCGAGGCGATCTGTGATCATCCGGGGATAGCGGCGGTGTCATTTGTCGGATCGACCCCGGTGGCTCGCTCGGTGTACGCCAGAGCGGCCGCGTCTGGGAAGCGGGCACTGGGCATGGGGGGGGCCAAGAACCACCTGGTGGTGTTGCCCGACGCGGATGTCGAGTTGACGGCCGAGAATGTGACCGAATCCGCGACGGGTTGTGCCGGTCAACGGTGCATGGCCGCCGCATCACTTGTGGCCGTGGGCGATGTGGACCATATCGTCCAGCGCGTGTGCGAGAAGGCTGGAGAAGTGGTGGTGGGGCAGAACCTCGGTGCAGTGATTTCAGCGGAAGCCCGGGACCGGATCGTGGGTTGTATTGATGAGGCCGAGGCGGCCGGAGCGCGGGTGCTGGTTGATGGACGGGGAGCGACGGTCGACGGCTGCGAGGGGGGATACTACGTCGGAGCGACGGTGCTCGATGATGTGACTCCAGAAATGGCGATCGCTCAGCAGGAAGTGTTTGGCCCGGTCCTGGCAGTGATCAGAGCCAGTGATATGGACGAGGCGCTGGATATCGAACGACGATCGCCGTTTGGGAATGCAGCAGCGATCTACACACGCGATGGTGGAACTGCCCGCGAATTTGCTTCTCGAGCCACGTCCGGCATGATCGGGGTGAACATCGGGGTGCCGGTTCCCAGGGAACCATTTGGCTTTGGAGGATGGAACGATTCACGATTCGGCGTTGGGAACATCACCGGAGAGGAGTCGGTGGCATTCTGGACCCAGTCGCGAAAAGTGACATCCCGGTGGCCCGGAGAGTGAACCGGGATGGATGATTGTTTCGCTACGCGCACCAGATGGATCGGCATCGTTGTCCTGGCCGTCGTGGCGGCCATCCTGCCGGTTGGCCTGGCTGCTGATGGAGAGTCGCCGGCGATCCCCCGGGACACACTTCCCCTCGACCTGGCCCGCCGCGGTGCCCCGGCGGGGTTGGGACGACCGGAGTCCAGGCAAGAGGTGGACCAGGCGACGGTGGACCGAGTGAAGTTGGGGCGTCGCTTGTTCTTTGATCCGATTCTGTCGGGTGATCGCAGCCTGGCGTGTGTCTCGTGCCACGATCCGGCACATGGATTTTCCGACCCACGGCCGGTTTCGATCGGCATCAACAAGGCGAGAGGTCGTCGGAACGCGCCGTCGTTGTTCAATGTCGCGTTGGGGCGGTCGTTCTTCTGGGACGGTCGGGTGGCCAGCCTTGAGGAACAGGTCCGCTTTCCGATCGAGAATCCTCGGGAGTTGGGATCGAAACTCGAGACGGTGGTGGCCCGGCTGGAAGCGGACGCGGATTACTCCAGGGAGTTTGGGCGGCTGTTCACCGACGGTGTGACCGTGAAGAATCTCTCCCGGTCGATTGCGGATTTCGAACGGACCCTGTTGTTGGGAAACAGCCGGGTCGATCGTTTTCGTGCCGGCGATGCCGGGGCACTCAACGATGCCCAGAGACAGGGGTTGTGGCTGTTCGAGAGTCGAGGGCGGTGCTGGCATTGTCACTCGGGGCCAAACTTCACCGACGAGAAGTTCCACAATACGGGTGTCGGTGTCCGCCGGACTGACCGGGATACGGGGCGAATGGCTGTCACCAGGCGAACCGGGGATCGTGGCCGCTTCAAGACACCCACCCTCCGCGGTGTGGCTCGCACCGCTCCCTACATGCACGACGGCAGCGTGAAGACGCTTCGCGAGGTGGTTGAGTTCTACAACCGAGGAGGGGGCCGGGGGCCACAATTGGACCCATTGATGAAGCCCCTGGAGTTGGATCGCGCGGAGGTGGGCTTCCTGGTCGAGTTCCTCAAGGCGGTCAAGGGCGAGTGGCCCTAGCCGTCAGGGGTGGTTCAGCTTGTGGACGCCGGGAGGCTGGGGCACATCGGGGGTGAGCAGGGTCCAGGTGGCTCCCATTTCCCGCATCGCCCGGAAGTCGGTCGGTTGGTAGGCAATGCCCAACTCGGGAGTCGGCAATGGCTTACCCGGTTGTCGGGTGGCTCGCATCACGGCTTCCAGGGTCCCGGTCACCAGCAGGGTTCGTTCGATCGGGTAGGGGCTTCGTCGAGTCGTGAAGTGGTGCTGGATCGAGTGTGACAACGCTTTGAAGAGATTCCGGTTGTCCCAGGGACCGACGTAGAACGCGGTGGAATGGATGCTCGGTTTTCCGTTCATCCTGCAAGCAAAGTTCCAGCGGGTGCTGTCCTGGCCGATGCGGAGGATGGTGGCCCTGGTTCCGTCGCGGTAGGTGATCAACAACGCGTGGACCGGGCGTTTGGGTTCGCCGGGGACGGTCCTGAGGTCCTCGAGTGGTTTTCCCAACTCGGCCTTCATCGCCGCATGAGCCAGTTCGATTGACCAGCGGCCTTGCTGGGCCGCTTTCCAGACCGCCTCTCCGGAAAGGAATTCAACGCTGGCGACACCGGTTTCTCCGCCCCGCCGCGACTCGATCATCGACTGCAGCAGTTCCAGGCCGTGGAAGTCGTAGGACTCCAGTGGTCCGCCGTGAATCGAGATGGCCTCGTCGATCACCTGGCCGGGGGGCAGTTCGAGGTTGGGCCGCCGCGTGGCCAGTGGAACGGAACTGCCGGCCATGAAGGGGATCTTGTACTTCTTGGCTGTCTGGTACATTTCCAACGCCCAATCCCAACGGTACGAGAGGTGCTTGTCGTTGAAGACCGGTACAAATCGTCCCGAACGTTTCATGGTGGCCACGATTTCGTCGAAGAACCGTTTTCGCGGGTACTTGACCTGGCCGAGTTCGGTGCGGGGGTAGTTGCCGTGTTCGCCGATGGAGAGCACCGCATCGACGGCCAGTGTCTTGCCGCCCACGCACAGTGCGTCGTTGATTGTCTCGAAGACCGGCAACTTGTAGGCCTTGGAGAGTGCCGGTGTCATGTCTTGTTTTTCGGGTCGCTGGTCGGCGTAGATCGAGACGATGTCGACGCCGGGATCGGTTGGGACGCCGTTGAAGAGGTAGGGGCCCAGGAAATTCTCGAGGATGACGTGGGCATGGGACCGGTAGGTGCAGTGGGTATAGATCGCGGCTACCCGGGGCCGAGGCTTCGCGACCGGAGCCGCCCAGGCCGTTGCGGCCAACGGGGCAGCGATCGCACCTCCGGCAATCGTCTGAAGCATGTGACGACGCGAGAAGCCGCCCTGGTTCGACGTGGACGGAGAACGGAAGAGGCGTGTGGGGTCACTCATCGGGGTGGTCCAGGTTGTGGCAAGGGCTTCACTTTGCAGGGCATTCTATGCTGCGGGGCAGAGGGATGCAGCCCTGCCATGCTGGTTAGCCCAACAACATGCCCGCATATCCCACAACCCGGTTGGTGTCGCCGGTGGTCTCCGCCGAGGTGGCGTAGCCGGTTCGCTGGCATCGTGTCAGTGTGCCCAGTCGTCGGAGTGTCTCCATAACGATCACCGCGGGCAGCACGCCACACATGCTGATGTTGCCGTCACGGACTGTACTCAGCAGGGTGCCTGGATCGAGTGTCTCCATGGCGGAGAGGGCTCGTTCATCGAGCCGCCGGTTCTCGGCGTCGGAGGCGAAGTGGTTCATGTCGCTGGAGATCAGCAACAGAGGTGGGGAGTCGAGTTGTTCGAGGACCGCGGCCAGGTGTTCGGCAAAATCACGGCACGCGTCAAGGTCTCCGCTCCCCACGACGATCCCGGTGACTTTCGCGTTTGGGGCAAGATGGCGGATCAGGGGCAATTCGACCTCGACAGCATGTTCTTCACGATGTGCCGCCGCATCCAACTCCAGGCCGGGAATCGTCCCGGCCAGTTGCCTGGCCAGTTCCGGCTCCGCGGCCATGGCCCCGCCTGGCAATTCCCAGGATTCGTGTGGAGAGACGGCCCAGGGAACTCCATGCCGGGTGTGTTTGGGAGCGATCACGATGACCGAGTCGGGGATCTCCAGGGCTGACAACGTCCGTGCGGCAATGGCCCCGGAGAA
>PBOU01000099.1 GCA_002724415.1 Planctomycetaceae bacterium
ACACACATCGCGTTTTCAACCGATCGCCCCGGCCCCCCAGTTATACCCGCTTGTGCCCTCGCAGGCTTCTGGAATCCGGCTCGTCACAACCCGCTTGTTTGCCGCATGATCCTTCACCAGTCAGAATCCACACCATGAAAAAGACAACGCGACAATATGGTCGTTGGCCCAGCCCCCTAACTCCCACCCTCGTTGCGGCCGGTCGCCGTCTGGACGGCATCGCCATCGACAGCGACGGTGAGCAGATCGTCTGGCTCGAAGGCCGTTCCGGCCAGGGNGTCCTTGTCGCCGACGACGGAACNGGCAACNCGCAACGTGATGTGACCAGCCAACACAGTGTGCGTGCCGAAGTGGGTTACGGGGGCGGTGACTTCACCGCCCATGGCGGAAACGTGTACTTCATTGCTCACCGGACCGGACGTCTTTTCCGGCAATCGATCANCCNNGGGGCCGCNAGACCAATCACNCCCGCCTTTGGACACGCCTCGTCCCCGGTCGTTTCGNCCGACGGNACGTTCCTGGCTTACGTCCANACCGATGAAGACATCGACCGGATNGCCGTTGTCGACACCCAGGGCCAACAGTGGCCGACCATCCTGGCTTCCGGCCACGATTTTTACATGCAGCCCCGAATCAGCCCGGATGGCACTCGTTTGGCTTTTGTTGCGTGGGATCACCCCAACATGCCCTGGGACGGCACCACGCTGTACGTCGCCGAACTGGACAACTCCGGGCCGCTGCCCGTTGCTGGCACCCCGCGAGCCATCGCCGGGGGAGACAACATTGCGATTTTCCAACCGGAGTTTTCCGCCGACAACTCGCAACTGTTTTTTGTCTCCGACGAAACCGGCTGGGGGCGANTGGCAAGCCACGAACTCGCGACGGGATCNACCAACTGGCTGACCCCTGACGGAATNGAGNTGGGAACCCCGGCATGGGCGCAAGACATGCGGACATACGCCGTCTGTGGCGACGGGCAATCCATTGCGGCGGTCACCAGCAAAAACGGTTTTCTGTCGGTCGTCCGCATTGACCTCGCTTCCGGCGACCAGTCAATCATCGAGCCGCTAGCGGAACTCACCGACGTGTCACGGATCGTCGCCGCCCCCGTGGGAACTCGGATCGCCGCCATCGGCAGCAGCGCCACCCAAACGCCACGAATCCTCTCCTGCGACCTGGCCGACGGCACCACACGAATCGTCGCGAGATCAAGCAGCGAGACCCTCTCTGCCGGTGGACTCTCAGAACCCGAGGCGATCAGTTGGGCTTCGGCAGCGGGAGAGACCGCCCACGGCCTGTTCTATCCACCGGCCAGTGAGTCATTCGAAGGAACGGGGCTTCCGCCGGTCATCGCGATGATTCACGGTGGNCCGACTTCCCAGTCACGCGCCGGATGGAAGGCCGATGTGCAGTATTTCACGACCCGTGGATGGGCCGTCCTGCAGGTCAATTACCGTGGCAGCACCGGGTACGGGCGTGAATACATGCTCAAGCTCCGCGGCAACTGGGGAATCTGCGACGTTGAGGATTCCATCAGCGGGGTCCGCCACCTGGTTGAAACCGGACAGGTCGACCCCGACCGGAAGGTGATCATGGGGGGGAGTGCTGGCGGATTCACCGTACTGCAAGTCATGGCGCACCATCCCGACGAATTCACCGCCGGNGTCAACCTCTATGGAGTCGCCAACCAATTCCACCTGGCCAGTGACACTCACAAGTTCGAGAGCCGCTACACGGACACGATGATCGGACCGTTGCCCGAGACGGCCGCGATTTACCATGAACGGTCCCCCGGATTCCATGCCGAGAAAATCCGCCGCCCGATNGCGGTTTTCCAGGGTGACATCGANCGGGTCGTNCCACGCCAGCAGTCAGATGACGTCGTGGCCGCANTGCAACGTTCCGGCACGCCGCATGTNTANCACCTTTACGAAGGGGAAGGGCATGGTTGGCGCAAGCAGGAGACCATCGACCACTTCTATCGTGCCGTCGAAACGTTTCTCGACCAGCACGTCCTGATGCAATAGACGCCCCACGATCACCGCACCGAGCGAGCCACCCAACGATCCAGAGGGCCNGCCAACCACCCGGCNGCCACGGCCGCCAGGATCGCCACCACCCCGCCGGTGAACACGTCCATCGTGTANTGAGCCCGCAGNACCAGCACGACGACCACCTGGAACACCGCGAACANCAACCCGGCGCCCATGCCAAGGCGNCCAAACCTGCGNCCCAGTTCGATCCCTCCATACACGGCCATCGCCGTATGACCGGAGAAGAAAAAATCGTTCGCAACCTCGTAGGTCACCAACAGGGAAGGGAAGCCCGGNTCAAACCACAACATGCCGACCGGCGCCGGTAACGGGGAAAGCCATTGACACAGTTGTCGCAGCGAAAACAGGATCAAAAGNCCCAGAAAAGGACGGATTGNNGAACCAAGGATCGTGGCTGCAAACATCCAGCACGCCACGAGGTCGATCAGAACGGAACTGGCGATCAACAGCCCCGAGGCGGTGCCGCGGTTTCGGTTGAGTGACTGATTCCAACCGGCCGTCCATTCGTGGACACGGTCTCCAACGGTCAGCATGCGGGAGGCGGACTCGAGAGTGGCGGCATCGACTCGGACCTCGCGCGCACCCAACAACGACTGGCTCCCCAACCACAACCCGATCCCGACGGCGACCACAACCACCCGCACACATCTCTCGGCCACTCCNGGCCGCGCCCCTCCGTCTTCACCGTTTGCCTGCACTGGGAGTCAGTTCCGCCCTCCTTCCTGGCGTCTTCCCTGTTCGATTTCAGCTGCCAACCGTTCCAGCATCCCGCTGAGTTGTTCCTGGAGTTCCTGCATCACGGGATCCTCACCACGCTCCCGAGAACGAACCGACGGCACTTCGATTGCTTCTCCAACCTCGACCAGGACGGTCATNGGCCCGTGCACCGTTGCCTGGTCGGTCANATCCTCCTCGAAACGCTCGACCGTCTCCAGCAGACGTTCAACAGCCTCGTCCGGCCCAATGTAGTCATTGGGATAAAGTGACATCTGTTGGGCAAGGTAACAATCGGCGAGGTGCCGCCACCTTCTTTGACGTTCCTCTTCGGGAAGTTCTTGATCGACCATGTCCGGCAGAATCTCGCTCCGCAACCGCTTCACCCGTGCCACGATCCCTCCNTCGTTCCTTCCGTCACACCACTCCTCCTCGAGCGGCCCCAGCACACGATCCACCAGCCGGTCCCGGCGGTCAAAGACCGACCCGGACTGCGGTGCACCGAGATACTCAACCTCCTTCAGTGCCAACAACGCCTGCCCGATCTTCTCGACACGTTCCAGCAACGGCCGCCCCACCTGCGNCTGCCAACTCAACCGCGACTCGATCCCCTCCAACACCCCAGCCACGCTCGATTCGATCTCACCGTCAAAACGATATTTCAATGCGACAGGATGAACGACCACCCGGCCCGGCGGACTCATCGCGGCTCGCTTGCGGGCAGCCGCACGGGCCATCAACGACACCCCGTCCTGAAGCAGGCTCAGGCGATCATTGGTCCGCGAGATCATTCCTTCAGGAAAAAGGACCAGCGGTCGTTTTGCGTCGACNAGCACATCGATCGCACAATTCAGCGCCGCCCGGTCCATTCCCTCACGGTAGATGCTGAATCCGCCCATGCGTCGTACGAGGAACGTTTGGAGGGCGCTGACCTTGAACACGTTCCAACTGGCCATCGTGAAGATNTGGCACCCGAGACCNGTGACCAGTTCCCCCAGCGCGACCGGATCACTGAGACGGCAATGATTGGGAGCGATAACAATGCCGTCACCCGACTCGATGGATGACGACAAGCGGTCGCTTCCCCGGATGTCGACCTCGGAAATCGAATACGCTTTCCGCATATGCCAGCCGACAACACGTTCAAGCACCCACGGCCACCACGTGCCGCGGTGAGGTGGAACAAACTCGTACTTGTCTTCAAAGACGATGTCCTGCATGGGTTCGACGGGCAGTCTAACNACACCGGCCAGCGCTGGCCAATCCGACTCCCCGTTGTTGATGAGAGAGACCTCATCGACTGTAATTGCGACGAGACCACCTTGAGGTTGGGCCCCCCACATGATCNCCATGACACAACGACGCGATTTCCTGCAGAAGACGGCAGGCGGTTTCGCTATCGCGGCGACCCACCCCCTCACAGCTCTCGCTTCAAACCCCTCGTTCGATCTGGTCATCCGGGGCGGAACACTTGTTGACGGCACGGGGACACCCGGTGTCCGCCACGACCTGGGCATCAAGGGGGCACGCATCGCCGCGATTGGAAACCTCTCCGAGGTGACCGCCCGTCGGGTGATCAATGCAACCAATCGCATCGTCTGCCCTGGTTTCATAGACATGCACACCCACAGCGACAGCACCCTGCTTCAGGACGGGCTGGCGAAAAGCGCCGTCAGGCAAGGTGCCACGACCCACGTGGTCGGCAACTGTGGCAGTTCGCCGACTCCAGTCGGCGCTCCTGTCGAGACTCACGGCCACAAGATCACCACATACGGGGATTACCTGCAGGCACTCAAGCAATCCGGCACAACCATCAACATCTGCGGACTGGTCGGCCACAACAGCATCCGCCGCGCGGTGATGGGCGACCAGAATCGCAAGCCAACCCCGACAGAGATGCGACGGATGCAAGACCATGTCGACGAGGCCATGCGATCCGGGGCGGTGGGCATGTCCACCGGACTGGTATCGCCGCCTGGAACCTACTCTGAAACACCCGAGATCGTCGCACTGGCCCGGGTGGTCGCACGGCACCGAGGCCTTTATGCATCTCACATCCGTGGCGAAGCCTCCACACTGGTCACCGCCGTCCGTGAGGCCATCCAGGTCGGCGATGAAGCCGGACTGCCCGTCCAGATTTCCCACCACAAGGCCGCCGGACGCGACAACTGGGGCACCACACTCAAGACACTTCCACTGATCGAGGCCGCCAACAAGAGGAAGCACCCTGTACGGGTCGACGTGTATCCCTACCACGCTGGCAGTGCGGGAATGGCACAACTTGTCCCGCCATGGGCCCACGAGGGAGGGCGTGGCGCCATGCTGGCACGGCTCAAGGATCCGGTTCAAAGACGCCGGATCGCCCGCGACATGGTGCAAGGGACGGACAACTGGCCCAATTTCTTCAAGCTCGAATGGGACGACATTCAGATCGCCACCGTTGGCACCCCCACCAACCGCAAATGGATTGGCAAGCGGATCGCCGACGTCGCACGATCCAGAAAATGCGCAGGGGTCGAGGCCTGCATCGACCTGTTGATCGAAGGAAACGGTCGCCCACGGATGATCAACTTCATCATGGACGAGCGGGAGGTCCAACGGGTCCTGAAACACCCACTGTCAATGATCGGTTCCGACGGCCGCGCCGTGAGTGCCGACACGGCACAAGGCATGCCCCATCCACGCTATTACGGCTGCTTCCCCAGGGTCCTGGGACGGTACTGCCGTCAGTTGAAACTCTTCCCCCTCGAGACGGCAATCCACAAGATGACGGCAATGCCAGCCACCCAACTGGGGCTGTCGGATCGTGGAACCATCCAGGTCGGCCATGCCGCCGACGTCGTCGTCTTCGACTTCAAAACGGTCATCGACAAGGCGACCTTCCAGGCCCCTCACCAGTACCCCGAGGGGATTGAGACGGTCGTGGTCAACGGCCAAGCAGTGATCCTGGAAGGCGAACACACCGAGTTGCGGCCCGGCCGCGTGTTACGGCCGCAACGAACCTGACACAAGGAAAACGGTGACCACGTCATCTCGCCCCACCAACGATCAGGCACAAATTGCATCCACCGAACCGCCCGAGACCGATTGGATTCTCCGCGGCACGTTGCTGGCCGTCTTCTCGTCGTTTTGTTACACCGCTTCGATCATCGCCCTGCGTGCGGTGACCGGGGAGGGAGCCGACTGGGCCGCGTGGGTCTCGTGCTTGAAAGCCGCCCCCACGGTTGCCGCAGCGANTGCCGTCNTGGCATACAAGGCGATGCGAGGAACAACCACATGGCCGTCTTTACGCATGACCGTCGCCCTGCTGGCCGCAGGAACCGTGATGCAACTGCTGGGAAACGTGGGCTTCCAGTGGGGTCTGGCCCTGGGAGGAATGGCATTCACCGTCCCGGTGTCCCAGGCTTCCCTTCTCATCTGCGGTGCCGTCCTCGGCGTGATATGGATCGGTGAACGAGTCAGCCGCCGTTCGGTTTCCGCGATGGCAGTCCTGATCGCGGCCATCTGCCTCCTGACACTCGACGCGGACCAGATCGCCGAGTCGGTAGCGGGGCAGGGGGGGACGAAGTTGATCCTGCTGACCGTCGCCATGGGACTGGCCGCAGGATTCGGCTGGGGCCAGGCCGGTGTCGTCATCCGCCAGGCCGCCAAGAGCGGCGTCAGCACGGCTGTCACAATNCTGTTGCTCTCCTCGACCGCCATCATCGTACTGGGCGGCGGCGTCCTGGCTCGCCAGGGTGCCGACTGGATCGTCCAACGCACCTCGGCCCGCGAATTCTGGATCTCGATGGTGGCCGGCGGATTCACCTCGATCGCATTTTTCGCACTGACCGCAGCGCTCAAACACATTTCCATCGTCCGGGCCAACTTGATCAATGCTTCACAAATCGCGTTGACCTCACTGGCCGGGGTCTGGCTCTTCAACGAACCCATGACCCGCTGGATGATCATCGGCACCGGGTTGACCATCGGCGGCCTGCTGCTGATGGACCGGCCCAGGGAGGGCGAACAGGCCGACACAACGACAATCAGCGACGCCCGCCCCGACCCACCAGCGTCATCGTGACAGCCACAACATGTGAGCAAGCGACACCAACGTACACCTCGTGAATCTTACGCAGGTCGCCAAGCCCCCCTGTCTGCTTGCAGACGAACCAAGCAAGCGTCGTCCCGAAACCTGTGACCATTGCCACCAGAGCCGCATCGCGTCCCAGCCGTTTCCAGAACAGCCCCACGATCAGNGACGGCAGAAAACAGGCCGCGTAGAGCGACCCTGAAAACGAACTCATCTCGGTGATCCCCTGGTCAAGAACCAGCGACAGCACGGCGGCAACCGCCGAAAGCAGGAACACCCACACGCGGGTCCGNCTGACGCCAACACCCTCATCNGCCCGGCCTGGAGCCACCAGGTCGTGATCGGCACTCGAAGCCGCAACCAACAACACCGAATCGATCGAAGACATCGCAGCAGCCACCAACCCGGTCAAAAAGAATGCGCCCGCCACTGGCCCCAACAGATTCACCTGGGCGCCCAGCAGATGAGGGATCACGTTGTCGGTCAGGGCACGGCCACTCCCACCGCCCAGGGCCTCGGGTGTCACGAACGCGTGAGCAAGAAAGCCCACCGGCAACATCACGAGATAAGTGACAAACAACATTGCTGGCGCTATCCAGCGGCCGCGTCGCAGTTGTTTGTCGTCTGCGAGCCCATAGAAACGGGACAACTGCCGGGGCTCGACGACTATTTTCAACCCGACCCCGAGCGCGAGTCCAATCAGGGTGCCAACGGTCACGTCTCCCGCCAGCCCCCCCTGTGGCTGCCATTCCAGCACCGAGGGCATCGCCAGGCGAACCTGTCCAAGCAGCGGCGCCACGCCCCCCGCACGCATGATCATCGACAACGGCAACAACATCCCGCCAGCCAGCAGGATGACTCCCTGCACCGCATCCGTGGCCACAACCGAGTGAAATCCGCCGGCCAGCGTGTATGTCGTGACCACGACAAAGATGATCGTTGTGACCAAGGTTGGATCGAGATCCAGCAACACACCCAGGAGTCGCGTCGCCCCCTCGTAAACAGCCACCATGTAGGCCAGCGACGCAACCACAACCACGCCCCCGGCCAGCCGTCGCAACAACAGGGAGTCGTATTGATACCCAAGAAAATCCGGCACCGTCAGCGCGCCCAACTCACGGGCACGCCTGGTAAACGGAGGAGCGATCACGAACCACGAGACAAGCACCATGGTGGTGAAGACCACGACACAAATCAGCCACCACGACGGTCCAAAAGCGTAGCTGCGACCGGCATGGCCAACGAACGTCACAGAACTGACAAACGTCGCGTAAAAAGACAGCCCGATCACGACGCCGCCCATCCGCCGGCCTCCGACCAGAAAATCATCCAGCCCGCGAGTCCGCCGTTTCCCCAGCCATCCGTGCCAGGCAAGCATCGCCAGATACATACCGACAAACAGCAGTTGCAACCAGTGTTTGCTGAACCAGTCCAATCCCAGTCGCCTCCGCCGGTGGTCTCCTTGATTTCTGGAAGCCTATAATGCCCCTCCTGTGTTGCCAACCGACACCGCTTCATTCAGCGCGATCTCATGCCTCTCGCAAAACGACTCGAACTGCTCAAACCCACCGCCGTCAACGCGATCCTCCAGGAGGTCCGGCAGCTTCAGGCCGACGGACACTCACCGGTGTCGCTGATGCGAGGCGCACCGGACCTCCCGACCCCCGGGCACATCGTCACCGCCGCACAACAGGCACTCGNNCAAGGGCGAACTGGNTATCCCGACAANCGGGGTGANCACCGACTCNGGGACTCTGTCGCCNCAGCGATACTGCGGAACGGAGGTCCGGAATACTCGTCTGGNGACGAGATCCTCGTCACAAGCGGNGCGACCCTCGGGCTGTACGCCGCGCTGGGAGCGATACTCGACCCAGAGGATGAAATCCTGGTCCCCGAACCCGTCTACGACGCCTACCTATCGGCCATTCTCCAATTGGGAGGACGACCCATCCCAGTGCCGGCCGTGTTGACCAAAGGACGTTTCCACTGGGACCCGCAACAGGTTGAGGCCGCCTGTTCAACTCGCACCCGTGCCATGCTGGTCAATTCACCCTGGAACCCCACAGGGACAGTACTCGACGAGGACGAATGGGCAGGACTGATGGACCTTGCAGCTCGCCAGGACCTGTATGTGATCAGCGATGAGATCTACGAATCCATTTGTTACGAACACCACCGACACCGAACGCCCGCGGCGCTCTCCGACGATGCCCGCTCTCGAACAATCATCGTCAACAGCCTTTCCAAAACGTATGCGATGACCGGATGGCGGGTCGGGTTCTGCGCAGCACCAGCGGACGTGATCTCGGCTATGTACCTCGTGCTCCAACAATCCAGCCGTGGTCCAGCCACCTTCGTACAGGATGCTGCCGCAGCCGCTCTCAACGGACCACAGGATTGTGTCACGGAGATGACCGCGGAGTACGCGACACGCCGAGACCAGGTTCTTGCCGCGTTGTCGNACATACCCGCCGTCGACGTGCTGACTCCCGAGGGGGGATTCTTTGCAATGGTCGACGCCCGGGACCTGAATCGCCCGTCCAACGACATTCGACGCACGCTATTGACTGAGCATGGCGTGGTGGTNATGCACGGGGGAGCCTATGGCGATTCNGCCGAAGGCACGCTGAGGGTNTCTTTTGCCTCCGGTGGAGACAACCTCACNCTGGGCCTGCAACGCCTCGCCGACGGACTCAAGGCAATGGGATCCACACGCCAGTGACACTCACCCCGCTACAGTTGTCCGACCTGAGTTCCCGTCTCGAAGGAGATGTCACGAACGACCCCGCCATCCGAGCGATGTATGCGACCGACGCCAGCGTCTACCAGATCCTGCCCTCCGCTGTGGTTCGCCCCAGGAACCGGAACGATGTCGCTGTAGCCCTGGCATTCTGCCGGGAACACGGCACCTCAATCACCGCGCGTGGCGGAGGCACCTCCCAGGCCGGGCAAGCAATCGGTGCCGGACTGCAATTGGACTTCTCNAAACACTTTTCAGGACTGCTGGAACTCCAACCCGACCACCAACGCGTGCGCGTTCAACCCGGCATCGTGCTCGACGAACTCAATGCCACGCTCAAACCCTACGGCCTGACACTGCCACTGGACCTGTCGACCTCCAGCCGTGCCACCATCGGCGGCATGATTTCCAACAACTCCGCGGGAACACGTTCCGTCGTTTACGGCAAGACAATCGACTATGTCGAGAGCCTCACCGTCATGCTGGCCGACGGGAGCGTCGTGGTACTCGANGACTCGCTCCCCAGCACACCCGACACGCTCCACGCGCGCTGCCACGAGGCCGTCCTGAACCTGGCCAACACGCATTCTGCAGAAATTGGCCAACGATACCCCCAGATNCTNCGACGCGTTGGAGGNTACAACCTCGACGAGTTCACACCAGATCACCAACGCCCTCCCAATCTCTCGCGGCTGATCGTCGGCTCCGAGGGCACCCTGGCACTGATCCTCGAAGCCACCCTTCGAGTCGTTCCAACCCCTACCGAGAGAANCTTGCTGAGCGTCCAGTTCGACGACCTGCTCGAGGCCCTGGCAGCCGTGCCGGCCATTCTCGACCACAATCCGTCGGCCATCGAACTGGTCGACCGCATGATTCTTTCGCACACGATCGGCAAACCCGAGTTCGAACCCCTGCGATGGTTTATCGATGGCGATCCAGCCGGAGTCCTCCTGGTCGAGGTCCAGGGAGAGGACCGGGGAGAATTGCTCAAACGCATCGAGACGATCGAGGGGGAATTGAAACAGGTGGGATCGGCGACCTCTTTTTACCGGGCCGTTTCCGCCGCGGAACAGGGGCGAATCTGGAAACTCCGAAAGGCATCCCTGGGGCTCTCGATGGCCGTTGCCGGCGATGACAAGGCNATAGCCTTTGTCGAGGACACCGCCGTTGCCCCCGACCGCCTGAAGGACTACATCCAGCGTTTCCAGGAGATTCTCGACCGGCACCACACTCCCGCCGGTTTTTACGCNCACGCCTCTGTCGGACTGCTCCACATCCGGCCGGTTATCGATCTGAAAACCAACACGGGCGTCCAACGCTTTTCCGCAATCGCTGATGACGTGGCCAACNTGGTTTTGGAGTTTGGTGGCGCACTCAGTGGCGAACACGGCGACGGACTCGTCCGCGNCCCGTTCCAGGAACGCATGTTCGGACCGACGCTGTACCAGGCGTTCCGTGAAATCAAACGCACCTTCGACCCCGACGGCTTGCTGAATCCCGGAAAGATCGTGGATGCTCCAGAACTGACCGCCGACCTGCGATTTGGCCCAGGCCACGTCACGCCCGATCCGACCACGGCTTTTGACTTCTCGGACTTTGGTGGCATCGCCCGGGCAGCCGAACAATGCAGCGGCGTCGGTGCATGTCGCAAAAGCCTGACTGGCACCATGTGCCCCTCCTACATGGCGACTCGAAACGAGTCGGACTCCACACGCGGACGCGCCAACGCCCTGCGAATGGCGATCAACGGCCACCTCGGCCCCNAGGGACTCGCCAACCCAACCTTGAAGCCAGCCCTGGAATTGTGTTTGGAATGCAAGGCGTGCAAGTCGGAGTGCCCCACCGGGGTCGACATGGCCCGCATGAAATCCGAATTCCTTTACCAGTTCCACCAGGTCCACCCTCGCCCCCGACATGACCGTCGCTTCGCAGGCATCCGCCACACTCTGGAACGAGCGTCGACGTGGCCGCGGCTGTTCAACGCAGTGAGCGGCAGCGGNATCGGNAAATGGTTCGCCGGCATCGCACAGGACCGTACCCCCCCACGCGTGGCCGCACGATCCTTGCTGGCCGAATGCGAACTCCTGGAGTTCCCTCCCGCCCTGGAGGCAGATGCCGTTTTCTTCCCCGACACATTTTCGATCCACTACGAACCACATCATGTCCTGGCTGCCATTCGTGTCGCCGGTTCGCTGGGACTCACCTCCGCTCTCTCACCACATGTTTGCTGCGGTCGCCCACTCATCTCGCGGGGCTTCCTGGACGACGCACGCAAGCAGGCAACACGCCTGGTCGATGCACTCCTCCCGCTGGCCCAGGCACAACGCCCGATCATTTTCCTGGAACCCGGTTGCTGGTCGGCTGTCTTCGACGATCTTCCACATCTGGTACCCGAACCAAAACGTGAATCAGCTCGCATCGTGGCCCAGGCCTGCCTGACATTTGAACAATGGGCCGCCCGTGTCCTGCCCGAGGAACCACTCTCAACGGCTTCGCCACGTGACATCGTGCTGCACCACGGACACTGCCACCAGAAAGCACTGATCGGCACCGACTCCACGTTGGACGTGATCCGCAAGGCAGGTGGAGAAGCCNGGGACCTGGACGCTGGATGCTGCGGAATGGCCGGATCGTTCGGATATCAGCGAGACCATCTCGCGGTGTCATTGGCAATCGGAGAGCGCGTATTGGCACCAGCTGTCCGCCAACATTCGGGTCCGGTGGTCGCGCCGGGCTTCAGTTGCCGGCACCAGGTGGAACACCTGACCGGCACTCGACCGCTGTCGACTGCACAATGGCTGGNCGACCAACTGGCCCCCTGATTGTCACTTCNTCTCCAGCCANTGCTGGACCTGCTGCTCAAGCAGGTCCAGTGTCACGGCCCCCCGCGACAACACCACGTCGTGGAATTCTCTCACGTCAAACTTGTCGCCAAGCTGNTTCTCGGCCCGGCGNCGCAGNTGCTGNATCTTCAATTCACCGATCTTGTAGGCCAACGCTTGCCCGGGCCAGGCGATGTACCGATCAACCTCGTTCTCAATATCGAGCAAGGTTTTCGCCGTGTTGTCCGCGAAATATGCGATCGCCCGTTGCCGCGTCCAACCGTCGTAGTGCATTCCGGTATCCACAACCAGCCGAACCGCTCTCCACATTTCGTAAGTCAACTGGCCGAATTTTGAGTACGGATCCTTGTAGAGCCCCAGCTCTCCACCAAGGCTCTCCGCATAAAGTCCCCAGCCCTCGATAAACGCCGTGTAGCCTCCAAACCGACGGAACGGAGGCACATTCTCCAATTCCATGGCCAGAGAAATCTGCAGGTGGTGCCCTGGCACCGCCTCATGCAGGCTCAAAGCTTCAATCTCGTATTTCGGTCGCACATCCGGCCGATAGAGATTCACGAAATACGTCCCGGCCCGTAGTCCATCAGCCGAGGGAGGACGGTAGTACGCCGTCGTCGTATCGGGCGCCAGGTGCATCGGGATTGGCTCGACACCGTACGGAATACGCGGCAACCGGCGAAAGAGTCGCACCAGGTGCGGGTCAATCCGCTTGCTCACTTCGCGATAGGCCGCCAACAGATCCTTGGCATCCTTGTAATAAAAGCGAGGATCCGACCGCATGAATTCGAGGAATTCGCGAAACCCACCCCGGTACTTGGTTTGCTTGATCACCTTCTGCATCTCGGCTCGAATCCGTTTCACCTCGTCCAAGCCGACCTGGTGAATTTCTTCCGGCTTCAGGTTGGTCGTTGTGAAACGTCGGCACCGGAACGCGTAAAAATCGTGACCATCGGGAATCTGCCAGACCCCCGCTCGTGGAAAACAACCGGGCAAATACTCTTCGGTAAAAAACTTGTGCAACCGGCGGTAAGCCGGCACCACAATCTCGGAAATCGCCGATCTCGCCTCGGCCTGCAACCGCTTTCGGTCCGCCTCCGACACTCCATCAGGGAACGTCCGAAACGGTTTGTAGAAAAGACTCTTCACCGGATCGTCGACGATTTGTCGGCCGATCTGGCCTGGCACACGGACCATGACCTCGCGGTCATGCACCCGGCGTTCCTTCAAGCCAGCACGCATCAGGGCAACCGTCTGATCCATGTATGTCCCAAACGACTGCAACCGCTTGACCCACTGTTGGTAATCTTCCAGTCGTTCGAAACGAATCACGTCGGCCGTAGAACTGGCATCCTGTATTCCATCACGCGCCGTCAGTGGACAAAGAAACCAGCGAAACTTGTGACTCTCGACCGACACCGAATACTCGCGTCGAAACAGATCGAAATTCAGCTGATCATCCGGAGCCAGGACCTCGCGATCGATCGCAGCCAGTTGCTTGAGCACCTGTTTCCGGTGACGGTGGCGACGATTGATAGCCTCAAGCGAGACGTCGGGCCACCGGTCGTTGTACCGACGGTCACCGAGATAGGATGCAAACGTTGGCTGTTCTTTCGTCCGCCACTCCCATTCGGCGTCGATCAAACTATTGAGTCTCGCCGCCGGCCCGGTTCCGGGGTCACCGGCGAGAACAGGTTCGCCCAGACAAATCATCCCTGACAGAAAAACCAGGCAACCGCGTTCCCACAAACCTCGCATCTGCCATTCTCCAGTATGTGCCGTCTCGGGCGTGTCGGGGCTTTCCAACTGCCAACCGGTCCGGTTAAATACCATTTCGCCACTCGGCCGACCACTCGCTCGCCCCGGCGGCATACCGCCTGGAGATTTCACATGAGAATCCTGTTCCTGTTCGCCGGACTGCTGACCATGACCGCCACGCTGCCGGCTGCCGACATCACTTATGTCAAGACCCGACGAATCGACCACGTCGACTCGCACCATGGAACCGACGTCCCCGACCCGTACCGTTGGCTGGAGGACGATGTCCGGAAATCCAAGAGCGTCGCGAACTGGGTTGAGGCCCAGAACAAGATCACCTTCGGTTATCTCGAAGCACTCCCCCAGCGGGAAACGATTCGCAAGAGGATCGAGGAACTGTGGAATTACGAAAAATTTGGAACGCCATTCAAGAGGGGAGGGCGGTACTACTTCTACAAGAACAACGGCCTGCAGAACCAATCGGTGCTGCACAGCCTGGACACTCTCGACTCCGATCCCAAGATCCTGATCGACCCCAACACGTGGTCCAAGGATGGCACCGTCGCCCTGTCCGGCACGTCGTTCAGTGACGATGGCCGGTTCGTTGCCTACGGGGTCGCGGAAGCCGGATCTGACTGGCGGACATGGCGAGTGATGGAGGTGAGTTCCCGTCGAAAACTGGATGACGAATTGAAATGGGTCAAATTCAGCAGCATCTCCTGGACCAAAGACAACCGGGGCTTCTTCTACAGCCGATTCGACGAGCCGCGAAAGGGCGCTGAATTCCAGGACCTGAACCTCAACCAGAAGGTGTATTACCACCGAGTGGGCACCCCCCAGACCGACGACGTCCTTGTCTACAAACGCCCCGACCACCCCGACTGGGGTTTCGGTGCCGAGGTGACAGAGGACGGACGGTACCTGGTCATCACCGTCTGGAAGGGAACCGACGACAAATACCGCGTGCTGTACAAGGATCTCGCCGAACCATACGGAATGCCAATCGACCTGGTCTCGACCTTCGACAACGAATACACGTTCGTCGGAAACGACGGGCCGGTGTTCTTTTTCAAGACCGACCGTGACACACCCAGACGCAGCCTGGTCGCCGTGGACATCCGAAAACCCGATCCAAAAGACCACCAGGTGCTGATCGACCAGCGAGACGAAACACTCACCGGTGTCGGGTTGGTCGGCAATCTTTTTGTCGCTCACTACCTCAAGGACGCCCGCACACAGATCCGGATCCACTCGATGAACGGCGATTTCGTCCGTGAAGCGGAATTCCCGGGAATCGGAACGGCCAGTGGTTTTGGAGGCCGGCAGACCGAGACGGAAACCTTCTACTCATTTGCCAGTTTCGCAACCCCTCCAAGCATCTACCGTTACGACATGGTCACAGGCCAAAGTACCCTCTGGAAACAGGCACAGGTGAAGTTCACACCCGACGACTTCGTCGTCAAGCAGGTCTTTTACGAGAGCAAGGACGGAACACGGGTGCCGATGTTTATCGCACATCACAAAGACACAAAGCTCGACGGAAAACGCCCCACGCTGCTCTATGGCTACGGCGGTTTCAACATTTCGTTGACCCCCAGATTTTCCATCAGTCGCCTGCAATGGATGGAAATGGGAGGCGTGTTTGCGATGCCGAACCTCCGCGGCGGAGGAGAGTACGGAGAGACCTGGCACAGGGCCGGCACAAAGCTCAACAAGCAAAACGTTTTCGACGACTTCATTGCGGCGGCTGAGTACTTGATCTCCGAAAACTACACCACCAGCGACAAGCTCGCCGTGATGGGTGGCAGCAACGGCGGCTTGCTGGTTGGAGCCGTAATGACTCAACGGCCCGAGTTGTTCGGAGCCTGTTTGCCGGCCGTTGGGGTGATGGACATGCTGCGGTTTCACAAATTCACAGCCGGCCGCTACTGGGTCGACGACTATGGCAGTGCCGAGAATCCCAAGGAGTTCCGGGCCCTGTTGGCGTACTCGCCTTACCACAACTTGAAACCAGGCACCAAGTACCCGGCAACACTGGTCACCACTGCTGACACCGACGACCGTGTCGTCCCCGGCCACAGCTTCAAGTTCGCGGCCCAACTGCAACACTGCCACAAGGGACAGTCCCCGGTGCTCATCCGGATCGAAACCAGGGCCGGCCACGGAGCGGGAAAACCGACAGCGAAGATCATCGAGGAAGTTGCCGACAAGTGGGCTTTTCTGATCCACAACCTCAAGATGACACCTCGAAAGGTGAAGTGACGTGGCAACACCCCCCAGCGAAATGTCACCCGTCGAGGACGGTGCGACGGCCTCACCACCGCCTCGCCGGTTTCTGACCGCTCCGTCCCCCTCGTCACGAATGCCATCGGGCATTCCATTCATCGTTGGAAACGAGGCTGCAGAGCGGTTCAGTTTTTACGGCATGAAGTCGATTCTGTTCGTCTTCATGACCGGACACCTCTTCTCGTCCACGGGGGCCGACGACTTTCTGACCAAGACCGAGGCCACACAATGGCAGGCCTTGTTTGTGGCGTCGGCCTACTTCTTCCCCGTCCTGGGCGCCCTGGCCTCGGACATTTTTCTCGGCAAATACCGCACCATCTTGATGTTGTCCATGGTGTACTGCGTGGGTCACCTGAGCCTGGCCCTGATGGACTTGCCCGCTGCAGTGCTCGGGGCCACCTGCGAACCTCGCACATTCCTGATCATCGGCCTCTGCCTGATCGCTGTCGGCAGCGGTGGAATCAAACCCTGTGTTTCAGCGCACGTCGGCGATCAATTTGGAGAATCCAACCAGCACCTGCTCTCAAAAGTGTTTGGCTGGTTCTACGTGTCGATCAACGTCGGGGCCGCCGCTTCACACTTCGCGACCCCGCTGCTACTCGAACACGCCGGCCCCGGTTGGGCTTTCGGCGTGCCCGGCATCCTGATGGGCCTGGCCACGCTGGTTTTCTGGATGGGCCGGCATCGCTTTGTTCACATCCCCGCAGGTGGGCGGGAGTTTCTACGTGAAACCTTCGATTCTACCGGAATCCGCGCACTCGCCGGGCTTGTCCCGATTTACGTCTTCGTCGCCGTCTTCTGGTCACTATTTGACCAGGGAGGGTCAAAGTGGGTCGAGCAAGCGCAGCACATGGACCTGACGATCGGCACGGTTGAATTCCTTCCGTCACAGGTCGGCCTGGTCAATCCGATTTTGATCCTGGTCTATGTCCCCCTGTTCAATTACCTGATCTACCCGGCCATCAACCGCATCTTCAAGCTCACCCCGCTGCGAAAAGTCAGCATCGGATTGTTCGTCGCTGCCGCCGCGTACGCGGTGTCATCTGGAATCCAGGAGTGGATCGACGCGGGACAAACACCCCACATCTCCTGGCAATTCCTCGCCTACATGCTGATTACCGCCGCAGAAGTCATGGTCTCGATCACCTGCCTGGAGTTCAGTTACACACAATCACCACCGAAGATGAAATCGTTCGTGATGGCGCTGTACCTCCTCAGCGTATCCGCCGGAAACGTCTTCACGGCGTTGGTCAACCTGTTGACCATGGACGAAAACGGAAACTCAACGCTGCAGGGTGCCTCTTATTACTGGTTTTTCACCACCGCCATGGCCATTGCTGCCGTACTATTTATCGGGGTTGCGAAGATGTACCGCGGTCGAACGTACCTCCAGGAAGAAGCCCCCTGACATTGACGCGTCGTCAATTGGCCGGAAACACCTGTCACACACGAGAAGCACGAGGAACACGATGACGATCGAAAAACCCACGCACTGGTGGAAGAGCGGAATGGCTATTGTCGCGGTCGCCAGTTTGATGACCGGACAAATGGGTTGTGGCGGGAGTGGTGGTGACTACCAGGAATTCAAAACCAGTGACATCAAGCCCGCCGATCCCGATGCTCACCACGGACATCACCATCACCATGGCGAAGAGCACAAGGCTCCCCACGGTGGCACGCTGGTTGAACTTGGGGACCACAAGTACCACGCCGAAATCGTCTGGGACGAAAAAGCCAAGTCGATCACCGTCTTTCTTCTCGACGGCGAGGCCCAATCTCCAGTCTCCATCCCTTCCACTGAACTCGTGCTGAACATCGAGACCGGCGGCAAGCAATCACAGCACAAGCTGGCCGCCAAGCCACTGGATGACGACGGTGACGACGGACAATCTTCTCGTTTTGTCACGACCGACACGGCCTTGTTCGAATCATTTCACGACAATGATTCGACGGCTGGCCAGATCAACCTGACAATCCAGGACAAGCCCTTCGCGATCGTCGTGACCCACAAGCACCATGATCACGATCACGATCATGGCGACCACAAGGAGGACGACCACGACAAGGACGAAAAGACGGAGCACAGCACGGACAAAAAGGGCAAAAGCAAGTGACCTCGCCCCGGCGGAGTCAGTCCGGATCACTGGCGACTGGACCAGGCTTCTTGTCCTGACCACGGGTCTCAACCGCGATCGGCTTTCTTGTGCCGTCCTCGCGAAAATGCCCGTGTTTGAGATACCGCCTGGTCCACTCGATGACCTCCGGCTTGAACATCAGGAACGAGTGACCACCACGAATCGAGACGAAATCGGTCGCACCGGGCAACCGTGTACTCTCAACCGACACGGTGCCATCATCGTCACCGGGAACGAGCGGATTGAACCCACGGGCCGTGCCAGCCTTACCGGCGATCACGCCAAACTCAAACTTTGGCGTCGGCAGCTGGGCAATGAACCCCTTGGATTCACTGCTCAATTGCTGGCCGGCTTGCCCGTAGAGCAGCTTGAACAGCAGGTTGGTCTTCAGGTGATCGGCCATCCTGGCCCCGAGATTCGGCACCCCCATCATCACCAGGCGACCACACCGTTTGTCGCCGTAACGCCCCGACCAGGACCGCACCACCAGCCCGCCCATGCTGTGGGTCACAAAATGGATCTTCTCGATCCCCTCGAGCCGCTCAACGACCTGTTGCAGGTAGTCGGCCGACGTCTCGATCTCTGCCTTGGTACTGGGGTAGTCAAAGGGGACAATCGTATAACCATCCTCGGCCAGGGCCACCCCCATTTTCGCGAGAGATTTTGATGAGCGGATCGCCCCGTGCAGCAAGATGACTGCCGTGCCACTCATCGGCGAAATTTTCCGGGCGCGAATCAACCCGTCCAGGTGATCCTCACACGCCTCGCGGGCGCCCCATGCACGACGAATCCCGCTGGGATCCAAAACACGATGGTGACCGGTGAACACGTTCTGCTGGATCCTCCATCCGCTAAAAAAACGAACGTCGCCCCAGAACTGCGTCCCGCCAAAGGTCGGCGTCGGAAGGTTGACGTTGGCATCACTGCGTTGCTTGACGTTTCCGGAGCCATCGTCCGAACCAGACTGTGGTGCCGAACCAGGTCCTGCAGCTGCCGAGTCGGTCATGATCAATCCGCCGACGAGCAAGCCGGCCAGCGCACCTCGAATATGTCGTGCCACCACGTTGCCTCGCAGTTAGAGAACAGGCACTCCCGGATCAGGCGACACCCGTACTCAGACACAACGCTTTTGACTGGTGTCGTCGGCGGAAGTTTAGCGATCCACAAGACACCGAAAAGAGCAATCCGCCCCTATTCTCCTCCCTTGGCAACTTGCCGACGCGCCGTCTGTCCCAACAAACGCTGCGATTCTTTCAACAAGAACTCCACATCCATGAACGGGTCGTAACTGATGTCTTGCCAGCGAACCAAGCCATCACCGTCGATCAGAAACGTTCCATGAAGTGTCAAATTTTCGAAGTCGTCAAAACAGCGATACTTCTTGAAGATCTCAAATTTTGGGTCGGCCGCCAACGGGAAAGGGAACTCCCCCTCCTTGTTGAATTTCTCGATCGATTTCGCCAGATCCTCCTGGGAGTCTGAACTGATCGCGACCAACTCGATCCCAACCTTTCGAAACGCTTCGGCTTTCGGAGCAAACGCCTGCAATTGTTCGACACAGTGCAAGCAACCGTATCCCAGGTAAAAAATCACCACGACCGGCTTGCCACGGTAGTCTTTCAGAGCAACGTTACGCCCCCCATCGGCGGGCAAGCTCCAATCCGCCGCAACCTGCGGCTTCCAGCGAAATGGCCCCAGATCATCCAATTTCGGTCGATCACCGGTGTCTTTGCGAACCACTGCCTCCAGGCGCCAATCCTCAGGAAAATCGGCCTTCTTGGCCACTGGAGCCAAACGACCAAACACTGGAGCCGTGAGATCAATCGAACCCGAGAGTTTGCGGAGTGACTTGAGCTCTTCGACCGCCTGCTTTTTGCGCCCCCGCTTCCAGAGCAACTCCACCAGATGGGCCTGCGGCTGAACTTCATTGACACGTCGCTTGACCTGGTCCCGCAGAGCTTTCTCGGCACCGTCCCCATCGCCAGTGGCCAATTGGACAGACGCCAGGAATGCTGCGTCCATGCCGCCCGCTTTTTTGAACAACGCCAGTGCCTCCTTGGCCTTCTCTTCGGAACCTTCGGCCAACAGGACGTGGGCCTGCAGTTCCTGCACCGCTTTGTCCAGAACGCGAATCTTAGAATCGAACGCTTTCCGTGCAGCATCAACCGCTTTCTTGATCGCCTTCTTGTCGACTTTTTTCTTCTTCGCTTCTGGTTTCTTCGCTTCTGGCTTCTTCGCTTCTGGCTTCTTCGCTTCTGGCTTCTTCGCTTCTGGCTTCTTCGCTTCTGGCTTCTTCGCTTCTGG
>PBOU01000100.1 GCA_002724415.1 Planctomycetaceae bacterium
CAAGACCGTCGCCGCTCACTCCAACTTTGTCTGGTCATTGGCGTGGTCTCGCGATGGCAAAAGTGTCGTCAGTGGCGGATATGACAATGCCCTGAGTGTCTGGACACCGGACGGTTCAAAAATCCATTCCATCACACCGGGTGGCCAGCCAGTTCTGGCAGTCGCCTCGGCACCTCGCGCTGCCGGAGGATGGAGCGTGGCCGGTTGCAAGAACTCCAATGCCTACGTGATTGATCCAGGGGCCGCCAAGCCACGGCTCACACTGGCCGGGCACAACGGTGCAATCGAGGCGGTAGTTGTCAGCCACGACGGCAAAACAATCCACACCGCCGGACTGGACAAGACAATTCGCAGTTGGAACAGCAAAACCGGCCAGGTGACTCGCGCGGTCGAAGCCCACTCCAGCTACATCCAGTGCCTGGCCCTCTCGGCAGATGGGCGACAATTGGCCAGCGGTTCCCTGTCCGGAGAAATCCGCCTGTGGAACGAGGCTGATGGACGCCTGCTGCGAACACTCCAGGGACATGCCAATACGGTTTATAGCCTGGCATTTTCGCCCGACGGAAAACGCCTGGTCTCGGGCAGCTTCGACCGCACCGTCAAACTCTGGCACACCGCGACCGGAAAACGGGTGACGAAACAGCCCTGATAGACCTGGCGAGTTGGTTCACTCGGCCGCCACTCGCATCACACGAGAACGTGGCGGTTCGAAGATCGTCCAGAAGAGCAGGCCCAATGCAACGGATTGTGGCACCGAGTAGATCAGGCTGTTGATCAGCACTCGTAACGGCACCGCCCCCACGTCCAGGAGATTATTGAGCAACAGCGGCGTCAGCAAAGGAAACAACAAGCGAACGGCCAGAAGGATTCCTATGGCCGCCAGCACCCTGGCCCTTCGCCCGGGATCATGCGACATCCTGAACAGGCAGATCCCCGCACCGCCAAGCAGTACCAGCAGAAAAGGGGCAGACCCTGCGAGCCCCATCAGTTGGATTGCAAACGCTTCAGGCATTTCTCACCTCGTCATTACCAAACAAACACGCCCGTTGAACATCATGGCCCAATTCCGGCCAACCTGAAGCCAACCAGCCCTGTCTCATTGAATTATTACAGCAGGCGTATACTATAAGGCCGCAAACCGCACTCACGGAGGAGGACCGGTCGCGTGAGCACCGATACCACCCAGTCGAACGACAACGCCACACCCGCTCCGGGTTCCGATCGTCATTACGAATTGCCCCCGTTGGGACAGAACCCCTCGAGCAATTCCGAAGGGACCACTCCCGGCAGCTTTGCCCTGGCACCGAGGATTGCCGCCGGCCAAGCTGGCGCCTGGACCTACTCTTCGCCGGACACACCCGGCATGCCGGTGCCGTCCAACCAGACGGCCTGGAACTTCATGCCCGAGGACTGGGTTCTCAGGCCGGGATTCGAATCCAACCGCGAGATCGCCGAGGCCTGGCAACCGCCGGAAGGATTTGTCGCGGTCACTCAACTCGAACACGCACGACTCGGCACGATCACTCCACAGATGGCCCGGGTCGCCGAGCGTGAGGATCACCTGACTCCCGAACAGGTGCGAGACGAGGTCGCGGCCGGACGGATGATCATCCCGGCCAACATCACGCATCTCGGCTACCAACTCGACCCCATGGCCATCGGCCGTGCCTCCAAGACCAAGGTCAACGCCAACATGGGCGCGTCCCCGGTCTCGTCGGGGACCGATGAAGAAGTCGAGAAACTGAAGTGGGCCGAGCAGTGGAAAGCCGACACCGTCATGGACCTCTCCACCGGAGGCAACCTCGACGAGTGCCGGGAAGCAATCCTGCGCAACAGCACCGTGCCCATCGGCACGGTGCCACTGTACTCGATGATCATCGACCGCAAGATCGAGGATCTCGACCGGGACATCATCCTCAACACGCTCGAGCACCAGGCCGAACAAGGAGTCGACTACTTCACCATCCATGCCGGTGTCGTCCAGGAACACCTGCCACTGGTCCGTGAACGCTTGATCGGCATTGTCAGTCGAGGCGGNTCGCTGCTGGCCAAGTGGATGATTCACCACGGCAAGCAGAACCCGATGTACACGCTGTGGGAGGAGATCTGCCAGGTCATGCGTAAATGGGACGTCAGCTTTTCGATAGGTGACGGCCTGCGGCCCGGCGGACTGTCCGATGCCACTGATGCGGCACAGTTGGCCGAACTGGCGGTGATTGGCGAACTGACCGAACGCGCTTGGCGGCAGGGCGTGCAGGTGATGTGCGAGGGTCCCGGCCACGTGCCGTTGGACCAGATCGAATACAACATGAAGCTGCAGCGGAACCTGTGCCATGGAGCCCCGTTCTACGTGCTGGGTCCACTGGTCACAGACATTTTCCCCGGTTACGACCACATCACCAGTGCCATCGGCGCCACATCGGCGGGTTACCACGGTGCGAGCATGCTCTGCTACGTCACTCCCAAGGAGCACCTNGGGTTGCCCAAGAAAGACGACGTCAAGCAGGGCTGCATCGCCTACAAGATCGCCGCCCACGCTGCCGACATCGCCCTGGGGATTCCCGGCACCCGTGATCACGACGACGAGTTGACCAAGGCCCGNGCCGCACTGAACTGGGAAAAGCACTTTGAACTCGCTTTTGACACCGACACGGCTCGTGCGTTGCACGACGAGGACTTGGATGTCGACACCGACTTCTGCGCCATGTGTGGCCACGACTGGTGCAGCGTCCGAATCTCCAAGGAGATCACCGACTTCATTTCGGGTAACGACGAAGCCTACGCCTGGGACAAGGCTCGNGTTTCTGATGCACTCAGCGACGAGCAACAGCAGATCCTGGNNCAGCGTGGTGTGCTGAGTCCTGATGAAATCCATCGCCTCGCNGCCAAGACCCGTGGCACCATGCAGGGCGAGAGTGATGCTCCGGCCGCCTGCCACAGCGACCTGGCCGACGGCGAATCGGCCAAGCTGATCCAGGAACTGGAACTGCCCGTCGTGGACGGCAGCGAGTAACCGGCAACCACGAGCACGGCCAGACCGTGGCGGCGGTCTCGCTACAACTCCTGCTCGGGCGGACGAAACAGCAACGCCACCGGAAGAACAACCGTTGCCAGTGCCGGGAACGTCCAACTGATCGGCAGTTCCACCGCCTGCAGCAGGGTGCGAAGAAGAAAGAAGACGACCGCCGAAAGGACGATGCCNCAGAAGTTGATCAGGTTCATCGTTCCCATCATCCGTCCCTTCAGATCCGGGGTTGGGCACACCTGCAAGAACACCTGCAGCGGAACAACNAAGATCCCGGCACAGAATCCCAGCACCAACAGCACCCCGGCGGCGGCGGCAATCCACGTCCCGGGAACCGGCAGCGGAGCAACTTCAGCGATTGACCACAATGCCACCAGGCAACCGGCCATTCCCCACGCACCACGGTTGACCAGTGCAAAATTNATGCGATGCCGCGACAGCAGAGTCGCCGAGATGCAACCGACGGCAATCCCCACTCCAATCGACGCCAGCAACAGGCTGGTCCTGGCGTCGCCGATCTTCCACTGGTAAACGCCGAATTCGTTGACCAACTGGTGGACCGTTCCACCAACAAACCAGAACAGACTGGAAATCAAAAGCACCTTCAGTGCGATACGGTCCTGGCGCAACAGGGCCCGGGTTGGACGATCCAATGCACACAACATCGAGGGTGTGAACCGCAGACCCGGCACGGCCACTGGCGTGCGTCGAACCGTGAATGCCAACATGGTGCCGACCACCGCGATCCCCACGCAGCCCCAGCAGATCCACTGCAGCCCGGCGACCTGGTGTTCGNTAACCAGTTCCTTCAGCACACCGGCCAGTGCCCCTCCGAANATCACTGCCACGAATGTCGTCATCTGGATAATTCCGTTGGCCGATGGCAAATCACGCGGCCGTAGCATCTCGGGCAAAATGCCATACTTTGATGGTCCNAAAACAGTACTCTGCAATCCCATCAGGAACAGGACCACCAGTGGGGGCCACACTCCACCCAGACCAAAAGCGAACACACCGGCGACCATCACCGCGATCTCACCGAACTTGCACCCAANGATCAGCGACCGCTTGCTGAACCGATCGGCCAGAAACCCAGAAACACCCGACCCGAAAACAAAAGGAATGGAAAACAGGAAAAAGGCCACCGGTTGGTANCCTCCGCCTCCCTCTCCGACCTCCGTCANGCAATACAGCAGCACCAGTTGTTTGAAGAGGTTGTCGTTGAAGGCACCCAGCAACTGGGTCGTCGTCATCCCCCAGAAACACCCGTCCCGTGACAGCGGTGGCAGGCGATCTTTCTCAAGCGATGCGATCGACATTTGAGTTTCCCGGGAGGGCTCGACGAGGCGGGTACCATATCGGATCCCCGCAATGGAGNAAACCACTTTTTCTGGCCNCACCGGTGACGAGGTGAGTACTTTGCCTGCCCCAAGATGGCTGATACGATGAGGCATTGATGGCTTGGTCCTTCCTGGAGTTCCGCCGATGCGCCGCCTGATTTCCCTGGCCCTGATCCCTTGTGCCCTGCTGGTTTGTGGATGTCCCGACAACGGCGACCCCCAGTCACCCGGATCGACTCCCTCGGCGGGTTCGAGCACCGGCAGCACCGGCGGCAAAAAGAAATTCAGGATCGCCGTCATCCCCAAGGGGACCTCCCACGACTTCTGGCTCTCGGTTCGCCACGGGGCCGAGACGGCCGCCAAGGAACTTGGCAACGTCGAGGTCGTCTGGAAGGGNACCCAGCACGAGGGTGACAANGACGGCCAGATNCAGATCCTCGATGGATTCATCGTCAGTGGAGTGGATGGAATCTGNNTGGCGCCGATCGATCGCGAGGCNATGGTNCCGGTCATCACCCGGGCCAAGTCCCGCAAGATCCCNACGGTGGTCTTCGACAGTGGACTGGCCGACGAGAACGCCTACGTCAGCTACGTGGCAACAGACAACTTCAAGGGAGGCGTGATGGCCGCCCGACGGATGGGGCAACTGCTCGACGCCAAGGGCGAGGTGATCATGCTGCGTTACCAGGTGGGCAGCCAGAGCACCGAGAACCGCGAACGGGGTTTTCTGGAAACCCTGAACAAGGAATTCCCCGGGATCAAGGTGCTCTCGGAAAACCAGCGGGCCACCTCCGACATCAGTGAAGCCAAGCTCAAGTCAACCTCAATGCTCCTGAAGTTCAAGGGTGAGGTCGACGGAGTCTTCACCGTTTGCGAACCTCACAACAAGGGCATGCTGGCGGCGCTGGAAGACAACAAGCTGACGTCCAAGGTCAAGTTTGTCGCGTTTGATTCCAGCCCACGGATGATCGAGGGGCTGGCCAACGACACCGTGCATGGCGTCGTCCTGCAGGACCCGGTCAACATGGGATATGTTGCCGTCAAGACCATGGCTGCTCACCTGGCGGGTGAAACGGTCGAAAAACGCATCTCCACCGGAGAGTACGTGGCCACCGCCGAGAACAAGGACGACGACAAAATCGCGTCGGTTCTCAGCCCCAAGAAACACGCTCCCTAGGCAGGCTCGCCCCTATGCCTTCACTGCTCGGCATGTCTGGGATCGGCAAACGATTCGGTGCCACCCAGGCACTCGAGGGTGTTTCGTTTGCCTTGACCGCCGGACGCGTCATGGCCCTGATCGGAGAGAACGGGGCCGGAAAAAGCACCCTGATGAAGGTGCTCAGCGGCGCCTGCCAGGCCGATTCCGGAACCATGCAAGTCGACGGTGTGCCCTACCGCCCCACGGGCCCGTCCTCGGCTCGTGACGCNGGCATCGCAATGATCTACCAGGAACTCAACCTCGCCCCGGACCTCTCGGTCGAAGACAACATCATGCTCGGCCAGGAGGAGAGCCGGAANGGGCTGCTCAACCGAAAACAACAGCGGCCCCGTGTCCGGGAAGTTCTCGACCGCCTTGGCCATCCTGAACTTCAACTCGACACGCCCGTCGGCCAGCTCTCTGTCGGGGCACAGCAACTGGTCGAGATCGCCCGGGCACTGATCGGCAACGCCCGCGTCATCGTCTTCGATGAACCCACAAGCTCGCTCACCGGCCAGGACGTCCGCCAACTCTTCGAGGTGATCAAGCGACTCCGCAACGATGGGATTGGCGTGGTGTACATCAGCCATTTCCTGGAAGAGGTCCGGGAACTTTGTGACGACTACACGGTGCTGCGCGACGGGCAGGTGGCCGGTGACGGCGTTCTCGAAGGAACCACAGAATCAGAAATCGTCTCGATGATGGTGGGTCGCCAGGTCGAAGAACTCTTCCCCACGGTGGCTCACACCGCGGGGGACCCGATCCTCGACCTCGAGAGCCTGTCTGGTCGCCAGATCCCCCGTGACATCGATCTCGTTCTGCACCGGGGCGAAATTCTCGGCATCGCCGGATTGGTCGGAGCCGGACGTACCGAGATGCTCCGCTGCCTGTTTGGACTGGACCCGGTCGTGTCAGGAACCGTTCGCGTCGGTGGTGTGGTGCGGACGCCACGCCCCCGAGCCATGATCCAGGCCGGACTCGCCCTCGTTTCCGAAGACCGCAAGGACGAGGGGTTGGCCCAGGACCGGTCTCTGTCCGACAACATCACCTACAGCCACCTGGCCCCGTACTCCCGCATGGGCTGGCTCAATCTCCGCGACCGTCACGACGCTGTCACAGAGTGCATGACCGAACTGGAGATCAAGGCCGTTTCACCGGAGCAGGCTGTCCAGGAACTTTCCGGTGGAAACCAGCAGAAAGTGGCGTTGGCGCGTGTCCTGCACCAGGACGCNGACGTCCTGTTGCTGGACGAACCAACGCGGGGCATCGATGTGGGCACCAAGGCCGAGGTGTATCGACTCGTGGGCGAACAGGCCGCCGCNGGAAAGGCAATCCTGTTTGTCAGTTCCTATACTCCCGAATTGCTGGCCATCTGTGACCGCGTGGCCGTCCTGGCTCGTGGNCGCCTGCAAGAGATCCGGTCGGCCTCCGACTGGACCGAAGAATCGTTGATCAACTGTGCCATTGGTGGTGAGGCAACTGTCGTATGAATGCCAGTGGAAGCCGATTGTCGAACATGGCCTGGTCGCTTGGCCCATTGCTCGGCCTGGTGCTCGTGGCATTGATCTTCGGTGCCATCGAATACAATGTCGCCATTGGTGAAGATCGCCAGCCACAGTTTTTCAGCAAGGCCAGCCTCCAGGTCGTCCTGGACCACTCGTCGATGGTCGGCGTCGCCGCACTGGGGATGACACTGATCATCATCGCCGGTGGAATCGACCTCTCGGCGGGTACCGCGATTGCCATGACCGCAACGGTGATCGCCTGGGTCTATCGCGACGGTCACGCCTGGCTGCTCGGCGACGCGGCCACCCTCACGACGGGCCAATCGGTGACATTGTCCGTCGCTGCCGTGTCCNTCGGGTTATTGACCGGGGCCCTGTGCGGCCTGATCAACGGCAGCCTGATCAGCCTGCTGCGACTCGTTCCCTTCATCGTCACCCTGGGCACGATGACCATCTTTCAGGGAACCGGCAAGACGATCTCTGGCAACACCCCCATTCGTGCCTTCGGAAAGGTCCCCGAGATGGTCTCTGCCATCCGGGACCCCTATCCCGACCCCGGCTGGCTGCTGGTGTCGCCCGGCGTTTGGATCATGTTGATCCTGGCCGTGCTGGTGGCCCTGGTGCTGCGATACACGGTGTTCGGTCGCCACCTGTTCGCCATTGGTTCAAATGAATCCACCGCGAGACTCTGCGGCATCAACGTGCTGCGAACCAGGATCCTGGTCTACACCATCGCCGGATTGTTTGTCGGTGTCGCCGGCCTGTACCAGTTCACCGTTTTCACCCAGGGCGACCCGACCTCCGGACTGGGCCTGGAACTGAAAGTGATNGCGGCGGTCGTGATCGGTGGTGGCAGTCTCAACGGTGGCCGCGGCAGCGTCCTGGGCACATTGGCCGGTGCCTGTATCATCACGGTTATCCAGCATGGCTGCGTCTTGATTGGCGTCTCCGACCACTACCAGGACATTCTAATCGGCCTGATCATTATCGCCGCCGTGGCCATCGACCAACTCCGAATCCGCCTCCAGGCCAACTGATCTCCATGGATTCCCACGTCACTTCCCACCCGGCTCTGCCGGTCTCGCACCAGGACATCCTGGACGCTGTCCCCCGGGTGAGACGCACGCTGGCTCCGACCCCCCTGTTCGAATGGCCCGGCCTGGGCGCATTGTTCAACGGCCGTTTTCTGGCCAAGCACGAAAACCACCTGCCCGTGGGTGCCTTCAAGGTGCGGGGGGGAATCAACCTCGTCGCCACGCTCTCCGACGCCGATCGAAAGGCGGGCCTACTGGGATGTTCCACCGGAAATCATGGGCAATCCCTGGCCATGGCGGCGAAACAGGCCGGAATCGGATGCACCATCGTAGTTCCCGTCGGCAACAATCCCGGCAAGAACCAGGCCATGAAACGACTGGGGGCAACCGTCATCGAGCACGGTGCCGACTTCGATGCAGCCCGCAAGTACATCGAGGACGAACTTGACACCGGCGGCGCCCGATACGTTCATTCGGCCAACGAACCAGCCCTGATCGCCGGCGTGGGAACAATGGCCCACGAGATCTTCCAGGACTGTCCCAACCCGGACGTGATCCTCGTCCCAATCGGGCTGGGCAGCGGGATCTGCGGAACGGGGATCGTGGCCAGGGCCTGCCGCCCGGACACGCAGGTCATCGGTGTCCAATCCACGGGGGCTTCGGCCGTCTCCGACACGTGGCGCAGTGGACAATGGACAACAACGGAAACCGCCGACACCTGGGCCGAGGGCATAGCGACCAGGGTTCCGGCCCAAATGACACTCGACATCATGCGACAGGTCGTCGATGACGTGTTGCTGGTTTCCGACGAGGATCTGCGGCGAGCCTGTCGGACCTACCTCGACCAAACACACAACCTGGTCGAAGGAGCCGGTGCAGCCACGCTCGCCGCTGCAGTCGTGCATCGCGACCGTTTCGCGGACAAAACCGTCGTCGGGATCGTCTCGGGTGGAAATCTCGATCCCGCCGAACTCCCCGGGATCCTCGAGTGCCAGGCTTTCACCTAGCACCGAGTCGATCCCCCGCCGTCACCCAGGCCCTCACGTCACGCGGCCTGTGAATACGTCTCGGACATTTCCTCCGATTCACTCTCGTCACCCAATTCACCAAGAAAACCGACCAGGTGCTTGGTTCGGGTCTCGTGCTGCAACTTCTTCAGTGCCTTCGACTCGATCTGTCGAATTCGTTCCCGGGTCACCTTGAAGATCCGGCCAGTCTCCTCGAGCGTATAGCTGTAGCCATCGCCCAACCCGTACCGCAACTTGATTATCTCCCGTTCACGAAACGTCAGGCTCTTGAGCACCTGGTCGATCTTGTCACGCAACATCTCGCGACCGGCCGCCTCGATCGGTCCGCCTTCGGCCCCATCCTGAAGCAGTTCGCCGAAGCTTCCGTCCTCGCTCTCGCCAACCGGAGTGTCCAAGCTGACCGGGTGACGCCAGCTTTTCATGATCCGTTCGACCTCATCGACGGTCATTTTCGCTGCCTTGGCCAGTTCCTCCGGTGACGGATCCCGTCCCGTTTCCTGTCGGATCTTCTCGGCCTCGGACTTCAGAGACGAGATGCTCTGGAACATGTGAACAGGAATACGGATTGTCCGAGCGTGATCGGCCACGGCCCGGGTGATCGCCTGCCTGATCCACCAGGTGGCGTACGTCGAGAACTTGTAACCCCGNCGGTACTCGTATTTTTCNACCCCACGCATCAANCCGGCGTTCCCTTCCTGGATCAGGTCCAGGAAGCTCAACCCACGGTTGCGATATTTCTTGGCGATCGAAACGACCAGGCGAAGATTGCCGCTGGAGAGTTGTTGCTTGGCCTTGGTCCAGTCATCGAACCGTCGAACGATTTCTTCAACCCGGTCAATAAAATCGTCGACCGGTTCGAGTGTCATCAACTGCAATTCCGCGAGTTCCCGTTCACACAACTTGCGTTCGGCAGCGTTGCGCCGCCCTTCCAGNGACTCGATCTTTCGACGCAANCCGTTGAAACGGTCAACCATCTGCTGCATCCGTTTCAGCAATGGCTGAAGACGGGATGTTCTCAGGCTCAACTCCTCACAAAGCGAAGCCATCTTGCGGCGACGCAACAACATCTGTTCTTTCAGTTCCCTGCGACGACGCNGGCCNGTGCNCCGTTCGGNCAACTCGCGGTAGTCNCGTTCGTTGTCCTGCATCAGCAGCCGTATCGTCCTCAGGTTGGGCCCCATCCGTCCGGTGATCTGCTCTTTCTGAACACTCTCGGTCTCGGAGGTCCTCAGCGTCCGTTCAAAAGGAAGTTCGCCGGCCTGGACTTTCTCCAGTGTTGCCACCGCCTGTTGCAACGCGAAATCCGACTCCAGGAGCGTCCGGCGAANCCGCTTGCGGGTGATCTCTATCCGCTTGGCCAAAAAGATTTCTCGCTCGCGAGACAGCAGCGGAATGCTGCCCATCTGGCTGAGGTACATGCGAATCGGATCACGTGAGGTGACAGGGTTCTCGGGTGCCAGCAATTGGCTCTCCGTATCCTGCCGCACGGTTTGTCGCCGTTGCTCTTCAGCGACAACCGTCGGATCGTCTTTGAGTGACAGGCCGGTTTCTTCCAGCACCATCACGACACAATCGATCAGCGTCGCGTCGCCGCCTTCATCAGGCAGGAACTCGTCCACCTGCTGGAACGTGAAGAAACCGCGTTCGATCGCCTCAGCGACCATTTCCTGGAGTTGATTGTTAAACCGATGCACGAATGGACCCCTTCCCTGGAATTCACGAGTGCGCAGAGACTCCCGACAGAAGCCGAAGCGGCGTNACACCCCTCATTCCCGGGGNACACACGCTAAAACGGGCTCTCACCGACAGCATCCTTGCTCTGATTGACGGGGCCGCCGTGCCGACGCCCCCATCGAGAACCACATCGACCGCCCTGGTGTATTCGGCCTTCCTGGCCTGCCAAAACTGGTCGAATGACAAGGACGCCACCCTACCAGAAACTTTCAACTTCCCCACACAAAATCTGCCGAATCGATATTTTCTTCCAGATTTTTTGAACTCCGTCACGTCCGTCAGTCAAACATCCGGTCCCGAGGCCAACAAGCCCCTGACCGTTAGCTTCACTACGACTCCACTCCCGGAAACACAACTCGACTCGGACCGCCCCGCTGGNCGATCCTCTTGGATGACACCGNCCTACTNTTCTTCACGCCCCGAGTTCTCCATGTTTTCCACAACCACGAACTCGCGATTCGCGCCAACTCCTCGGCCTGTCGGCCGTGCGGTCGATCTCTGTGCTCTTGCGTTTCTGGCCGCACTGCTGGTGCCGACGGTGTCATCGGCNCGGACGATCTATGTCGACAACCTCCGCGGCAGAGACATTTGCCAGGGGTTGGTCGCCAATCCGATCGACCGCACCACTGGGCCAGTCCGCACGCTCGAGCGGGCTGCCCAACTGGCCCGACAGTCCGACACGATCCACTTGGCCAACACCGGGCACCCGTACCACGGCGACCTGAGATTGTTTGGCCGTCAGCACAGTGGAATCTCCACGCTGCCATTCCGCGTCGTTGGGAACGGTGCGACGGTCTCTGGAGCAAAGCGGATCCCCATGGCCAGCTGGAGATCAATTGATGGGCTCTGGCAAATGGCGCCACGTCGCAAGGGCCGCTTCTTGTTGCTCAAGGACGGCAAACCACTTCCCCGCCAGTCGCTCAAACGAAACGGCCCTGCTCCACAACTCGAATCGATCCCCGTCGGACACTGGGGCGTCTGGCNCGGCAAGATCTACTACCGGACCACGGAACTGCTGGACACGGTGCCGAGCCAACACTCGATCGCCGGCGGCGATTGTGGCATCTCGCTGTTTGCCGTCCGCCATGTGAGTATCGAGAATCTCGTGNTCCAGCACTGGCGNCTCGACGGCATCAGCGCTCCCGGACTCTGTCGTGACGTCGTGTTGAAGAATGTCATCTGTCGCGAGAACGGACGAGCCGGGCTTGTCGTCTCGGGAACTTCCCAGATCCGGGCCGAGACCATTGAACTCACCGGCAACATCGAGCATTCGCTCCTCATCGAAAACCTTGGCCTGGCCGACGTGGTGGATGCCAAGTTCAGCAAGCCGCCGACGCTGGCTCCCTAGCCCGACTGGGCATCGGTTTGGACACCGGCCACGTCCCTGAGTCGCAACCCGGACCTGTGCAAACACCACAGGCCCACCAGGGTCACGGGAACGTACTGCCAGAGATGGTAGTAGACCGACGCCGCGACCGTGACGTTGGGATCCACGGCGTACATCGCCAGCACAACACTGAAGCACCCCTGGATCACTCCCACGTATCCCGGTGGCGCCGGCAACAGGATCACCACGGCGATCACTCCCACCACGACCAGGGATGCCGCAAACACATCAACGGCCCCCAGGGTCTTGAGTGACACCCAGACCATCAACGCCATCACGAACCACTTGACTACCGATGCGGCCACGATGCCCATCGCCAGGCGGGGACGTTTCAACGCCACCAGTCCGCCAGCCGCGGAGGCCAACAACTCCACCAGGCCCAACCGCCATCGCTGCGGCAAAAACACCAGGCAACGGTTGCAGACCCATTCGAAAATCCGCAGACACCGGTCGGCGGCGCACACGAAGGTGACGGCAGCTGCCAGCAACACACAGGTCGCCACCGCCAATGTCACCGCCGCCTGTTGATACCTGGACGGCAAAACCGGACCACTGAGCAGTCCCACCCCCAGCAGGGCCAGGATTGCCAGGAGATCGAAAAGCCGCTCGAGAACGACCGTTGAGAGTACCGCGGCTCGCGGAACGTCATGTGTCCGTCCCAGGACATGCACTCGCACCAGTTCGCCCAGATGGGCCGGCAAGATGTTGTTGGCCATGAAGCCGATCATCAATGGGCCCGCCACATCCCGCACGTTCAATGGAGACACCGGCTCAAGGAGCAGTCGCCATCGCCAGGCCTTCAACCAGAAGAACACCAGGAGCAGCAGGGCCATCAGCGGTGCGAGCGCCCAGTTTGCCGAGGACAACCGGGCCACGACCATCGTCCGATCCACGTCGCGCAACGCCAACCACAGGCACCCCCCGGCAACCAGCAGGCCGGGCGCCAGTTTGATCAGTTGCCAACTTCTCCGACGGCCGTCGCCCATGGATCTCCTGCTCTCACACACTCGAGCATGCCCAACACGGATCACCCGTCCCGTCAGCCGCTCGTAATTGAGTACGACATTTTGATTCCCAGGACGGAATCGTCTTGTCATTTTTGCGGGCGGATTCTATGTTGACGCCTGCTTCGAGGTCCATGCGGACTCCACAGGGGACAGGATGTGCCCCGCCGCACACCTTCCGGCACAGTGTGGCAAGGACGCCGGCCGATGAGCCCGCTTAAGTTGTTTCGCCCGCCCGAGGACACCGCTGACGGCGAGCCCTCCGACCCCCGTCCGGTCATCTACTCGATCGCGAGTTTCCGGCTCCCTGCTGGAGCGTCGCGGCGAAGGACCGCGGTGGCACGGGCCCAGGCGATCCATGCCAACCGGGTCTGTCGTGAGTGCGGCCGTACGACGGTCGTGCCAATGGAATTCCAGGACGCGGCGTTCAACCACAACCTGATGCCGATCCCCGGCACCGCCACGCTGGCAGGTTTTGCCTGCCACGACTGCGGTGCCCGTTGGCCACTCAACGAGCAACCGGCCGGCGGCTAGCGACCACGCTTTCCGGGCGTTATGCTGACCCCGTTCTGACGTTTCCGGGGAGTTCCGCATGCCGAAGGTATTGATCATCATTGGTGACGCGACCGAGTGTCTCGACACCATGTATCCCTATTTCCGGATCGCCGAGGACGGCTACGAGGTCGTCGTGGCCGCACCCGAAAAACGGCTGTACCACATGGTGCTCCACGAGATTCCTCCCGGCACCAACTGGGACATCACACAAGAAACCGCCGGGTACCACCTGCAGAGCGACATCGCCTTCCGGGACGTGGTGCCCGAGGACTACGCTGGCCTGTTCGTCTCCGGCGGACGGGCTCCCGAATACCTGCGCTACGACGAGGATTTGCTCGCACTGACACGCCACTTTTTCGAGGCCGGCAAGCCCGTTTGCAGTGTCTGTCATGGCATCGAGATCATCGCAGCCGCCGACTGCATTCGCGGCAAGACCATCACGACCGTGGCCAAATGTGCCCTGGATGCCACCACGGTCGGAGCCGAGTATGTCGACGAGGCCTGCGTGGTTGACGGCACTCTCGTCTGTGGCCGCACCTGGCACGACAACACGCCGATGATGAAAGCCTTCATGGGATTGCTCAATGACCAGAACCCAGACCGGTAACACACCTCACCCCGCTCCGAACCGATTCGCGGCAGCCTGGCTGCTGGCGAGCCTCCTGTCGGCGACGACGGTCACCGCCGGGGATTGGCCCCAGATTCTCGGTGAACAGCGAAACGGATTTGCCCAGGGTGAAAAGCTCTCTGAATCGTGGCCCACAACCGGTCCACGCGTCGCATGGAGTCGTCCGATCGGCACGGGCTTTTCCGGTGTCGCCGTGGCCGCCGGCCGCGTGTTTGTCTTCGATCGCCAGGGCGACAAGGAACGGGTGACCGCGGTGGCCGCTGACACGGGCAAGCAACTGTGGCAAAGCGGTTTTCAGGCCAACTTCGTGCCCGCCTATGTCAACGACAACGGCCCCCGATGTGTTCCGACCGTGCACCAGAACCGCGTCGTGGTCTTCGGTGCCCAGGGAGGCCTTCACTGCCTGGACACGAAGACCGGCAAGACAATCTGGAGCCATGACACCATGGCGCTGTTCAACTCCAAGCGTTCCTTCCGTGGCGAACCTCCCGAGGGGTATTTCGGCAAGGGCAGTTCACCGGTCATTTTTGGAGGCCTTGTCATCGTCAATGCCGGGGGAGCCGAAAAGAATGCCGGCGTCGTCGCTTTCTCGCTGGCGGACGGAAAACTCGCGTGGAAATCCACCGACGTCCGGGCCAGTTACTCGTCTCCGACGGTCGCTCGCATCGGCGGAAAAACACAGGTCATTTTTGCCGCACGGCTCAACGTCATCTCCGTCGACCCCAGGACCGGGAAGGAACTGTTCCGCTTCCCCTTTGGACGCACTGGACCGAATGTGACCGGGGCCAGCCCGGTCGTGCTGGGGGACCAGGTCTTCGTGACAGCCAGTTACGGTTTTGGAGCGGTGATGGCCAAGATCGATGGGGGGAAGATCCAGGAGAGTTGGCGGAGTGACGACATTCTCTCAAGCCAGTACACCACGGCCATCGCCGACGCCGGAAAGCTCTACGGCATTCACGGGCGACAGGATGTTGGCGGAGCGGCTCTTCGCTGCGTCGATGCTGCCAGTGGCAAGGTGGCGTGGGAGGAACCCGGTTTCGGCTACGCCACCTTGATCGCCGCCGACGGGAAACTGCTGATTCTCAAGACCGACGGAACCCTGGTGCTCTCACGTTTGTCACCAACCCGTTACCAGTCGCTGGCCACGGCCAAGGTGCTGACCGGCACGGCCCGCGCCCTCCCTGCCCTCGCCAACGGCCGCTTGTACGTACACAACAGCCGTTCGCTCAAGTGCCTCCAGGTGGGACGGGCCGCGCAGTGACCCGGATCATTTCTTGCCTCACCAACAGCTACGGGCGATTCGGCGCCCAGGCCGCCATCGAAAAAGTTCGGGAGGCCGGGATCGAATGGATCGAGTTGCCAATCCGCACCCACGGAACAGACTCGATCTTCGGGGATGAACCACTGCTCACCGACCAGGCCACCTCGGACCACCTGGCCGAATTGGCCACGCGGCTGGCCGACCATGACGTCCGCTTGTCCAGTTGCAATGTCACCAGTGGCAACCCGCTTGACCCCGACGTGCTCGCGGTCACCCTCCGCAAACTCGACATCGCCGCCGACCTCGGCGTCGCATTGGTCGTCGGAGGCGCCGGCGAGGCTGACAACGAGAACGACCTGGAGTCACTCTATGCCAACCTGCGACACATCGGCGACCGCGCCGCAAAACTGGGACTGACCTACTGCTTCGAGACCCATCCCGGGATCTGCCAGGACCATGGCGGGATGATCGACGCCATGCACGAACTCGAGCACCCGCATCTCAGGATCAATTTCGACACCGGCAACATCCTCTATTACAACGAGCCGATCAATGGCGAGATCGCCCTCGCCAAGGTTTGCTCGTGGGTCTCGCACATGCACCTGAAGGATTCGCACGGCGAATTCCACGACTGGTACTTCCCCGCCCTGGGTCACGGCGGCGCCGTCGATTTCGTTCGGGTCCTGGAACTGATGGACGTCTGCGGTTTCACCGGGCCGTACAGCCTCGAGATCGAAGGCATCAAGGGCGAGGCCGAACTGTCACTTGACGACCACCACCAGAGGATCGTCGACAGTGTGAACCACCTGGAGCTGTGCGGCTTTTTGAATTGAACTCATCGGGCGACCCAGCAGGAAACATCCGTCATGACGCTCTTTCGAATGCTCTCGACCATTTGCCTGTCAATCGCTCTCACAGCCCCCGCCCCCGCGGCGGGCAACAAGTACAACCATGTCAGCCACGGCCCCATCCTGGGCCGACTCTCGGCAAATGGAGTGGGCATCTGGGCCCGGACAATGAGAACCGGCCACTTCGCCGTCCGTTACGGAACGGCACCGGGACGACTCGACCGTGAGACCAAACCGATCCCCACGCGACTCGAACGAGACAACACCGGCTGGGTTCACATCACCGGTCTCAAGGCCAACACCCGCTACTACTACGAACTCTTCATCCCCAACCAGACCGGGCTGACTGGAAAGACCGGTTCATTCCTGACGATGCCCGACTCCAAGGAAATGATTGATGCCGAGTTGAATCCTCGTGGACTGTTCAACTTCAGCTTCGAATTCGCCTGTGGCAACAACCAGAATCCGGGCCACAGCAATGGCCCCGGGCTGCCCACCTTTGGGACGATGCTCCGGCAGATCAAGGACCGGATCAACTTCGCGATCCTGAATGGCGACTGGCTCTACGAATCCAGGCGAGAGTTTCAGCCCAGCCAGTGGCTCAAACAGGTGGACATCAATCCGCAGGACACTCCCGGAGTCGTCAACGTGGCCCCGTCCATCGTTGGTGTTTGGCAGAACTACAAACAATTCCTCGAACAGGGCCAGAACCTGACCAACTGGCATCGGCACGTCCCGACGTTCTTCACCTACGATGACCACGAGATCCTCAACGACGTTTGGGGTGCCGGCTCACCAGGGCTGCGCGATCGCCGGGCGGTTTTCCGAGATGTCGGCGTCAGGGCCTGGTACGACTACCTCGGGTGGAGCAACCCGACAGCTTTTCCACAACCGGTGCACTTCGGGCGTGGCAAGGTCCGGCGAGGCAAGAGCGTGATCGAGGATCCCTCGGCCGATTTCACCCAACTCGATCTCAAACAGGTCAACAACCTGCACATTCACTGGGGCACCCGCACCGCCGGAATCAATGACAATGCACTCGATGGCGTCGGTGGAACTCCCAACGCCGGGGTCTACCGTATCGTCAAGGTGCTCGGCAAACACCGAATCAAGGTGTGGCCCGAAACCGAACTCGACGAGACCGTCTCGTACTCCATCGGCCGCCGTTCGTACTACCGCATCCGCGTGGCCAACTGCGACCTGTTCTTCACCGACACCCGTGGCCAACGGCAAATGCATGACACGAAAGACCCCGCCAAGAAAGGGCTGTCGATGCTCGGTCCCATCCAGCGAGACTGGTTGCTGGACGGGGTTCGCAACAGTGACGCTGACTTCATCTTCGTCATCTCCAGCGTCAACTTCATGGTGCCACACGTCGGAGGCGGCAAGGTCCGCGGCACCAACAAGGATGATGCCTGGACGGTCTTTTATGACGAACGAGAAAAACTGATCAACGCCTGGGACAAGATCGACAAGCCCGTGTTTGTGCTCACCGGCGACCTCCACAACAGCTTCGTGTGCAAGATCACCGACAACGTGTGGGAATTCGCTTCCGGCCCCCACAACTCCAACAACCACTGGGTCACCGATGAAGGCGACCGACCGGCCAACGGCCGGTTCAAGTACGGCCCACGCCCGGTGGACATCCGCTGGAGCAGTCACTTCCGCTCGGACATCCCACGATTCAATCTCCAGCACCCCTATTTCTGTGTGGTCCAGGTGAACAACGTGTTCAACAACCCGATAGAACCCTCCGGCACCCGTTGGGTCGCCTTTCCGCGGCCGCAGGTCATCTTCCAGTACTACCACGGCAAGACCGGGCATCTGGCTTATGCCGAATCCGTCCTGGCCACTCCCAGGAAGCCGCGCCCCGCGGCTGGCAAAAACAACTAGCGGGATTCCTGGGATGAAGATCACAGATGTCCGGGCCTGCCAACCAATCGCGTCCGGTTCACCAAACGACTGGCGAACCACGATCGGCCAGATCCTGGTCGCCATCGACACCGACGCCGGCCTGACAGGTTATGGAGTCGGTGGTGGCGGAGCGGCCGGGATTCACGTNATCGAGGCGGAACTCCGCCCCGCATTGATGGGACGCGACCCCAGCCCGGTCGAGGAGATCTGGGACGACCTCTACGACCTGACGCTTCCTTACGGGCAAGCCGGAATTGCCATCATGGCCCAAAGCGGGGTCGACCTCGCGCTGTGGGATCTCCGTGGGAAAGACGCTGGCCGTCCCGTCGCCGCCATCCTCGCTCAAGACGGCGNGNCCCGAATCGNTGAACCGATGCCCACCTACATCACNGTCTGGGACGGGCTGGCCGAGGCGCACGCGGCCGGACACAGGGCTTTCAAACTCCATGTCGAACGCAACGCCGGCCCCGACCGGATCGACCGCGTGATCGAAACCGTCCGTGCCGCTCGTGAACTTGTCGGCCCGGGAATCCCCCTGATGGTCGATGCCTGGATGAAGTGGGATCTCGACACCACGCTGGCCGTTGCAGCGGGTCTTGAGGGACTGGGGGTCGAGTGGATCGAGGAACCGCTGCCGATCCATGACCAGAACGGCTACCGCACGCTGGCCCGCGAATCGGCGATTCCGATCGCTGGTGGAGAGCACGAGTACACCGCTCATGCCTTACAGAAACTGATCGACGCGGAATTGCTCCAGGTACTCCAACCGGATGTCTGCTGGTGTGGCGGACTGACCGAACTGGTCAAAATCTACGGGATGGCCCAGGGAACGGGTATCCGCGTCTGTCCACACCGGGGTTCAGAACTCTGGGCACTGCACGCCCTGGCCGGTCTCGACCCCGACCCCCTCCCCGAATCGGGGCGGCCCTGGATGACATGGGTCGGAGGCCAACCACCGATCGAGGACGGCCTGGTCACGCTGTCGGATCGCCCGGGACTCGGCGTGGAAATCGACGAAGCCCGGCTGCCCGGCCTGGGCTAGGCCCGGAATAGCCTGGACCTGATCCCCACACGATGCATCCAGAATCTTGCCAACACCCACAGGGTGCTGGTTCCGTAACGGATGCTTCTCCAGAGATTGATACTCGACGCCTCGTCGAAATAGCGGACCGGCACCGGAATGTCGCCGAGTTTGAAGCCGAAGTGGACCGCCTGGGCCAGGAACTGGCTGTCAAAGACGAAATCGTCGGAATTCTCATGGTAGGGAATCGTCTCCAGGACCTCCCTCCGATACGCCCGGAACCCACTGTGGAAATCGCCCAGGTTCTGTCCCAGGGCGATGTTTTCGATTGTCGTCAGGATCCGGTTGGCCAGGTACTTCCAGCGAGGCATCCCACCGGCCAACGCTTCACGCCGCGTCCGGATCCGAGATCCCAAAACGCAGTCACAGACTCCCAGCCTGAGAATCTCTGCAGCAACGCCGAGCAACCGGGCGTCGTACTGGTAATCGGGATGGATCATCACCACGACGTCGGCACCGGAATCCAACGCCCGCTGGTAACAGGTCTTCTGGTTGGCACCGTATCCACGATTGGCCTCGTGTGCAATCACCGTCAGCCCCAACTGCTTGGCGATCTCGACGGTCTCGTCAGCACTGTGATCATCAACCAGGATCACCTCATGAATCCCCTCGGAAGGCAAGTCGGCGACGGTGCGCTCGAGCGTCCGGGCGGCATTGTAGGCGGGCATCACCACCACGGTGCGAATCGTCTCCGGCACCCGGGGCTCTTCGATCGCCACACCATCGATTGGCTGTTGAGGATCCATCATGCCATTCTCGACATGTGCCGGTTGAGCCGACAACCCCCTCCCGGCACGAACGCATCTGCGACATCCTCACCCGCGCCGGTTACAATGGTCGCGCCGGTCACACCGGGCCCCGGGAATCTTCCGGGATCACACGGAGGAGAGGACAGGGAGAGAAGAACCCGATGATTCATCACCGCAAAGTCGCCACCATGGTGGCCCTGCTACTCGTTTTCGCTCACAGCCTGCCTGCCGCGGAGCCTGCCGCCAAGTCCCGGAATGCCTGGCAGGCCGGTGTCTCTCGCGTGGTGATCACCCCCGCGGAACCGATGTGGATGTCCGGTTATGGCGGGCGATCGAAACTGGCCGAGGGCAAGGTGCACGACCTGTGGGCCAAAGCCGTCGCCCACGCCGCCTTGGGCAACATTCCCGCCGCGGAGGCCACCCGGGACG
>PBOU01000101.1 GCA_002724415.1 Planctomycetaceae bacterium
CGGGCTGGAAGATCGGGAAGAACAACATCTCCGGCGAACCCGCAGCAACCTCGGTCAACACCGGAACCATGTCCGTGTCGCCCTTGTTGACGGCGGTGAACGTCGTGATCGTCCCTCCATGGGACTCGAACGCATCGGCGAACGCCTGGGCCAGACCCTGCGTGTACGGGTCACCGTCGTGGATCGCCGCAGCAGTCGTCACGCCCAGCACCTCGATGGCGAAACCAGCAGCAGCAGCGCCCTGGTACAGGTCGTTGTGCGCAGTCCGGTAGTAGCCCGGGTAGTAGTTCTCACCAGCCGTGCCCGCCAGGTCGCTCGTAAGCGACGGCGACGTGTTCGACCCCGAGATCATGACCATGCCGGCCTCACTGATCAGCGGAGCTGCAGACGCCGCAGCGCCCGAACAACTTGTGCCGATTACACCGACCACGTCCTCGTCAGCGACGATCGTCTGCGCAGCCGCCTGGCCACCGTCAGCTGAACACAGGTCATCAAGACCCGTGCCGATCGTGACGTCGTGACCGCCGATCTGCCCGTAGTCGTGGACGGCGAGCTCGACGCCGCGCTGGTTCGGAACTCCGAGGAACGCCACGTCACCGGAGATCGCGTTTAGCGACCGGATCTGAATTTCCTCGCCCGGACCAACCCGGACCTCGCCCAGGCTCCCATCGCCCAGATGATCGGCTGCGGTGCCAACCTCCGCGGGCGCCGGAGCCGCCGTCGTCGCCGGAGCGGCGGTTGTAGCAGCAGCACTGCTACTTGACGCAGTGTCGCTGTCATCTGACCCGCAGGCTGACGCCACCATTGCCAATGAGGCAAGGATGACAAAGATTCGCTTCATCATGAAGACATTTCCCCTCTAGTGGTGTTCTCTATAGAAGTTGTTCGCTATAGATAGTGAGGTTCCGACTGCTTCGCGTGCCAGAAGGCCCGCGCCAACAAGTCGGCACGCGAAAGGAACCAAACGCTTGGTTGGTCAGAGGGTAGTAACGGGACAGCGTCGGTTCAAGGCCGCCGTCGCATGAGTTGAAAAGGTATTAGCTGAGCAGGGCCTAGTCGTCCTACTTGCCAGATCTCCTAGTTCTGATGGCCGTCTTGAATCAGTCCCAGGTGATTGACTGCCTCAGTCAACTCATCGGGGTCGTGAGAGGGAACCACGACGATGACCTGGTCGGCGCCTGCCTTACCCAACTTCTTCAGGGCACTAGTCGATCGGTCATGGTCGGATAGGTCGGCTAAACCGTCGTTGGGGCCGACTCGTGCTGGAAAGTTCGTACTGACTGTGAACGGTTGGCCGGCCAGAGGCGATTGTTCCCGCTCTTCTTCGAGGAAGTCGACGTATTCTCTCAACTCCTCGGGACGCAGTCGTATTGAAAGCCAGCCATCCCCAATGGCAGCGGCCCGTCGAAGTGCTGGACGGGAGTGCCCCCCAAAGAATATTGGTATTGGCGACTGCTGTGGTTTTGGTCGCATATGAACAGCCTTGAATGAGGAGGTCTCTCCTTCGTATGAGGGCTCTTCTTCTTCCCAGAGGAGGCGAAGGATCTCAATGCCTTCGTCGAGTCTCTGGCGTCTCGTACCAAACTTGACACCGAGCGCTTCGAACTCTTCGCTGCACCAGCCAAGGGTGGCGCCAAACACCACGCGCCCCTTGGAAAGATGATCGAGCGTTGACACAACCTTTCCGAGGAGAAGTGGATTTCTGTAAGGGACCACGCACGCGTTGACGCCAAGTCTGATCGTTGAGGTTGCGCCGGCAATGAAAGCCAAAGCGGTAAAGGCTTCAAGGCGAGGGTTGTCAAGCGGGTACGGGTACTTGCCAGTCGACATTGTCGGGTTGATCGAGTTCATCTCGACGGGGAACGCGATGTGATCACCAACCCAGACCGAGTCGAGGCCCGATGACTCAGCGGCACTAGCAACCTGGAGGAGCCCCTCGGCCGAACAGTCGCCCTCATAGGGCAACATCAGTCCGATCTTCGGGAGACCTGAGCCGTGGTCGGTGAATCTCATCATGGTCTCCTGCGCGCTGGGGACGGTTGCGGACTCTACCGCCGCACTTCTTTGCTGGTATTTTCACCGGATGAGCCGACCAAACATCCTCTTCATCGTCAGCGACCAGGAGCGTCAACGTGACTGGCTGCCAGGGGGTGCGAACCTCCCGGCTAGGCAACGCCTCATCGACAATGGACTTGAGTTCACCAATCACTACACGCACACATCGCCCTGCTCGCCAGCACGAGCGACTCTGTTTACTGGTCAATACCTCGCAGAGCATGGAGTAACGGAGAACTCTTCGTTCCCGACCAACACTGAACTTTCTACTGATGCCTTGACGTTGGGCAAGTTGCTCAGAGAACAGGGTTACACCAGTGCCTACAAGGGGAAATGGCACCTCGAGGGTCGGCCGGACCCTGATATGGAGGCCTATGGCTTCAGCGACTGGGAAGGTAACGACCAGATGTTCTGGGGCCTCGCCGGGAGCGGGACGGAATACGACGAGCCGATCGCCCGCAGCGCTGCCGACTGGATCCGGTCTCATGGAAACGATGACGACCCGTGGTTCCTGACAGTCGGGCTGGTCAACCCTCACGACATCATGTGGTATCCGATCGACCAGCCGTGGTACCGGAGCCGGGAACCCGAAGCCTATGAACTCGCCCAGAGCATCTTGAGCACAAGGGACTGGGGTCGGGCTGACAACTTCCCACCATTTGTCCACGAGATCGAACGCTGGTTCACCGACCTGCCGCCGAATTTCGACGACGATCTCCATACCAAGCCTGAGGTGCATCGGAGTTTCATGACCGGGTGGATGAACCGCTACCCCTTCATGAGCATCGAACGCGACGACCCTGATATTTGGCTGAGGCAGCTCGACTACTACGTGAAACTTCACGAACTCAGTGATCAAAGCCTTGGCCTCATCCTGGACGCCATGGACGACATAGAAGGCTGGGACGACACCATCGTCATCTTCACTGCTGACCACGGTGACCAGTGCGGTTCCCATGGGCTGCGTTCAAAAGGCCCCTGGAACTACCAGGAAACCATGCGTATTCCCCTGTACATCGTGGCCCCCGGGGTTACGGAGCCAGCGACAACGACCGATGCTCTGACCTCCGCCGTCGACCTAGCGCGTGAGATCGCCGAATTCGCCGGTGTGAAAACCGCTGACATCCCGACGTTGCAAGGCAGTTCCATGGCGCCGCTCTTTGGGGACCCCACCTCCAAGATCCGCGACTACGTGCTGTTCTCACAGGAATGGGCCTGGTGGCAAGGCGTTGAACACTCCCGGTATGCGAGTTCGGGGATCTTCGATGGTCGATACAAGTACTGCCGTTACTACGGCATCGGCGGTGGCCACGACGCCGCAGGTGCCAAGCTCAGTGGCGACGGGATGCTCTTTGGACGCGATGCAGCCTTTGATGAGCATGACCACGAGCTCTACGACCTTCAAGAGGACCCGCATGAGCTGGTGAACCTGGCTCTAGATCGCGGGCTTCGTCGCGATGTGCGTTCTCGCTTCGCAGAGCTTCGGTCAATAGAACACGAGGTCTACTCGAACGGCTTTTAGACCGCGAGGAGCAGCGTAGGTAGGCTTGAATTCGTGGAAAAAGAGGTGGGACCCCCGAACACCGACTATGACCGGTTTGTTGTTAGGCCGTTAACACCACTGTTTGGTGCAGAAATTTCTGGGCTCAGTGTTAATGAACTAGATGATGAAGCGATCAAGCGTGTCCACGAGGCCTGGATGGATTGGAAGGTGCTGGTTTTTCGAAATCAGGACATCAGCTCGGACGACCAGTTGGCCTTTGCCCTCAACTTCGGCGAAGTTGATCGCCACCCCTATCTGGATGCCGGTAAGTCAGAGGACATCTCGGTCCTCGACAACCCTGGATCACCTCGGTTCGATCGTGCATATCAAGCCGCGGTTTCTGCAACATCGAAGCGGGAACTCAAGGCCTTCGGCCGTTGGCACACCGACGCCACATTTCGTGAGCGTCCACCGTATTCATCCTTCTTGATTGCCCGGATTCTGCCTTCAGTAGGTGGAGACACCGTCTGGGCTGATATGGAGCAGGTCTATGAAGGACTAAGCGCAGATATCAAATCACTAATCGATGGACGAACGGCAACCCACTCGGTGAGGAAGTCCAGTTTTGTTCACGGGATGAGTCCTGAAGAAAAAGAAGAGGAACTCAAGCGGTTCCCGCCGCAGCATCATCCAATGGTTCGAACGCACCCTGTAACGGGGAGGAAATCCCTTTACATCAATAGCGCTTTCGTAGATCGCATCGATGGGCTTTCCGAAGGCGAAGGTCGAGAGTTGTATCGCGAGTTGACCTGCGAGGTGCACCGGCCGGAGTACCAGATGCGGCTTCGCTGGGAGGTTGGGACCCTCTCCATGTGGGATAACCGTTGCGCCCAGCACTATCCGGTTTACGACTACTACGAGAGACGCCGCATGGAGCGAGTGACTCTTGCCGGTGACCGGCCATCTTGAGATCGATCCCGGTGAGTCGATGGGCTGACAGGTAGAGAGGCNGCCGCTCGCCNCTANCCTCCANNGATCAGNNGAGAGACGGAGAATTGTTGCTTCCATGGAACACGAAGAATTCGACGTAGTTGTCATAGGAGCTGGGATCGCTGGTCTCTACTCGATCTATCGACTACGCGAGATCGGGCTTTCCGTCAAGGCCTACGAAAAGGGTGACGGTGTCGGCGGAACGTGGTACTGGAACCGCTACCCGGGTGCCCGATGTGACGTCCAGAGCTGGGACTACTCGTACACGTTTTCTGAAGAACTTGCCCAAGAGTGGGACTGGACAGAGCGATATCCCACCCAGCCCGAAATCGAGCGCTACCTGAATTACGTAGCCGACCGNTTCGACCTCCGTCGAGACATCGAGTTCGGAACGCGTGTCGATCAGGCCCGCTTTGACGAGGNGCAGAACAAGTGGCTGCTCCGCACGTCGAAGGACGCCAAGATCGCGACCCGTTACCTGGTGAGCGCGGCCGGTGCTCTATCCGAGAGGTTCACCCCAAAGATCAGCGGCGCGGAGACATTCGCCGGACATCAGTACCACACCAATGCTTGGCCGACCGAAGGCGTCGATCTGGGAAACAAGCGGGTCGGCGTGATCGGAACTGGCTCGACCGGAATACAGGCGATCCCCCAGATTGCGAAGGAGGCGGAACACCTCTACGTCTTCCAGCGCACCGCGCAGCACGTCATACCAGCCCAAAACCACCTGCTCGGCGAAGAAGAGCGTCGAGAGATCAAGGCCACCTTCCACCAGAGATTGGAAGAGAAGATGGCCAACCCTGTTGGCATGTCCGGCTTTCCTCTCGATCCACCCTCCCTGATGGAGTTGGATGCCGAATCCCGAAGGGAACTGTTCGAAGACGGTTGGGAGGTGGGCGGTGCGGTTGCCTTGAACCGGGCCTTTAGCGATACCGGCACAAATCTGGAGGCCAACAGGGTTCTCAGCGAGTTGGTGATTGAGAAGAACGGTGAAGCCGTCAACGACCCGGAGGTTGCTGACAAGCTGCTGACCATCGATCATCCCATCGGTTCAAGACGCTTGATCGTTGGTATCGACTATTTCGAGACCTACAACAGGGACAACGTCACNCTCGTGGANGCGAGAACATCGCCGATCGAGGCGNTCACCCCTGCTGGTCTTCGTGCNGGTGGCGACGAGATCGAACTCGACGTGATCGTGTACGCAACAGGCTTCGACGGCGTGAGCGGTCCGTTGTTGGCTATGGACATCCAGGGAGTTGGCGGGCGACTACTACGAGACAAGTGGGCTACTCGAACGACCGCATACCTNGGCCTTGTCGCATCAGGTTTCCCCAACCTCTTCATGATTACGGGTCCGGGAAGTCCCTCAGTATTCAGCAACGTCATCTTTGCCATCGAGCAACACGTCGATTGGATCAAGGACTGTCTGACTCATATGGGCGAACACGGCTTTAACCACATTGATGCAGATCCAGAAGCTGAGGACGACTGGACCCAGCAGGTGGACAAGGCTGCAGAGAATCTCATTGTCGGTTCAACCAAGTCCTGGTGGACAGGGGAGAACATTCCCGGCAAGCCAGCAGGTCTCGCCTTCTTTCTCGGAGGTCTGCAGAACTACCGGGCGAAGTGTGACGAAGTCGCCAATAGCGGATATGAAGGCTTCGTCCTTCAATCTCTATAGGCCCGGACGGTCAGAACGGTGCACCGATTGCTTGCTCACGAACGGCAGGTGGATCTTGCGGTCTACCCTGGTTCACCGCATGGTCTTCCCAACCTGCCAACCAAGACGGCTGCGACCTTCTAGGACCGGCTGAACGAATGGTGGAACGAGCGACTGATGGGGAATGGGTTCTGATCCGGTAGACACCGAGGCCATGGATCTAAAGGAAAAGCGAATCATCGTCACTGGCTGTGCGAGCGGCATGGGAGCCGCGACCGTTAGGGCGTATGTGAGAGCCGGCGCCCAGGTCGTGGGCATGGACATTTCCGAGGCAGCCGGGAATGAAGTTTGCGTCGCTGCCGAGGGATCGGGAACCGCGACCTTCCTTCCTGTTGATGTGGCCGACACCGATCGGGTACAGGGAGCGTTCGCCGCGGCCGTTGATTTGATGGGCGGGTTAGACGCGTTGGCGCATCCGGCAGCCATTCATGCAGCCAACTCCGCTAGTGAGGTCAGTGCGAGCGCCTGGGACCACCTGTTCGCAGTGAACGTCCGCGGCACCATGCTCACGAACCAAACGGCACACAAGTACTTGAAGAGTGCCGGTGGTGGAGCCATCGTCAACTTCGGTTCCATTTCCGGCCAAAGACCAGAACCGAGTGCCGCTGCATACTCCGCAACGAAAGGCGCTGTTCACGCTTGGACACGCACGGCAGCAGGAACATGGGGTGCAGACAACGTTCGGGTAAACGCCGTCCTTCCGGCCATCAGGACACCGATGTTCCTCGCAGCCAAGGAGGGGATCAGCGAAGAACAGCTGACCGAGAAGTACTGGCGAAACGAACAGAGCATCGCTCTGGGCCAGGAATACGGAGACCCGGATCGGGACCTTGGACCCGTCATGGTCTTTCTGGCCTCTGACGCATCCCGTTTCATTACCGGTCAGCTCATCCCCGTTGACGGTGGACAGTGCAATGTCCGTTAAGGGCAGGGTTCACCATGCTTGAGGACCTCGACGGCCGGGTAGCGGTGATAACCGGAGGCGCATCGGGGATCGGTCTGGCTATGGGAGAGGCCTTTCTCGACGCTGGGATGACGGTGGTCCTGTCAGATGTGGACGAGTCGGCTTTGGGGGCCCAAGTGGATCGCTTGTCGGCCAGTGCCGGAAACCGAGTCGAAGGCCAGGTTTGCGATGTGACCGACTCGGAGGCAGTTCTCGGATTGGCCGATTTGGTCTGGGACCGTTATGAGACAGTGCACGTCCTTTGCAACAACGCCGGCGTTGCGCCTGCCGAGCCGATATTGCAGACCACTCCTTCGCAATGGAAATGGACCTTTGACATCAACGTCCTGGGTGTAGCCCATGGGGTGTTGGCGTTTGTCCCCCGGATGGTGGAAGCCGGCATCGGGCACGTAGTGAACACGGCATCACAAGCTGGTTTGGCGACCAACGTCATATGCGGGATGTATGCGGCCAGCAAGCATGCGGTAGTAGGGCTGTCTGAGGCTCTCTACCGTGAATTGGAACACACCCCAGTCGGCGTGTCGTGCCTTTGTCCTAACGCCGTTTCCACCGCCATCTTTGATGTTGCTCGACTTCGTCCGGACTGGGTCGAGGTTGGCGAGAATGCCGATGGCATTCAGAGTTCCTTCGGCGAACTAGTGAAGGAGCAGGGAATAGCGCCGTCCCTGGTGGCGAACCAAGTCTTAGAGGCTGTGCGGGCGGGGAGATTCTGGGTACTTACCCACGATGTGACCGTCCCCATAGCGCTTCTTCGATCTGAAGATCTCAGGGTGGGCCAGAACCCATCGTCGAATCCAGGCGATCTGGCCCGAATGAGATTTGAGTCACTGGCCAATCCATCGGACGGCTGAGTGCGACCACGGGTCCAGTCCCTCGCGCTCAGATCACCGGTATTGCACGGTTACCTTTCCAGTGTTCTTCCCGCTGTGGAGGTACTCGACTGCATTGACCACCTCGTCAATGCCTAGGAAGGGCTGAGGATCAATTTGTGGGTCGATCAACCCGTCTTCGATCAGTTGAATGTTGCGGGAAAGGTGATCTGGGAAGCGATCCGGCCAGTCGGAGTGCAGGAACCCTCTCAACTGAGCTGACTTCCAGAGGAGCTTGTGGTAGATCCGTGGTGCCAGCACTTCCTGGGGGCCGTTCTGGTATTCGGAGATAAATCCACAAATCAGAATCCGACCTCGTCGGGCCACGTTGTCAACGCATGTGTCGAAGGTGGTTCCACCTACCTGCTCGAAAATCAGGTCGATTCCGTCCGGGTACTCCTCCTTTAGCGCTGTGCCAAGGTCCTCGTCTCGGTAACGGACGACGCGGTCGCACCCCAGAACTTCCAGCTGGGCGGCCTTTTCTCTTGTGCTACAGGTACCGATGACATGATTGCCGGCAAGCTTGGCCAACTGAACGACCCAACTCCCCACGCCACCGGCAGCGGCAGTCACCAGGACGGTCTCCCCAGAGCTCATTTCACCGACAACCTCGAGCCCAATTGATGCCGTACACCCAGCATTTATTGCGCTCATAAC